>DAHVQK010000076.1 GCA_027317845.1 Gammaproteobacteria bacterium
CGCTGACGCGGGAGAGAATTCGGCAACCTTCCCTACGCCAGCATGAACTGGATCAGGTTCAAAGGGTCGCCGCGCCGCCCCGTGAAGCGCCGTCGGCCTCTCAGCCCCCTGCCGGGGCTCCCCTAGTCAGCCGCGAACGATAGTCCTCCCCCGGCCGCAGGTCAACGGCGGCGAGGGATTCGAGAGTGCTGCGCGGGATGGGCGTGAAGTGTTGGATACGGGCCGCTCGGATACGGCAACACACCACCCCGCCCCCCGCGCCCGGGTGGACGCCGGCGTCTCAGCCCCCGCCGCCTCCCTTTTTTCAAGGGAGGCGGGGATCATGCGCCCCGCAGCGGCCTTCAAGTGCGGCCGCTCAAGCGCCTGGAGCCCTCATTCCCGGTGCGTGGTGGGAATGTGATGGCTCGCCTGACCGCCCTTGCGGCCGGCCTCGGCCGCGAGGCGCCGGTTCTGCGAGAAGCTGCGTTTCGCATCCGGCACGCTCTGGCCACCTTTGCGACCGGCCTCGGCCGCGAGGCGCCGGTTCTGCGAGAAGCTGCGTTTCGCATCCGGTACGCTCTGGCCGCCCTTGCGGCCGGCTTCGGCTGCAAGCTGACGGTTCTGGGAGAAGCTACGCTTGCTGTCGGGCACGGCCTTGCCGCCCATGCTGGCGATCTGGCGCTGCCGTTCCTGGCTCATCGAGGCGAATCCGCGGCTCGGGATGCCCTTTGGGGACTGGGGTCCCTCATGAGTTTGCTGGATCATGAGCACTCTCCTCCTTTGGGGACACGGAAAGAGATAGACCTATACGTCGCTCACCGCAACATAATTAAGACCCCGCTCAAGCCCCGAGGGTTCCTGTCCCGACCGAGGTCGTGCCGCGGCGACAGGCTCAATGCTTAGGCGGATCGTGTTTTTTCGACACCGAAGGCGCCGCGTTCTCGGCAAGTTTGCTGTCGATACCGGCAATTTCCTGTTTCAGCACCACTTTGACGTTGGCCGGTGGATTCATGGCAAGGAGTGTGCTGAAGCGGGTTCGGGCCAGGATGAGGTCTCCGCGGCGCAGTGCCGCGGCCGCCCCGAAGAACAGTGCCTTCGGGGAATTCGGGTCGATCGCGAGCGCCTCTTCGATGAGTTTGCCGGCCGGGCCATCGAGGGAGGAGTCGCGGATGAGAATCATCGCCTCGGCCTCCCCCACCAGCGCCGGTGCGCTGCGCCCACCGGCGACTTCGTTCGCGCGTGTATAGGCGCGCACCGCGAGCGGATACTCCTGCAACACCACGTAGGAGTGCCCCAGCATCAACCAGCCGTCCACGTTGTCAGGATGACGGTTGAGTCGGTGGATCAGCCGCTCGACCATGGATTCGGGCGAGTCAACACCCGGGGACTTGCTCCATGACCAGTTGCTCAGCTTCAAGTAAAGCCCCGCCGAGACCACCGCGAGCAGCGCCGAGACGGCGATCGCTGTCCAGCGCGCCGCGGGCAGCTGCGAGCGCAGCGGTCTCACCAGGGGAACCACGATCAGGGCCGCGCCGACGAGCACCAGCATCGTGGCGAAAAAAATGAAGGTAACCATCAGCTGCGCTCACCTCGGGGGGTGTCCTCCACGGGCTCCTCCTCATCGCTCTTCACCAACATCGCGCGCCGGCGGATCACAAGGATCGCGGAGATCGCCCCGATGATGAGCAGCGCCCCGGGGGCGAGCCACAGCCAGGCGGTGCGGGCGACGAAGGGCGGCTTGAACAGGATGAAATAGCCGTAGCGGGACACGAAGAAATGACGGATCTGCTGATCGGAATCCCCGGCGATGAGCATGTGGCGGATCTGACGGCGCATGTCCGCGGCCAGGCTCACGGGTGAGTCCGCGAGCGACTCGTCCTGACACTGCATGCAGCGAAAGCCGTGGATGAGCCGCTCATAGCGGACCTCGAGCTGCGGCGTGGGCATCCGCGTCGGCGCGATGGCGAGCGCGGCGGGCGCGAGGAAAAGCAACACCGGCAAGAGCACCCTGGCTGAGAGTCTGGCGCGCATCAGGACCCCGCGGAGGCCGTCTGCGGCGCCGGCAGGTGCGGCAGGATGTTCTGCACCCAGGCCTGAGGGGTGATCGGGCCGATGTATTTGTACACGATGATCCCTTTGGGGTTCACGACGAAGGTCTCGGGCGCGCCGTACACGCCCCAGCGGATCGCCTCGTTCCCCTTGCGGTCCACCGCGATCCGCTGATAGGGATCGCCCTCTTTCTTCAGGAACTCGAGCGCCTCGGCGCGGCTGTCCTTCCAATCGAGCCCGATGATGGGCACGGCGCCCGAGTGGGCGATCTGCAGCAGCTCCGGATGCTCCATCCGGCAGGACACGCACCAGGTGCCCCAGACATTGAACAGGTACCAGTGCCCGAGCAGCTGCTTCGAGCTCACCTCCTGCGTCGGGTCCGTCAGGCTCGGCAGCGAGAAGTTCGGCACCTCCTTGCCGATGAGCGGTGAGGGCACCAGATCCTTGCGCGGCGCCTCGGCGATGCCGATGGCGAACACCACCACCACCAACGCGAACACCGCAAGCGGTATGAGGTAGCGATTCATCAGGCTTTACCCCGCGCGGCCGCCGTGGCGGGCTCCTCGACCGTCTCGGCCGCGATGCGGTAGCGGCGGTCGGAGATCGCCAGCATGCCGCCCGCGGCCATGATGAGGGCGGCGATCCACATGTAAGTCACCAGCGGGCGCACCTGAATCCTCAGGCTCCAGCGGCCATCGCCGAGATCCTGCCCGAGCGCCACCAGGATGTTGCTGCCATCGAACATGTCGATCGCCGAATGGGTGGTGACGATGTGCTGCACCCAGTAGTCGCGCTTCTCCGGATGCATCACGGCCACGGGCTCACCGTGGCGCGTCACGAGCAGGGTGGCGCTCACGCCACCGTAGTCGGATCCCTGCAGGCGATTGACGCCCTCGAACTGGAAGGTGTAGGCGCCCGCCTGGGTCACCCCGCCGATGGGCATGGCGACATCATGCTCGGTCGTGAACCCCTGCACCGCGGTGAGGGAGAAGACGAAGATCCCGAGGCCGATGTGGGCGATGGTCATGCCGAGCACCGAGCGCGGGATCCTGATGCGCCGCCGCAGCCGGATGATGGGATCGACCAGCGAGGACAGCACGATCCACACCCCGAGCGTCATGCCCGCCGCGGCGAGCACCCCGCCTCCGCTGAACACCCCGAACATCACACCGCACCCGATCACGGCCGCGGCCGCGAGTGTCAGGATGAGCGTCTTGCCCCGATCGCCGAACCCGCCGCGCTTCCAGCGGGAGTGCACGCCGAGGGACACGAGCGCAAGGAGCGGCAGCATGGAAAGGAGAAAGGTCGGGTTGAAGTACGGTGGTCCGACGGAGAGCTTCCCGAACCCGAGCGCCGTGTAGATGATGGGGGCGATCTCCCCGACGAACACGGTGCCGCAGGCGGTCACGAGCAGGATGTTGTTGAAGAGCAGGAAGGACTCGCGCGCCGTGAGCTCGAAACCCGCCTCGGATTTCAGCTGCGGCGCCCGCCAGGCATAGAGTGCGAGCGCCGCGCCGATCATGATGACGAGGAAGGTGAGGATGAACTCCCCGCGCGAGGGACTTACCGCGAACGAGTGGACCGAGATGAGCACGCCCGAGCGCACGAGGAAGGTGCCAAGGAGGCTGAGCGAGAATCCGAGCACCGCCAAAAGGAGTGTCCAGCTCTTGAACAGACCGCGTTTCTCGGTCACGGCGAGGGAGTGAATGAGGGCTGTCGCCATGAGCCATGGCATGAGCGAGGCGTTCTCCACGGGGTCCCAGAACCAGAACCCGCCCCAGCCGAGGGTGTAGTACGCCCACCAGCTTCCGAGGGTGATGCCGCAGGTGAGAAACGCCCAGGCCGCCGTGGTCCAGGGCCGCGTCCAGCGCGCCCATTCCCGGTCGAGCCGGCCCTCGAGCAACGCCGCGCCGGCGAATGCGAAGGCCACCGCGAGACCCACGTAGCCGGTGTAGAGGATGGGGGGATGGGCAGCGAGGCCCGGGTCCTGCAGGATCGGGTTCAGGCCCTGCCCATCCGGCCAAGGCGGATCGAGCCGGATGAAGGGGTTCGAGGTGGTGAGGGTGTAGAGGAGGAATCCGAAACTGATCACCCCGAGCACGCCCAGCACTCTCGCCGCGAACTCCCGCGGGAGCCTCGAGGTGCCGAAGGCGGCCGCCACCGTCCAGGCACCGAGCAGGAAGATCCACAGCAGAAGCGAGCCGGCGTGCGCACCCCAGACACCCGCGATGCGATAGAACACCGGCAGCGCCGAGTTGGAATTCTCCACCACGTAGCGCACGGAGAAGTCGTTGTCGATGAAGGAGGTCATCAGGCAGCCCATCGAGGTGGCCACCATGACGAACTGGCCCGCGACCGCGGGGGTCACCGCCGCCGTCCAACGCTCGCGCTTGAGCGCGGGACCGGCGATGCCGAAGAACCCCTGCAGGGCGGCGAGCACCAGCGCGAGAATGAGGGCGAACTCGCCGAGCTCTGGAATCATTGCGCGCTCCCGGCGTTCAAGGCCACTTGCGCGGCCGCGCGATGGGGAAACGCATTGAGCGCCGGGTCTCGCGGGTCACCGTGATCGATCCCCCACTTCTGGTGAATCCCGGGCGGACGGTAGTTCTGGTCGTGTTTGGCAAGCACCTGGTCGGCAAGGAACACCCCATCGGGCAGCATCTTGCCGTGCACGATGACCCCGGCGTTCTCGCGGAAGAGATCCGGCAGCACCCCCGTGTAGATGACGGGCACCTGGTGTTTGAAATCGGTGACGGTGAAGTGCACCTCGAGGCTGCCGGGCTTGCGGTAGACGCTTCCCCTGGCCACGAGGCCGCCCATGCGGAAGGACTCCCCGGGATGCACCTTGCCGTCGGCCACCTGCGTCGGCACGAAATAGAACGTCACGTTCTGGCGGAAGGCGCTCAGGGCGAGACCGCCCGCGATCGACACCCCGGCGAGAATGCCGAGCACCAACACGAGCCGGCGGCGGCGCGGGGTCATGTGGAAGCCTCCGTCGCGAGTCGCGACTCTTCCTGGATGGCGAGCCTGCGCCGCGCGACCTGGTGCGCGCGCGCGAGCAGCCGCTTCGCCCAGAGGACATTGAGGCCCATGACGGCGAGGGTGAGCGCGTATGAAGGCCAGACGAAGGCGGCGTAGCCGCCCATGCCGAGGAACGCGCCAAAGGATCCAAAGGAATTCATGAGTGGACGACCTCCCTTACCCAGCTCGCCGCGCGCTCGCGGATGAGCACCTCGCCGCGCAGGCGCATCAGCAGCACGGCTGCGAAAAACAACGTGAAGCCCACGAACATGATGAGCAGCGGCACCAGCATCGAGGGCGGCATGGTTGGCTTGCCGAGATACATGACGGACGGTCCCTGGTGCAAAGAGTTCCACCACACCACCGAATAATGAATGATGGGCACGTTGATCACGCCTACGACCGCGAGCACCGCGCTGATGCGATCCGAGCGCTGCACGTCCTCGAACGCCGCGCGCAGCCCCATGTAGCCGAGGTAGAGGAAGAACAGGAGCAGTTCCGAGGTGAGCCGCGGGTCCCACTGCCAATAGGTGCCCCACATCGGCTTGCCCCAGAGCGAGCCGGTCACGAGCGCCGCAAGGGTGAACGATGCCCCGATGGGCGCGCAGCTAGCGGCCACGGCATGCGCAACCTTCATCCGCCAGATGAGTCCGATTCCTCCCGCCACCGCCATGGTCGTATACACGAGGAGTGACAGCCAGGCGCTCGGGGCATGTACGTAGAGGATGCGATAGCCGTCACCCTGCTGGTAATCGGGGGGCGAGAGGTAGAGCCCGCCGATGAGTCCGGCGACGATGAGGATCGCCGCCGACCAGGCGAACCAGGGCGTGAGGCGCTCGGCCGTCCGATAGACATGCGGCGGCGAGGCGAGTCGGTGAAACCAGGTCCAGGCCATGTGCGGGAGCCTCACTCCAGGTTGATGCGCACGGCCGCCGCCGCGGCGAGCGGGGAGACCGTAATGCCGAATACCGCGAGCGCGGCGAGCAACGTGAGCGGCGCGCCGTAGGGCTGTCCCTGGATCGCCAGCTGCGTGGCGCGCGCGCCGAAGATGAGCACCGGAATCGACAGCGGCAGCGTCAGGAGCGACAGCAGCGCCCCGGAGCGTCGCACCCCCAGGGTCAGCGCCGCGCCCACCGCCCCGATGAGGCTGAGCGTCACGGTCCCGACGGTCACCGAGGCGAGGATCCCGGGCAACGCAGCCCCCTGCACCCCGAGCGCCACACCGGCAAGCGGTGCCATGAGCGCGAGTGGCAGCCCCGTGAGCAGCCAATGCGCGGCGGTCTTGGCCGCGAGAAGCCCGGTGAGCGAGCGGCCCGAGAGCGCGTACTGCTCGAGTGTGCCGTCCTGCGCGTCATCGCGAAACAGAAACTCCAGTGCGAGGAGCGAGGATAGCAAAGCCGCCGCCCACACCACGCCCGGGGCGATCCGGCGCAGCTGCGTGAGCTCAGGGGTGACCGCGAGCGGGAAAAGCGTCGTGATCAGGGCGAAGAATGCGAGCGGTTGCACCAACTGGCTCGCCTTGCGAAAGGCCAACCGCAGGTCCCGCGCGAGCATCAGGCTCGTCACGGCGAAAACCGAGGGGGTGCCGGAGGTCCCCGCGCTCACGAGGGGTCTTTCCGCCTCGCCGGCCATGACGTTATTCAAGACGAAGCTCCAGACGGCGCAGGCCCTGGCTCGAGATGATGAGCTCATGGTGGACCGCGGCCATCGCGAGCCCACCCGCGGCCAAGTGCTCATCGATCAGCCGCCCGACGAGCCTCTGGCCTTCCGCATCGAGGTTCGTGGTGGGCTCATCGAGCAGCCACAGGGGAACGGCCATCAGGGTGAGTCCCGCCAGCGCCACACGGCGCTTCTGGCCGGCCGAGAGCGTGCGTACGGGTCGATCCGCCCAGCGCTGCGCCCCCACCCTCTCGAGTGCGCCATCGAGCTCACGGCTCGACAGACGCCGCCGCACGCCCACCCAGTAGTGCAGGTTCTCGCGCGCGGTCAACTCCATCTTGAGGGGGGGCTCGTGGCCTAGATATGCGAGCTGGGCATGAAAGGCCGGCAGGTCGAGACGCACGTCCTCGCCGCGCCAGAGGATATGCCCTTCCTCGGGGTAGGAAAGACCGCAGACCGTGCGCAAGAGGCTCGTCTTACCCGCCCCGTTCGGGCCGGTGAGCTGCAGGCACTGCCCATCCGCCACCGAGAAGTGCACTCCGTGCAGCACGTGGCGCTCGCCGCGCCAGAGATGAACATTCTCGCCCTTGAGCGTGAAATCGGACATGCCCGCTTGTGGATCCTCGGCCTCGGAGAATTTCCGCAAGACCAAGTCTCGCCAATTTGCGGGGATATCTCCATAGACATCCATCCAATTCTTATAGGCACCAATCCCTATTGATCCGAGTGCCCTTTTGCGCCAGGAGCGACGCCCGGATCCGATACAATGCCGCCCCTTGCCTTGCCCGGGTGGCGAAATCGGTAGACGCAAGGGACTTAAAATCCCTCGGGGGCAACCCCATGCCGGTTCGAGTCCGGCCCCGGGCACGACTGGTGTCCATATCCAGCAACTCGCCCCCTGAGACGCGGACGACTCCACGGAGCACCGGCGATTCCGGGCGACCTGATGCTCGAAGATCCCGTCAAGCCCGGCATCCGCAAGCGATCTTGGATGGGTGCCCGAAGACTCTGCGGGGTCTTGACGCGCTCGTCTTACCGCCCCCGCGGGCCACACACTACGGTTTCTCGCGAGATCTACGGGTCAAGGCCGGGAGTGCCGGATACTCGCGGCAGACACGCCGGAAAGACGTATTTCCGCATGGAGAAAGGCCGGACCTTTGGTACGTTCCGAGCAGCGTCGGTCTCGACAAGACACCGATGACCACGTGTCCTCGTCCCAACCTCGGGTGTCGTGAGGTCGCCTCGGGATTACCAGGAAGCGCGTCTTCGCAGTGGAGTCCCACACCCGGATTCGCGTCTCTTCGGGCAAGCCGGCGCCGAACTCGGCGAGCACCGCGCGCGGCGGGCATCGCCGCGAAACCCCTGATCGGTCTCCCGCCTCGGCATTGGCACCCGCGCCTCGCTTGCGCGCCGCTCAGAGATTGAACCAGCCGCGCCGTCAGCATTTCGTCAGGAATTTCTGCGACCGTCTCCCCTGGACCTCGGCCAGACGCTTGCGAAGCGGCGCGGCAGGCATCCCGCGATGCCCGGCATATCGCCCGCTTGCGCCGGAACGCAGTGTGTGGCTCCGCGCGCGCCCTGACCGGGCGCGCCCTCCTTCCGTGCCAAATCTACAGCGCACCTCGCTCCGCGCCAGGCCCGTCCCAGCAGGCGCTCGGGCCCATTGCAGCCTCCATCCCGTTCCCCTCGATGCGCCAGAGCTCATCGAGGACCGCCTCCATCCAAAATAACATTCGGCAAATATCCCCCGTCGTCACAATGCTGAAACATAACTGACGCAAAGTGCGCGACTTCAAAGGCGCCATGCATCGGATGCCTCGTATCCAACATGCGCCGGACGCTCATCAACACCGGACGGGAGCCCGCCAATGCGCATGACCAACACTTCCCCTGCAGCATGCCGAGATTCACGCCAAATCCGCGTGCGACAAGCCGTGCAGTGGGCTCTTGCCGGCACGTTGGCCACCGGCGCGCTCGCGCACGCCGCCTCCCCTGCCCCCGCGAGCCCCGGGCCGCTCGCCAGCGCGACGCCCGGCGCGTTCGCAGAGCCGATCTCCACCGCGGCGCTCAACCAGGTGCTGGTCAGCGCGCGCCGGCAGCGCAACCTGAAGAAATTCACCACCGACCAGACGATCAAGACACTCGACCAGGATCAGATCCGCGCCAGCAGCCGGGTGGGCGGCGCCGCGCAGGCCATGATGCTCGTCCCGGGCGTGAGCGTATCCAGCTACGGCGCCACCGGATCCAGCAAGACCACGATCAGCATCAATGGCATCAAG
>DAHVQK010000095.1 GCA_027317845.1 Gammaproteobacteria bacterium
CCCCGCCCGCCAGTATGAGTCGGGCGCCTGTAATCTTCTTCGGGACCATGGCCGCGTATAATGGCACGTGACCGGCTCGTGCACGCTGATTTCATGTCAAGCTGTGCAGCCGGTCACGGCGGCGCGGGGGATCACCCCCGATCGACCGGCTGCCGGAACCGCTTTACCCCGTCCCCACTCGAACCCTTACATGGCGCTTAG
Organism: Gammaproteobacteria bacterium; assembly: GCA_027317845.1. GTDB lineage: Bacteria > Pseudomonadota > Gammaproteobacteria > Steroidobacterales > Steroidobacteraceae > 13-2-20CM-66-19. Next base: position 202 of record DAHVQK010000095.1, read on the forward strand.
AACGATCCTGGAGTTTCCCGACCCGCGGCTTCGCACCCGCGCCCGACCGGTCACCCGCTTCGATGCCGGTCTGCGCCAACTGGTTGAGGACATGCTCGAAACGATGTACGCGGCACCCGGCATCGGGCTGGCCGCGACCCAGGTGGATGCCCACCAGCAGGTCATCGTCATTGATGTCTCCGAAGCGCACGATCAGCCCCTGGTGCTGATCAACCCCGAGATCCTCTCCCAAGAGGGCGAGGCCACGACGGAAGAAGGCTGCCTCTCCGTGCCGGGCATATTCGATGAGGTGAAGCGCGCCGCCCGCATCCGCCTGCGCGCGCAGGATCGCTCGGGAGAAGTGTACGAACACGACTGCGACGGACTGCTCGCGGTGTGCATCCAGCACGAGATGGATCACCTCGGCGGCAAATTGTTCGTCGATTACCTTTCGACACTCAAGCGCGAGCGTATCCGTAAGAAGCTGGACAAAGAGCGTAGGGCGCGCGAGGCTCCCGCGAGCGCCCATCGCGCGCTCTGAGTCCGGACAGCCGGTGACTGATTCCCCTGCTCTCCGCGTCGCGTTTGCCGGCACGCCGCAGTTCGCGCTGCCGGTGCTGCTCGAGCTGCTGCACTCCCGTCACACGCTCGTCGGGGTCTTGACCCAGCCTGATCGTCCCAAGGGACGGGGCCGGCAGCTCGCCGCTTCCCCCGTGAAGCTCGCGGCTCAGGCCCGGGCGCCGATCGCGCAACCCGAGTCGCTCGGGAGCCCCGAGGACTGGGCGCCGCTCGCCGGGTGGCGTCCGGATGTGCTCGTGGTGGTGGCGTATGGCCTGCTGCTCCCGCAGGCGGTGCTCGATCTGCCACCCCTCGGTTGCCTCAATGTCCACGCTTCCCTGCTGCCGCGCTGGCGCGGTGCGGCACCGATCGAGCGGGCATTGCTCGCCGGCGACACCGAGACGGGTCTGACCATCATGCGCATGGAAGCTGGCCTCGATACCGGTCCCATCCTCCTGCAGCGGCGCGTTCCCATCGATGCGCACGACACCGGTGCGATGCTGCGGGACCGGCTCGCCGATCTCTCGGGGCCGCTGCTGCTCACCGCTTTGGAGGGGCTTGCACAGGGCACGCTGGTGGCGCATCCCCAGCCGGCCGAGGGCGTGACGTATGCCCGCAAGCTCGAGAAACGCGAAGCGCTCATCGACTGGCGCCGTCCGGCGGCCGAGATCGAGCGGCAGATTCGGGCGCTGTCCCCGTGGGCCGTCGCCGAGACCATGCGGGTCGATCCGAAGACCGGTCTCGAGGAGCGCCTGCTGGTGCACACCGCACGCCTGGGACCGACCGATGGGCCGTCCCCGGCGAGCGCCTCCGCGGGTCTGATCCTCGAGGTCAACGGCAATCATCGCGAGGGCTATATCCGGGTGCAATGCGGCAGCGGTTCCCTGGACCTGCTGACGCTGCAGCGACCAGGAGGAACGCGCCAGGGCGCCGGCATGTTTGCGAGCGGCCATCGGCGACTGTCGGCACAGGCGACGTTGGGCCGGGACCCTTGAGCCGCCCCGGCACAGGGCAGGCCGCCGTGGCGCTCGCGGAAGCCTCTCGCGCCATCGCCGCGATTCTCTCGGGCCGGACCGCGGACGAGGCGCTGGCGGTTTTTGAGGCGAGTCCGCATCGCTCGGCGGTTCGCGCCATCACATTGGGCACGGTGCGTTGGTACCTGCGGCTGAAGCCCGCCGTGGAGGGCCTCGTGGCCCGACCACGCGCGCTCTCAAGAGAGGTGTGGGCCCTGCTCGCGGCCGCCGCTCACCAACTCGAGTACTCGCGCAACGCGCCGCAGCTGACGGTACACGCGGCGGTGGATGCGGCCCGGATCCTGCGGCACAAGCACGCCGGAGGCCTGGTGAACGCCGTCCTGCGCAGGTTCGTGGCGGAGCGGGGCGAGATCTTCACGAAGGTGGACCAGGATTCGGCCCGGCGCACGGCGCATCCGCGCTGGCTGGCCGATGCCCTCACCGCCGCATGGCCGCTGCACACTCCGCGGATTCTCGAGGCCAACAACGCTCATCCGCCCATGACACTGCGTGTCAACCGGATGCGCCGCTCCCCGGGCGATTACTTGGCGGACCTGGCGGCCGCCGGCCTCGGTGGGCGCCAGGTCGACTGGGGCGTGGCGCAAACCCAGCCTCCCGCTGTGGTGCTGGATCGGCCGGTGCCCGTGACGGCGGTGCCGGGATTTTGCGAAGGATGGGTCTCGGTGCAGGATGCGGGTGCGCAGCTGGCCGCCCCGTTGCTCGATGCGGCGCCCGGCATGCGAGTGCTGGATGCCTGCGCCGCCCCCGGCGGCAAGGCCGCCCACGTGCTCGAGCTGACCGGAGGGGCGGTAGAGCTCTGGGCGGTCGATATCGATGCCAAGCGGCTCGAGCGGGTGAGGGAGAATCTCGAGCGCCTGCAGCTGCGGGCACACCTCGTGGCGGGCGATATGCGCGCTCCCGCGACGTTCTGGGACGGTCGACCCTTCGAGCGCATCCTGGTCGATGCGCCCTGCTCCGGCACAGGCGTCATCCGCCGGCATCCGGACATCATGCTCCTGCGCCGGCCCGAGGACATCCCGGCCTTTGCCGACAACCAGATCGCGATTCTCCAGTCCGCCTTCCAGATGCTCGCTCCGCAGGGCAGGCTGGTGTATTGCACCTGCTCGGAGCTGCCGGCCGAGAATGATGCCGTGATCGAGCGTTTCCTCGCCCTTGAGGTGCGGGCACGGACGGTGATCCCCGCCGGGCACCTTGCCCCGGGAGCGGTGGCCTGCAGGCAGGGCGTGCAGCTGCTGTGCGGGAGTGCGGCGGAGACCGACGGGTTCTATTATGCTTGTCTCGAAAAGACAACGTCCGGAACGCACTAGGTCCGGATCCCGAGGGTCTTACGCATTTCGTCGTTGCATCCATGCCACGAAAGAGGTCATCGCGGGGAAGCTGGCCCCGATCTGTGGGTCCCGGCGCACTGATCGCCTGGCAGTGGTTGCTGCTGGTGGCCGGCGTGACGTGGCTCGCATCGGGCCCGGCGGCATGGGCGGACGCGCTCGATGGAGCGCTCGCAGTCCGTTCGGCCTACGTCAATCTCAATCATGGCGTGATCGAGCTCAACGCGCGCGTCGCCTACCCGCTCAACCCGACCATTCTCAAGGCACTCGAGAACGGGGTGACCCTGTCATTCGATGTGGAAGTGAGGGTCGACCAGGTCCATCACTTCTGGTTCAACTCCAACGTCATCGACGTGACGCTGCAGCGTGATCTGGCCTACCACGTCGTGACCCGGCGCTTCGTGGTGCGCAACGTGCAGACCGGCGCCCAGAGCACCTTCCCCACCGTCCGGAAGGCGTTGGATTACCTGGAGCGGGTCGATGACTGGCCCGTCCTCGTCGAGTCGCAACTGCAGGGCGGGCCCTATACGATCAGTGTCCGTGCCGGAGTGAGGCGCGGCAAGCTCCCCGCCTCGCTGCGCGCGCTGCTCTTCTGGACGGATGACTGGCAGCGCGAGAGTCCCTGGTACACATGGGCACTTCCGGTGTGAGCGGGGCACCGGCGCCTCGCGGGCGGGGACGCGCGATCGGCGCCATCGTGCTGTGGAGCGGCATCGGGCTCGGCGCGCTGCTGCTGCTCGCCAAGAGCGCGCAGAATTCCTCGGAATTCAGCCGGCTGCAGCCGTGGATCGTGCTGTTCAACGTGATCGGCGTGTTTGCGCTGATCGTGATGCTGGCGCGGCGGCTGTGGCTGCTGGTACGCGACTACCGCAACCACGTGCCCGGATCGCGTCTCACGGCGCGCACCGTGACGATCTTCGGGGCGCTGGTGGTCGCACCGCTCCTCATCGTGTATTTCTCCTCGGTGGGATTCCTCAACCGCGGCATCGATAGCTGGTTCCGCGTAGAGGTGAAGCACGGCCTGAAGGATGCGCTCGTCCTGTCTCGCTCGGCGCTCGATCTGCGCGTGCAGGACGAATCACGACGGGCGACATTGCTCGCCCGCTCGCTGACCGGGCGCGGGCTGATGCAGATCCAGGCCCGGCTCGATCAGGCCCGGCGCTCGGACTCGGCCCTGGAGCTCGTGCTCTACGGCGCCAACGACCGGATACTCGCGGCGAGTCTGCGCGATCCGCTGGCGGAGGTCTCGCTCGTTCCACCGACCGATCTGGTGCGCCAGGTGAGCGAGCGGCGCACGTATGTCGATCTCGAGCCGCAGTCGGATGGCCGGTTCATCATCCGTATCGGCGTGCCGCTCGGGGAGTCCTCCAGCGGCTCCGACGACCGTTACCTGATGGCGGTGTACCCCGTGCCGCCGCAGCTGTCGGCGCTGTCGGACGCGGTGCAGCGATCCTACTCGCAGTACGGCAATCTCACGGCATTGCGCGAGCCGCTGAAATACAGCTTCATCCTGACACTCACCCTGGTGCTGCTGCTGGCGATGCTGGCGGCCATTCATGGGGCAATCCTCTCGGCGCAGCGCCTCGCGCAGCCGGTGCAGGACCTC
>DAHVQK010000104.1 GCA_027317845.1 Gammaproteobacteria bacterium
GCCCGCCAGAGGCATCTGATCCTGCGAATATAGGGGTTTACGCATCGACGAACCCCGTCTTTTACCCACACTGAATCACGAAGACCCACTATTTTAAGCGCAGCGCCGAGCGCATCGTGCCGAGGTCGAGGGTTCGAGTCCTTCCCTTCCACCGGCATTTTCAGGCACTTGCAGGCTTCCTGCCGGCCGCGCGATCGAGAGTGCGGAAGACGATGTCAGGGGCGACCCTTCGGGGCGCTGTGCGCGGACTCTACTTCCATCGTCGGATTCAGTCTGATCACAGCCCGGCGACCGCGCGCATTCTCTGGATTGCGGTTGCGGTCCGCGATTGATCCCCGGGCTGCGGGCCAGGACGCCAGTGACACAACCTCAAGATTCTCGCGAAATCCAGCAGCTCGAAGCGTCTGAGAAAACACGCCCGTACGCGATGAGATGTCCACCAAGGACAGTGACAAGTCGTATGTCCGCTCAATGGCTGATACGCGCGCATCCATGCCTCGGTGCCCATTCGCCGCGGCCTTGACCGCTCACACGCTCAGTTGCTGTAGAGGCGGACGTAGTCGACGCGCATCGCCGCCGGGAAATGCGTGCTCGCATCGGGCGATCCGGGCCAGTTGCCGCCCACGGCGATGTTCAGGATCAGGTAGAAGGATTGGCCATTGTCAAACGGCCAGATGGCGCCGGGGAGCGAGCCGATGTTCCGTGGCGTGAGCGTCGCATACGGGTGGGCCGCATCGTCAATATAAAACTCTATTCGGCCGGGCGACTTGATCACCCCGTAGGTGTGCCAGCCTGAGGCGGTAACCCCATGTTTGAAGTAGTAGAGCGTGCCGATGGCATTGCCCGTGAAGCCCGTGCCGTGGAGGGAGCCCTTGTTCCAGTCCGAGGTGCCTCGCGGCGGCGTCGGACTCGGGTCCATGTCACCCGGCGGCAGACCCGCCGCGTTGATGCGTTCCATGATATCGATCTCGCCGCAGGCCGGCCAGCCGACGGTATCGACGTTGTTGCCCAGCAGCCAGAAGGCCGGCCAGATGCCCTGTCCCTCCGGCACCCAGATCCGCGCCTCGAGGCGCCCATACTGAAAGCTGAAGTGTCCGCGGCTATCGATGCGCGCCGAGGTATACACGCCGGGCGAGGGGCGTTGCGCGACGATGTGCAGGCTCCCGTCCATGCCGAGGTAGGAGTTTGGAAAGGCCGGATGGCAGGGCGCGGCGCCCGAGCCATACGCGCAGAGAACGCCGATACTGTCGTTCGTGTCCGACCCAATATTGTAATTCCACAGCAGCGGATCGGGCCGCGTATCGTGGCCGACGCGGGCTGCGCCGTTGAATTCATCGGACCAGACCAGCGTGCCCGGGGGAATGTCGGAGCGGAATTTCCACGTGGTGACCTTGCTCGCCGCGCCGGCGCCGCTGCGGGCCACCGCCCGCACGGTGAGGTTCGAGTCGACGAGAAATGGCGCCTCATACGGGGTGGATCGGACGGTCGGCCTGCCGCCGTTCACCGTGTAATAGATGGCTGCTCCGGGAGTCGCGGAGGAAAGCGTCACGATGACTGCGCCGTTGAGTCCCGCAACCGTGGCGATCGCGGGCGCAGCCGCTCCGCCGCCGGTAGCGGCTGCGCCCGCCATGCAGACACCGGGTGTCATTGCCAACAGCAGAACGGATGCCCGTCTTGCGGCTCGTCTCGACATATTGCTGCGCCTCGTCTTCGGCTCGATATGAGTGCCGTGACTATAACATGACGAACCGTCGCGCAGTCGATGGTGCCGCGGAAGCGCGCGGCGCACGCAAGCAGGTGCTGGCGAGTATCGAGAAGTACGCGGCAGAACACCTCATGCTCCGGCGTCCCAAAGCAAACCCGCAGGCGGCCGCGCACGAGTTCCCACGGATTCAACTACCTGCCGCGCCGCAACCGCGCGACATGGTTCCCCGGGCCACGGCGGGCAGGGCGCGAGCAGCCTGAGCGGTCCACGCGATACCGCCCCATTGCTGAATCTTCGGGAAGGCTTCCGAAGATCCGAGGCTCGAGCATCGATCCCGCCCGGCCGTCTCGCACGGACCCTTCTCGAGCAGGGATTGCCGGTTGACCTGGCTGATCGACGCCGGGCGCCGCCGTTCGATCTCGGGATCTCAAGCCTCACTGATATCCGTGAGATCTACCCTGGCCGGGCTCCGAGGGTTTTCATCCAGGGCGCACCGTTGCACGGCGCTGGATGGACGATGAGCAGGATCGCGCCCTACACTGCGCGCCCGTCTCATCTGCAAGGAACGATCTCCATGAGCCTCACCTTCTACTATTCGCCGATGAGCACCGCGATGATCACCGATGTCGTGTTGGAAGAGCTCGGCATGCCCTGCGAAAGAGTCACGATCGACCTGAAGAAGGGACAAACGCGCACGCCGGAATACCTCCGGCTCAATCCCAACGGCAAGGTTCCCCTCCTGGTGCACGACGGCACCCCGATCTGGGAGTCGGCCGCCATCACGCTCTATCTCGGGGAGATCTTCGGAGTGGCCAAGGGACTGTATCCCCCGCCCGGCACCGAGCGCGGTACCGCGATGAAGTGGATCGTCTGGGCGAATGTGACCTTGGGCGAGGCGGCGGGCCGCTGGATGCGCAACACCAGCGAGTACTATCCCGCCGAGCAGCACAACGCCAAGGCGGCGGAAGCGGCGAAAGTGGACATGCACGGCTGTCTGCGCATCCTGGATGACGCGCTCGCCGGCAAGCCATTTCTCCTTGGCGACTACACTCTGGCGGATGCCCACGTGAACTCCGTGATCGGCTGGCTGCGCTTCATGGCAGTCGACTTCTCCACGTACAAGAACCTCAACGCATGGAGCGATCGGTGTGCCGCGCGACCGGCGCATGGGCGTGCCATGGCGCGGGCCAGCTGAGCGCAGGGCCAGCGTCAAGCCAAAATCCATCCGGTCCGGCGGGACTTGGCTCCCGCCGGCTGAGGATTCCGGCGCGCGTGCGCGAACCCGCCGGGACCGGTCGGCGATCGACTCGGGGTCAGGCGGTGCCCGAGACGGCCCTGGAGAAAGTCCCCCAAAACTCCCACAGACCAACGATTCCTTGAATCCGTCCGGAAATCCGCGCCTTCCCTGACGCGTGATCCCGCCTCCGATTGTTAAAGAGCGCAGCGGCCGGCTGGGGCGGTACCGGGAGTGGCAAACTCATTCGGTGTTGACAACATCGCGATCCTGTTGTGGGATTTGCTGCGAATGCAGGTCAGGTGCGTCAGCGGGTCGACTTGTTCGCCTTGCACGACTCGACCGGTGAATGGTAGATCGCCGCGCCAGATGATCTCCCCGTTGCTTGACGACGTCACCGTTGTGTTCGCGCAACACATCGGCAGTCTTGACCAGTGAGCGGGCGCGGTTATGATGGCGTGCGCCCGCGCAAGAGCCGGGCGTCCCGGTGGAAGACGCCGAAACGCCCGGAATGGCGGTGAGTCGGCGTAGAACACAGATGGCGGAGAGCTGGGTATTCAATCGCTGATGGCGTTGCCCGGCAAACCGCCGTGTCCGATAACCAACAAGCGCAAAATTGGGGGACAGATCCATGCACAAGCTCACGCAGATCTCGACGGCGGCCGCGGCCGTGCTGATCGCCGGAGGGCTGATCGCGACCCGGGCGTCGGCCACACCACCGGGCGGTCTGACCGTCAATCCCTATTCCCCCAGCTTTGAGCACCCGTATCGCCATGGCGCGGTGCCCACGCGGGAGGCGGCCGGTCTGATGGCGCGGTGGGCCAAGGCGCACAGCGCTCACGGCAAGGGAAGCACATCGAACATTCTGGCGTACGGCGGTGGTACCAACGGCATCGGCGTAGTGAGCAACACGCCGCGCGTATACCTGGTCTTCTGGGGAAGCCAGTGGCAGTCCTCGAGCGGAGATCCCGACGGGGCCGCCAAGTACCTGATCGACCTGTTCGGGGGCATCGGTACCGGCGGCGAGCTGTGGTCCGGCACCATGACCCAGTACTGCGACGGGAGCGGGGTCTCCCAAGGGATGACCTCCTGCTCGGGCAGCGTGGCGTACGTCGGCTATCCCTCTGGAGGAGCCCTCGCGGGCGTGTGGTACGACTTGGGGAGCCCGGCGCCGAGCCGCGCCAGGACCAGCCAGATCGCCGCCGAGGCGGTGGCAGCCGCCGGGTACTTCGGCAACACCACGGCCTCATCCAATCGCTACGTCATGTATCTCGTGGTGTCGCCATCGGGCACCAGCCCCGATGGCTTCGGTCATGCGAATTTCTGCGCCTGGCATGATTACACCACCTCCTCATACGGTCCCATTGCCTACACCAACATGCCGTACGTGGATGATCTCGGGACCAGCTGCGGACAGGACTTCGTCAATCCCGCGCCTGCCGGAGTCAACGACGGCTTCTCGATCGTGGCCGGACACGAATATGCCGAGACGCTGACCGACATGCTGCCTTCTGGCGGCTGGACCAATCCCAGCACCGGCGAGGAGAACGGTGACGAGTGCGCCTGGATCAGCCCGGGGCAGCCGGGGGGCGCGGCGGATGTCAGCATGGGCAACGGCGCCTATGCCATGCAGAGCACCTGGTCGAACGATACCGATGCGTGCGACATATCGCACGAAATCATCAACTGACGCGGGAGCGCACCTCAGGCGTGCTGCTGGTATTCCGCGATGGAGATGATTTGCTGAGCCTGCCTGTCCCAGAGGATGCATTTCAGCGCGCCGAGGACTTCGCCGAGCCTCACGCGGGTGACGCGCGAAAACAGGTGCTCATACTCCTCGTGGCATGCCACCAGACGGTAGCCGGGGATGCTGGCGGACAGGTGGTGGATGTGATGATAGCCGATATTGACGGTGCACCAGTTCAGCCAGCGTGGCAGCACCAGAAAGCTCGTGCCTTCGATCGCTCCAGTGTCGTGGTCCCAGTGTTCGCTGTCGCTCGCGTAGGCGTGCCGGAAGTTGTGCTGTACGGTGAACAGCACGATGCCCGCGCCGCCCGCGATCGACAGGCTGAGAACGTAGATCAAGAAGAACTGCGTCGTGCCGCACAGGCGGCACATCGTCGCCCAGATGCTCAACAGCGCGACGTTGTTCCACAGCATGTGCCGATATTCTCGTGCCGACTTCCAGTAGCGCGTCCGATAGGCCGCGGCATGCGCCCGCAGCGACAGGGCCGGTGCGGCGAATTTCCGCCTGATGGTGTGTATCAGGAGGCCAATACTGCCTCGCAGCCAGGTGAGGCGGGGATTGAAGATGAGGTAGACGAAGCCCGCGAGCGGCGCGCCGAGCACGCTGCACTTGTATCGGTACATGCGCTGCCGTGCGGGGGTGAGGGCCGCGTACTCATCGACTGAGAGCGTCGCGTAGGGGCCGCGGTATTTCTCCCAGTCGCCGTTGTGCGCGTGGTGGTAATTGTGGTGCTGGGCCCAGACGTACTGGGGCATGCCGGATATGACGCCCAGGAGAAAGCCGGTGGCACGGTTGAGCCTGCAGCTGCGAAACAGGCTGCCATGGCCACACTCGTGCATCAGGCCGAAGGCGCGGACATTCAGCAGGATGATGAGCGGCAATGGAAGTGCGACCAGCCAGGGCGATATGTCGGCCAGGCGGATCGCGGCCCACCAGAGCAGTGCGAACGGGATCAGCGTCGCAAGAACCTGGGTGAGGCCCTGGATATCATCGGATTCGGCGTATCGGCTGATCATGGCGCATTTCTCGCGCCTCACGCATTCAATCGAATCCACGGTATACCCCCAACACGTCTCGAATTTATATTCAGACAAGGGCGATGAGCCCGGCTCGCGCGGTGGCGGGGCGGACTGCAATGGTTCGTCATGGCCGCTGCGATGCGGCTCTGTTGTGAATCGATGCCCGCGGCGCGCGTCATGCAGGCCGGACGATCGGCGAAGTCGCGGATGGGGGCGCTTTGGAGAACCCGCTTGCGCTCGCGAGGGGTCCGAGCGACGACCGATGGAGCGTCTGAGGTGAGCCGGTGGACAATGATTGTTCCCTGACAGCGGGAACGGTCAGATGTCACGGGCGTGGGAGGGCCATCCTAGCGCTTTGGACGGAGCAAAGACGTCTTGCTCTGCAATTCTCGAGGCTGAGCGTGTGCGCACCACCTGGCGCCGCATGGTGTGCTCTTGCCGCACCGCCGCCGCGAATTTCCTCAGCCCCATTTGCGACGAAAATCCGCTGTGGCCAAGGGTTTTCGCCTCTCCAGATGCCGCTGTCGCGGTGGGCGTTTGAGACCGCTGCACGGCCGCTCGCGCGGCCGTGCAGATCGTGCTCAGTATCGTCGCGGGCCGCCGCGGTGGCCGCCGCCGCCCGAGCGCTCCTGCGCTTCGTTCACCTTGAGCGGGCGTCCGCCGAAATCAGTGCCGTCCAATGCCTGGATGGCGCGCGCCGCATCCGCATTCGACATCTCGACGAACCCGAATCCACGCGGACGACCGGTGTCGCGATCGGTGATCAGCGATACCTTCTCGACCGTGCCGTGATTGGCGAACAAGGCGCGAACGGACTCGTCAGTCGCCGTAAAGGGAAGATTTCCAACGTATAATTTTGTCACTGCAGCTCTCACTAGAACGCAAATCGATGCCGCGGGTACGACCCGCTCCACTGTGGTTCGTCGAGCTTTGCAGGAATGGAGTCAGGGCAGACTGGCCGAAAATACGAACCAGCGCCATGGCAGACAAGCCGAAAGGTCACGAGCCAGCGCCGGAGACTACAGGACATTGGGCGGCGTTGCTCGACTTTCGTGCGGACTCCCGGCATGCCCGATCGCCCCGTCGCGCGGCAGGCCTGCCGCTGGCCCCCTCGGCTGATTGCCCCCCTGGGGCGGCCTTCCCAGCGTTGCCCCGGGGACCTGCCGGCTGTCATGCGGCCAGGGGATGTGCCGCCAGGTACTCCTCGAAGGTCCCGGTGAAATCCTCGATGCTCCCGTCCGCCTTCAGCTCGATGATCCGCGTGGCAAGGCCGCTGACGAACTCCCGGTCGTGGGAGACGAATATCAGCGTTCCGGGATACAGCTCGAGCGCCGTCTGCAGGGACTCGATGGTTTCCATGTCCATGTGGTTCGTGGGCTCGTCCATGACCAGCACGTTCGGCCGGGTCAGCATCAGCTTGCCGTAGATCATGCGGCCCCGTTCGCCGCCGGAGAGCACCTTCACCGATTTCTTCACTTCGTCGCCGGAAAAGAGGAGGCGACCCAGGGTGGCGCGCACGATCAGGTCATCGTCCGCCTTGCCCGTCCACTCGGACATCCACGTGAACAGGTCGACTTTCTCGGCGAAATCCGCTTGCGAGTCCTGCGGCATGTAGCCGGGCTCGGCATTCTCGACCCAGATGATCTCACCCGCGGTGGGCTTCAGTTCCCCGATCAGGCAGCGTGCAAGGGTCGTCTTCCCTACCCCGTTCGCGCCGATGATCGCGATCCGCTCGCCGGCGTGGACGTTGAAGCTGACCTTCCTCAGGACGTCGTGCTGAGAGCCAGGATACCGGAACGACAGAGCTTCGACGGAGACCGCTGAGTGGTACAGCTTCTTGCGTTGCTCGAAGCGGATATATGGATTTTGCCGCGAAGACGGCCGAATTTCTTCCAGTTTGATCTTCTCGAGTTCCCGGCGGCGCGAAGTCGCCTGGCGTGCCTTCGAGGCATTGGCCGAGAAGCGGCGCACGAATTCCTGCAGGTCCGAGATGCGCTCCTGGGCCTTGGCGTTGGCCGCTTCCACGCGCTGACGCGCCTGGAGCGAGGCCAGCATGAAGTCGTCGTAGTTGCCCGGATAGACCTTCAGTTGCTGGTAATCGAGGTCGGCGACGTGCGTGCAGACCTGGTTCAAAAAGCGGCGGTCGTGGCTGATGATGACCATCGTGGCGTCATACTCGTTGAGCACGCCCTCGAGCCAGCGGATCGAGTGGATGTCGAGATTGTTCGTCGGCTCATCGAGCAGCAGCACGTCCGGCTTGGAAAACAAGGCCTGCGCCAGCAGGACCCGCAGCTTCAATCCTGGCGCGACCTCGCGCATCGGCCGCTCGTGCAACGCTTCGGCGATGCCGATGTCGCTCAGGATGCTTCCGGCGCGCGCCTCGGCGTCATAACCGCCGTACTCGCCATATTTCACCTCCAGCTCGGCCGCCTTCATGTAGTCCGCGTCCTAGGCGTTCGGATCGGCGTAGATGCGGTCCCGCTCCTGCATGGCGCGCCACATCTCGACGTGGCCCTGCATCACCACATCGAGCACGCGCTCGTCTTCGTAGGCGAACTGATTCTGTCTGAGGGTGCCGAGGCGTCTGCCGGGCTGCAGCACGACGTCACCCGCGCTTTGCTCGAGCTCGCCACCCAGGATCTTCATGAGCGTCGATTTGCCGCAGCCGTTGGCTCCGATCAGGCCGTAGCGATTGCCATCGGCGAATTTGACGGTGACCTGCTCGAACAGCGGCTTGGCCCCGAATTGTATCGTGACGTTGAATGTGGAAAGCATATCCGTCCGTTCAAATGGCGCAGCCCCGGCTCCGCCCTTGCCTCGCAGGGCAAGCCGTCCGTGCGGGGTCCGGGAGCGGCCGGTGCGCAGTGGGGCGCCACGATCGTGACGCCATGCCCCGTCTTGCCGGGGCAGAGGCCGCCGTAAGGTGCGTGGGTGCCGGGGTGCCGCCCGGGGGTAGGCCCGCGGCGGGCCGCGCAGTCTAGCGGATGGGCGGAATGTGCGCAACGCGCCGGCGGAGAGGGTTCGGCCGCGCCATGCCGGACTTTAAGGATGCGCGCCCGCAGCGCTGGGCGGCGTTCAGTGCGGGGCGGGCAGGGCTGCCCGCGCCGTGGCGGGCGCAAGGGTGAGCGGACTCTCCATGGCCCGTTCGAGCCGCCCAAGCGCCCGCTGCGCGCGCACCCGCGCGGCGAGCCGATTCTCGACGCCGGCATCGCAGGCCAGGCGTGCGTTCGCCAGATCGAGTGGCTGCAACTCGCCAGCACGCACCTGGGCGTCGACGGAACTCACCTGGCGTTGGAGATTGCGGAGCAGGGAGTCGGCCGTCACGAGCTGTGTGCGGGCGGAGTCGTAGGCGGCGAGCGAACTGTCGATCCGTGTAAGGGCGGCCGTCTGCACCGTCAGGAAATGGGCGGCGGCGAGCGCGCGCCGCGCGCGGGCCTCGGCGATCGGGCCCTGATTGTCGTTGAGTACGGGCAGGGGCAGGGACAGTCCGAGCGCCCATTGCCGGTCGTCGGCGAGCTGTGCATTCCAGGCAAAGCCCGGTCCGAGACGAATATCCGGCCACTGGCGCGCGATCTGAAGCTGCAGGGCCGACTGGCTGGCCGCGTAACGCTCGAGGGCGGCCCGGACATCGGCGCGCTCGAGCAATGCCCTCTGCCTCGCCTCCGGCCGGGTGAGCGCCACGGGCAAGTTCACCAGATCGAATGAGAATCGCGCGCCATCGAGGGCGCCGAGCGGCACTCCGAGGGCCCCGGCCAGGGCAATGCGCGCCTGGCGGGCACGAGCGGCCGCGGCTTGGCGGGCGAGGGTGGCGCGATCCAACGCAACTCGAGCTTCTGCCACCTCGTAGCTCGAGACATTTCCGGCGCTCAACTGGCCGCTGAGCAGGTGAACGACTCTGCGCCGTGTCGATACTTCCCGTGTGAGCAGCGACTCGGACCGACGCGCCGCGTAGAGCGTAAGAAGCGCGTCTCGAAGGCGGCTGCGCACCCGCCACACCGTGCCGATGAGATCCCAGCGGGCCGCCGCGGCGAGATGTCGGGCTCGCGCGAGGCGGTCGCCACGTCTGCCGGCCGTTTCGATGGGCCAATCGAGCGAGAGGGGTACGATCCAAGGGTGTATCGCCCCTGGAACAGCGCTGTCGTAGGCAGGTGTGATGGAGACCGATGGATTGGGTCGTTCGCCCGCGGTGATCCGGGCGGCCTGCGCGGCGAGCAGCTTCTCACGCGCTTCCGCCAGGGCCGGCTGGTAATAGAACGCAGTCAGCGTCAGCGCCTTCAGGCTCCATGGCGCACGCCGTGTCGGGGCCTCGGCGTGATTTGCTACCAGAAAGGCGCGCAGCCCGGGTGCCTCGAGCGAGCGCGATTCGAAGCCGGCGATGCTGGCCCGGGCGGACAGGGGTTTCGGCTGAAAATGGGCGCAGCCGGCGAGGCCACCGGCGCAAACGAGCAGCAGGAGGCCCCGGGCGGCCTGTGCCGTTTGCAGAGCAGGTCCGATGGCCAGTTTCGACCGGACGGCCGTCTTCGCTCGGATCACCATGGAGTCACTATACTCGGCGAAGCTCTGGGGGTGGTCGCCGCGAATCCGGCACAGGAGTCCGACGATGACGGCGCTGAAGTACCTGCTGCCGCCGGCCTGCGCGGTGTTTCTGCTGTTTTCGCCGCGAGCGGCGGAGGCCGGCCCCGAGCGCCCCTTGCCGGCGCTCAGCCCCGAACAGCAGCGCGCCGTGGGAGTCATCGTTGCCGGGGCTCCGCGGGCAAGCGCGCCGCAACGCCTCGACGCCTACGGGCGAGTGCTCGATCCGTCGCCCCTGGTGGCCGATGCCGGCCGGCTCGATGCCGCTCGCGCCCTCGCCAGGGCCGCTGTGGCGGAGACTACCCGACTGAAGGGGCTGTATCGCGGCGCCAATGCCTCGTTGAAGGCGGTGCAGCGGGCCGAGGCGGCGCAGACCGAAGCGCAAGTCCGCGTACAACAGGCGCGGACCCGATTGCTTCTGCGTTGGGGGCCGCTGGCCCGGCTCGCAACCGCCCAGCGCGCAAGGCTGATCGAACACCTCGCCGATGCCACGCAGCTGCTGTTGCGGGCCGACCTTCCCGGCCGACACAGCCTGGGCACGATGCCCAGGCGCGCGTTGGTGGATGTTGATGGCCTCAAGGTGCCCGCGCGTGTGCTCGGCCTGCTTCCGCGCGTGGGAACACAGGTGCAGGGCATTGGCCTGCTGTTGCAGATCCCGCGTCCGCCGAGTGGCCTCGGGCCTGGCGCGCAACTGCCCGTTACGCTCCAAGGCGGCGAGCGCGCTGGACGGGTGGTGCCCGATGGAGCCCTGCTTTACGGGGAGCAGGGCGCCTACGTTTACCGAGAGCTGCCGGAGAAGGCGAAAGACGGGGACGAGCGGTTCGCGCCCTTGCGCGTGGCCCTCCTGCAGCCGGTTGGCAGCGCGTGGCTGGTGAGCGGGCTCCATGCCGGCGATCGCATCGTGGTCCGGGGTGCCGGCGTGCTGTGGTCGCTGCAGGGACTGGGCGCCCTCGCCGGCGATGACTGATGCTCAGCGCCATCGTCCGCGCCTCGCTGGCGCATCCGCGCATCGTCACCGCTCTGTCGATCCTGGTCACGGCGCTGAGCATCGGTGCATTGCTGCACGCGCGCTTCGACGTGTTCCCGAATTTCGCGCCGCCGCACGTGACCGTCCAGACCGAGGCGCCCGGGCTCGACGCGCAGCAGGTCGAGGCGTTGGTGACCCGGCCGCTGGAGGGCCTGTTGGCGGGTACCGAGGACGTCGAGACGGTGCGCTCGAAGTCGATCCAAGGTCTCTCCGCGATCTACGTGGTATTCAACCGCCATGGCAATCCGTATCGGCAGCGCCAAGTGGTCACCGAGCGCCTGGCGGGGGCCGGTGGCATCCTGCCCGCAGGAGTCGGGCCGCCGCTGCTCTCGCCCCTGTCGTCCTCGATGCAGTATCTCGAGCACTTCGGGTTCACCAGCGATCGGCTGACGCCGGTGCAGCTGCGCGGCCTGGCGCGTTGGGTGATCGAGCCGCAGATCCTCTCGGTGCCCGGCGTGGCGCAGGTGATGCTCTACGGTGGGGCCGGGCGCGAGCGCCAGGTGATCGTAGATCCGCAGAAACTGGCCGCCGACGGCATGACCCTGGACGATGTGTTCCGTGCCGCGAGGCGCGCCACCGAGCTCATCGGCGGCGGCTACATCCAGACACCCTCGCAGCGCATCGTGTTGCGCGCCCAGGCGCCCGGATCGAGCCCGCAGGCGCTGGCGCAGGCGGTGCTCGCGACGCGCCACGGTCTGCCCATCCGGCTCGGAGACATCGCCACCGTGCGCGATGGCGCGGCGCCGCGCTTCGGTGACGGGGTCATCGGCGGTCAGCCCGGCATCCTCTTCGAGACCTCGACGCAGTACGGCGCCAACACGCTGACGGTCACGCGCGCGCTGGAGCATCGGCTGAACGAGCTTGCCCCGGCGCTCGAGAAGGAGGGGGTGATCTATCACCCGGCGCTGCTGCGGCCGGCGAGCTTCATCGAGAGCGCGCTGACCAAACTGCGCGCGTCGCTGCTCATTGGCGCGGCCCTGGTGGTGATCCTGCTGTTCGCGACGCTGCGCGACTGGCGCGGTGCGCTCATCTCATTTTCCTCCATCCCGCTGTCGCTGCTGGCGACCGTGTGGATCCTCGAGCTGTTCGGGCTGTCGCTGAATACGATGACCATCGGAGGCCTGGTGGTGGCGCTCGGGGTGGTCGTCGACGACGCGGTGATCGATGTCGAAAACATCACCCGCAGGCGTCGCAACGCCGGCGCCGCCGGCGCAGAGCTCGATGCCCGGCCACTTTTCGTCGGCGCATCGCTGGAAGTGCGGCAGCCGGTGTTCTATGCCACCGCCGCGGTGGCCGTGGCGTTCCTGCCGATCCTCATGCTCAGCGGTATCCAGGGCTCGTTCTTTCGGCCGCTGTCGCTCGCATTCCTGCTCGCCGTCGGCATCTCGCTACTGGTGGCGATGAGCGCGACGCCGGCGTTGTGCGCGCTGCTGATGCGCAAGCACAACCCGCCGCCCGAGGCGCGTTTGCTCCTCACCTGCAAGCGCTTCCAGCGGCGCACGATCGAGCGGCTCCACCGGCACCCGCGCGCGGTGCTGGCGCTACTCCTGGGCACCGGAATCGCCGGGGCAGCGCTGCTGCCGCTGTTCGGCCAGCGGCTGCTGCCGAATTTCCGCGAGAATTACCTCATCGCCCACGCAAGCCTGCGCCCGGGCATCTCGCTGCGCGAGACCACCCGGGTGGGCGTGCGTATCTCCAGACGGCTGCTCGCGATCCCCGGTGTCAAGAGTGTCGCCGAGCAGATCGGTCGCGCCGTGAACGGCCAGGATCGGGACGCGCCGAACAAGAGCGAGTTCGACATCCAGATCGATCCGGCCAAGGGCGAGAGGCCCGGCCAGATCGAGGCGGCCATCCGCAAGGTGTTCGATGACTTTCCGAACCAGCTCACGGAGGTCTACTCGGTGCTCGCCGAGCGCATCGGGGAGACCCTGTCCGGCGAGACCGAGCCGTTTGTCGTCAGTGTGTTCGGCAACAACCTGGATGCCGATGATGCGGTGGCGAGCCGCGTCGCGGCGGTGCTGAACGAGCTGCCACACGCCGGCGAAGTCCGCCTGCAGGTTCCACCGCGCCAACCCGAGCTGCACGTGCAGCTTCGGCCTGGGCGACTGGCGCTCTATGGGCTCAAACCCAGCGATGTGCTGCGGGCGGTCAATGCGGCTTACCAGGGGGCGATCGTCGGTCAGCTCGCACAGGCCGATCGTACCATTCCGGTGGTGGTGCGCATCGGCAGCGCGGGCGCCTCGCCCCAGGCGATCGGCGCGCTGCCGCTGCGCGGCTCCGATGGCGTGGTGGTGCCGCTTTCGGCCGTCGCGAAGCTCGAAATGGAGTCCGGTCGGAGCGAGATCGATCACGAGGATGGGCTTCGCCGCCAGGTGGTGACCGCGAACCCGAGGACCTCGGATCAGACAGGCTTCGCTGCGGCCGCACGCCGGGCGATCGCCGCGCGGGTGAGGCTGCCCACCGGGGTGTACCTGCGCTACGGTGGTGTGGCCGAAGCGCAGGTCGCGGCGGCGCACCAGCTCTACCTGCACGCCGCGGCGGCGCTGGTGCTGATCGTCCTGCTGATGGCGCTCGCTTTCGGCCAGGCGCGCCACGTGGCGCTGGTGTTGCTCGTACTGCCGAGCACCCTGATCGGCGGGGTGGCCGCTGCCGCGCTCACCGGAGCGACGTTGACGCTCGGCGCCATGGTCGGCTTCGTCGCTCTGTTCGGCATGGCCGCGCGCAACACGATCCTGCTGGTGTCGCACTACGATCACCTCGTGCACGCCGAAGGCGCGGCCTGGGGACTGGAAACCGCGCTGCGTGGTTCCGAGGAACGGCTGACGCCGGTGCTGCTGACGGCGCTGCTCACCGCGCTGGCGCTCCTGCCGGTGGCGGTCCAACTGCGCCAGCCGGGCCATGAGATCGAGGGGCCGATGGCGGTGGTGATTCTCGGCGGCCTGGTGTCATCGACGGTCGTCAGCCTGCTGCTGGTGCCGCCGCTGGCGGCGCGTTGGCTGAAGCCCGATGCCCGGCGCTCGTGACGGGTGCGAAGCGTGCCCCCCCGCGAGCGCCGGTTCTGCGGTGGCAACAGTCCCCCGAGGACGCCCGGGGCTCCGGGGCGAAAGCCATTCGCGCGCCGCGGGCTCAGGAGATGAGCAGAATCGATTTGCCGAGCTGACGCCGCTCCTCGAGCGCCTCATGGGCGATTTGCACCTGTTCGAGCGTGTAGCGCCCGCCGATCTCGAGATGCAGTGTCCCGTCGGCCAGGGCGGCGAAAATATCGTCGGCACGGCGCTGGACCGTTGCGCCGTCGGCGAGGTAGTCCGCGAGGCGGGGACGGGTAAGGAAGAGCGAGCCGGCCTCGCCCAGCTCGTAGGGATCGAGGTCGGTGAGAGATCCCGACACCGATCCGTAGTTGACCACGAGCCCACGCGTGCGTGTCGCGCGAAAGCTGTCACGCAGAGTCGTACGGCCGAGAGCGTCGAATATCACGTCGACACCAAGGCCAGCGGTCGCCTCGCGTATCCGGTCCGCGAAGCGGCCATTTTCATAGGGCATCACGTGGTCCGCGCCGCACTTGCGGGCGATCGCCGCCTTTGTGTCGTTGCTTGCGGTCGCGTAGACTACGGCCCCGCGACGCTTGGCCAGCTGCACCAGCAATTGTCCGATGCCGCCGGAGGCCGCGTGCACCAGACACGTATTTCCAGGGCGCAGTCGTGCGATGTCTTGCACGAGATAATGCGCGGTTGAGCCCTGGAAGATCGCCGCCGCGGCGAGCTCGTAGGAGATCGTCCGCGGGACGTGTGCGATCCGCTCGACCGGCACGACCGCAAATTCGGCGTAGGAGCCCCAGGAGATGCACCAGGCGACTCTGTCGCCAGGCTTGACCGAGGTCACCTCGGATCCAACACTGACGACCGGGCCGGCGCCCTCCATCCCCAGCGTGCACGGCGCGCGCACAGGGTAAGTGCGCGAATTCCGATATTTTCCCTGGCGCGTGTGAATGTCCATGAAATTGACCCCGGCGCATGCGACGCGCACGAGCGCCTCGCGGGGCCCGGGTGAGGGGAGATCGATATCGGCCCGCCGAAGAACCTCCGGTCCGCCGTACCGCTCGATACGTATCGCGCGCATGTGGGCAGCGGGGATGCGCATCTGCTTCATGACTCTTGCGCGGGCCGAAGCGGGTCGCACGGATCCGGGGCGGGTGCCGCGACCGGCAGGGTGTTGAGTGCGGAGCCCGCGCGAAACCACGCGAGCTGCCGCTCGCTGTAGGAATGCGTCAAGTCGAGGATCTCCCCGGTGCCGTCCGCGTGGGCCAGGCGGCACCTCACGGGCGCGCCGGCCGCGAGGGAATTCAGGCCGATGAGGCTCAGC
Organism: Gammaproteobacteria bacterium; assembly: GCA_027317845.1. GTDB lineage: Bacteria > Pseudomonadota > Gammaproteobacteria > Steroidobacterales > Steroidobacteraceae > 13-2-20CM-66-19. Next base: position 15,664 of record DAHVQK010000104.1, read on the forward strand.
CGGTCATCCGCGCGGACCTTCTCGTAGTCCTCGGCGCCGGCGAAGGTCAGGGCGAGGAGCCCTTGCTTCTTCAGGTTCGATTCGTGAATGCGCGCGAAGCTGCGCGCAATCACCGCCGCACCGCCGAGCAGACGGGGTGACAGGGCGGCATGCTCGCGGCTGCTGCCCTCGCCGTAATTGGCGTCCCCGACGATCACCCAGCGAAGTCCGCGGGCGCGGTAGTCCCGGGCGACGGCGGCGATCGGCTGGCCGGGCGCTCCTGTGATGACGTTGCGGGCTCTGCCCACCTCGCCGGTCGCCGCGTTGGTCGCGCCCAGGAGCAGATTCTCGCTGAACCGCTCGAGATGCCCGCGGTAGCGCAGCCAAGGGCCAGTGGGAGAGATATGGTCCGTGGTCGTCTTGCCGCGGGTCTTGATGAGGACCGGCATGTCGAGGAAATCCCCTCCATCCCAGGCCGCCCACGGTTTGATGAGCTGGATGCGCTCGCTCCGGGGGTCGACCGCGAGGTCGACGAGCCGGCCGTCCGGGGGCGGCGGGGTGTAGTGCTCGCGCCTGCTCTCGAAGCCTTGCGCGGGCACTTCCGGTGCGGCCTTCGGCGGCTGCAGCACGAATGCCTCGCCGTCCGCGCCGGTGAGGCGGTCCCGGGCGGGGTTGAAATCGAGCCTGCCCGCGAGCGCAAGCGCCGTCACGACTTCCGGGCTGGCGATGAAATTCATCGTGGAGCGCCGGCCGTCGTTGCGGCCGGCGAAGTTGCGGTTGTAGGAGGTGACGATGACATTGGGTGTTTCCGCGGCGACGTCCGTTCTGCGCCACTGGCCGACGCAGGGGCCGCAGGCATTGGCGAGCACCCTGGCGCCGATCTCCTGCAGGGAGCGCAACTGGCCGTCGCGCTCGATCGTCGCGCGGACCTGCTCGGAGCCCGGCGTGACCAGGTAGGGGATCGCGGCCTTCGCCCCGTGGGCGCGCGCCTGCTCGGCGATGTCGGCCGCGCGGCTCATGTCCTCGTACGAGGAGTTCGTGCAGCTGCCGATCAGGGCCGCTGCGATGTCCGACGGGAATCCGGACTCGGGATCGGCCACTTCGGCGGCGAGTTGCGAGAGCGGCCGCACGCGATCCGGCGAGTAGGGACCTGCGATATGCGGCTCGAGGCCCGAGAGGTTGACCCGCAGCACCTGGTCGTAGTGCGCCTCGGGCGCATCCTCGGTCTCGGGGTCCGGCTCGAGGAGATGCCTGTAGCGCCCGATCAGAGGCGCGAGACCGGCGCGATGCGTGGCGCTCAGGTAGGCCGCCATGTGCTCATCGGCCGGGAACATCGAGGTCGTCGCGCCGATCTCGGCGCCCATGTTTGCAATGGTGGCCTTGCCGGTCGCGCTCAGCGTGCGCGAGCCAGGCCCGATGTATTCGACGATCGCATTCGTGGCGCCGGATGCCGTCAACATGCCGGCGACGGTGAGGATGAGGTCCTTCGGCGCGGTCCAGCCGTTGAGCCGGCCCGTGAGGTAGACGGCAATGCGCCTGGGGTAGAGGAGCTCCCAAGGCAGGCCGGCGACGGCCTCCACCGCATCCGCCCCTCCCACCCCGACCGCGCAAGCGCCGAGGCCGCCGGCGTTCGGGGTGTGGGAGTCGGTGCCGATGATCAGCTTGCCGGGGAAGGCGTAGTTCTCCAGCACCACCTGATGCATGATCCCGGCGCCGGGTCCCCAGAAGCCCGCGTGATACCGGGCCGCGGCGCGCCGCAGGAATTCGTAGACCTCCGCATTTTCGCCGAGCGACGCCTCGAGGTCCTCGCGCGCTGCGGTGCGGGTCTGGACCAGGTGGTCGCAGTGAATGCTCGTCGGGACGGCTACCCGCTCGCGCCCGCTCTGCATGAACTGCAGGATGCCCGTCTGCCCGAGCAGGTCCTGGAAGATGACCCGATCGGGACGCAGCAACAGGTGACTGCGGCCGGGGGCGAGGTCCTGCCGCTCCGGATCCTCGAGGTGCCCGAGCAGCACCTTCTCGGCGAGCGTGAGCGGCCGCCGCAGTCGGCGCCGCACGATCTCGAGTCTGTGCTCCATCGCGCCATAGATTCCCACAGCCATCCCGGGGGTCGATTCGATGCTGATCATGATGCCCGCCTCGGTTGAGTCGGGTGGCAGTTTGCTCCCCGGCGTATTGCCGCGCATAATGCATTTATACGGCCTACTGATGCATAAGATGCATCAGTAGGCCCTGGCCTGGGGCCGATTCGGGAAACGGGAGCGCGCTTGAAGATCGATACCCTGGGTGTACAGGCGTTCATCGCCGTCGCGAACGACCGCAATTTCCGGCGCGCCGCTCTCGCACTGCACATCACCCAGACCGCGCTCTCGCGGCGTCTGCAGACCCTGGAGGCGTATCTGGGCATGAAGCTCATCGAGCGCACGACGCGCTCCGTCGAGCTCACGCGCATCGGTGCCGAATTCCTGCCACGCGCCCGACGGCTGCTCACCGAGCTCGAGTCCGCGCTCACCGACATCCGCGAGACGGGCAAGGCGATGCGAGGCTCGGTCACGATCGCCTGCGTTTCCTCCATCGGCGCGCGCTATCTGCCGCATGTCATCAGGCGGTATTCGGCGGCGTATCCTGACAACAGGATCACGATCCACGACCACTCCTCCTTCGGCGTCGCCGAGGCGGTGCTCAGGCGAGAGGCGGAATTCGGCATCAACGTCACCGGTTCGCACGATGCCGGCCTCGCGAGCACTGCGCTGGTGCGCGACCGGTTCGTTCTCGTCTGCCGGGACGATCACGCCCTCGCCGCGCGCAGGAAGGTCTCGTGGAGGCAGCTCGAGCCGTATCTGCTCATTTTTCCGGGAAACCTGAATGCCAACCGGCCGGTGTTGGAGCTTGCCGTGAGCGCCGAGCGGCTGCGGCTGCGTACGTACTACGAGGTGCAGCACAGCTCCACGGCCCTCGGTCTCGTCGCCGAAGGAGTGGGGGCGGCGGTCGTCCCGGGGCTCGCCGTTCAAGAGGGCGCGTATCCCAGGGTGCGCGTCATCCCGCTCGTCGAGCCGGTGGTGGCACGATCGCTTGCCCTCATCGTGCCGAAGAATGCGCATCTCTCGCCCGCGGCCCAGGCGCTCTACGACATGCTGGCGCTTCACGGCCGCACCAGGAGGGCTCCGGCTCCGTGACGCAACGGCGTGCCGCGGATGCGTTATTCAGGCGCGATTCAGGACGGAAAGATGATCATGCGGCCGAGGTCTTGCGCTGGCTCAGCCCGAGGCCGATGGTGCCTCACGCATTTTGAAATCGGGCACCGTATTGGATTGCCGACAGGCTGGGTCGCCGCCGGTGCGGGATGCCATAATCAAACGATGAGAACCACGTCCGTCCGCCTCGCGCTGGCCGCAAGCCTTGCGCTCACCGCCAGCGCCTGCTCGTTGCTGGGTCCGCCGCTGCGCCGGGCGCCGCCTCCTCCCCCGAAGGTGGTTCCTCCCGCGCCGCCGCCGCTGCCGCTCCCTCAACAGACGGAGAAGTTCGTGCTCGCGCCGGGACAGAACGTCGTCGGTTCGCTCCAGGTCGTGAAGGTCCAAAAGGGACAGGTGCTGACCGACATCGGCCGGCGATTCAACCTCGGCTACCGGGAGATGACCCGGGCCAACCCGGGCGTTGATCCCTGGATCCCCCACGAGGGCACCCCGGTGGTCCTGCCGACGCAGTTCATCCTTCCGGACGCGCCGCATCGGGGCATCGTCGTGAATCTCCCGGCGATGCGGCTCTTCTACTTCCCGGCGCACAAGCGCGGCGAGCCCCGGGTGGTCATCACCCATCCCGTCGGCATTGGCCGGCGCGGGTTCGTCACCCCCCAGGGGGTGACCCGTGTCATGTGGCACGAGAAGAATCCCGTCTGGGAAGTGCCACCGTCGATTCTCGCCGAGCACGCCAAGGAGGGTTCCCCCCTGCCCAAAGTGGTCGGACCGGGACCCGAGAATCCGCTCGGAGACTACGCGCTGCATCTCGGCTGGCCGGGCTACCTCATCCACGGCACCAACAAGCCGGTCAGCGTCGGATGGCGGGTGAGTCACGGATGCGTCCACCTCTTTCCCGAAGACATCAAGCAGATCTTCTACATGGTGCCAAACGGTACCGAGGTGCGCGTCGTCAACCAGCCGTATGTGTTCGGCTGGAAGAAGGGCAGGCTGTACATGGTCGCCTACGGGCCGCTGAAGGGCGACAAGCGGCCGTGGAAAAAGGACTGGCGCCGCCTCCTGCCGAGGCTGCTCACCCGGACCGAGCGTGTGGCATTGCGCAAGCACGGGCAGCGGATCGACTGGAGGCGGGTCGGGCAGCTCGTCGCCTCCCCGCGGGGCATACCCGTGCCCGTCTCCGGCAGGGCGAGCCCAAGCCTCGAACAGGTCCTCGCCGCTGCGACTCGGGTGCGGAACCGCCTTCCCGCCGGGTCCACCTGGAATGGCAGGACGGACCTGCCGCTCAGCACCACGCAGTTGCACAAGGCCTACGCCGGCACGCTTACGCCCGAGCAGCGGAAAGCTCTGGCGCACGTGGATGATCTTCCCAGGCCTGTTCCGACTCACCCCGCTTCGCAGTGCGGCCCGCAGCACTGCGCATCCGGAGCGGGGGTGGGCGGGGCGTCCGCGAATAAGACCGCACCGGCGCAGGCCGGTCCTCCCGGCCCCTGACCCGTGTCCAGGGCCGTCATGAAGGTGTGATGACTTCGCGGTCGCTCATCGCGCCGCGCGCTGCCTGAGTCTTTCGAATCTCGCAAGCGCGGCCTTGCGTGCCGCAGCGTGCTCGACGAGGGGGCGCGGATAGGTCTCACCCAGCCTGACACCGGCGCTTGCGAGCAGTCGCGGTGCGGTCATCCACGGCGAATGAATGGCCGGCGCCGGCAGCGCGCGCAGCTCCGGCAGCCATCTGCGCAGATACGCGCCTTCGGGATCGAAGCGCTCACTCTGGGCAACAGGATTGAAGATGCGGAAGTACGGCGCGGCATCGACGCCGCAACCGCTCACCCACTGCCAATTGAGCGCGTTGCTCGCCCGGTCGGCATCGACCAGCGTATCCCAGAACCACGCCTCACCCAGTTGCCAGGGCAAGAGCAGATCCTTCACGAGAAAGGAACCGACGATCATGCGCACCCGGTTGTGCATCCACCCGGTGTGCCACAACTCGCGCATGCCGGCATCGACGATCGGGTAACCCGTGCGCCCGCGCTGCCAAGCCTCGAGCGCGGCGGCATCCTGCCGCCATTCGAACGCCTCGAATTCCGGGCGCAGCGCCCGCTCCGGCAGGCTCGGAAAATGATGCAGGGTGTGCTGCGCGAATTCTCGCCAGCCGAGCTCGCGCAGAAACCCATTGCCGGTGAGTTCGGCCCGAGCGTCTGCGTGGCTGCGCAGCACCGCGTGCCAGAGCTGTCTCGCGCTCACCTCGCCGAAGCGCAGGTGCGGTGAGAGACGCGAAGTGCCCTCGAGCGAGGGACTATCACGTGTGTTGCGGTAGTCCGTGAGCCGTTTGCCGAGGAATGTGCGCAGGCGCGCCGCGGCTCCCCGCTCGCCAGGTGTCCATGCCGAATGGAATTGTGCATCCCAGGCAACGCGTGGCAACAGCCTCCAGTCCTCGAGACGCTCGCTCCCGATCCGGCGGGCAGGGCCGGGGAGGGCGCGCGGCTGGGGGAGCGGCCTGGCGATCTCGAGGGCGCTCAGGCGGTTCCAGAAGGCCGTGAAGATACGAAACGGATCGCCGCCGCCGGTGCGCAGCGTCGCCGGCTCGGCCAGCAGCGCGCCGGGAAACGTTTCGAATCCGGCGTGCAGCGTAGACCGCAGCGCGGTGTCCGCGGCCTCTCGAGTCGGGTCGCAAGAGCGATTGCAGAGCACGCCCGATGCGCCCGTCGTCTCGATCAGCTCCGGCAACACCTGCGCGGCCTGGCCCCGGCGCAGAATGAGTTGCACCGGGCGCTGCGGGTCATTCGCCGCTGCGCTCAGCGACGAGGCGAGCGCAAACAGGCTGTGGTGCAGCCACCAGCGGGCCGCCCCGCCGCGCGGGCGGCCCGCGCCCGCGCGGTCATCGAGGATGTAGACCGGAATGACGGGCCGCCCGGATTGGGCGGCGGCCGACAACGCGGGATTGTCGCTCAGGCGCAGGTCATCGCGGAACCAGACAATGACGGGGCGGGATGACGGATCTGACGCTACGCGGGCTTTGGGCATGCGAAGACGCGGCTGCTTTGTCAGGCACTATACCAGGATGGTGCGCCCGCTTTAGTACCGGCGTCATCTCTCACGCGGCGGCACCTCTTCCTCAGGGCGGTCAGGCCGTATGGATGTCATCGCACGCAGCGGCGACAGTGCGCCCGGTCATGCCGCCGGGGTGAGTGGTGGCCGGCCGAGGCGTGCGCTTGCGCAGAGACCTCACCACGCGGTACCCGAGCAGCAGCGCGAGGATGAGGGCGTAGAGCAGCGGCTCGCGCACATCGAGTTTCACCTGCCAGTAGTAGTGCCAGACACCGAGGATGGCGATCAGGTACACCAGGCGATGCAGCTTCGTCCAGCGTTTCCCGAGGCGGCGCATCATGCGCTGGGTGGAGGTGACGGCGAGCGGGATCAGCAGCAGGAGTGCGGTGAAACCCACCGTGATGTAGGGGCGCTTGATGATATCCGCTACGACCATGCGCCAGTTGAGATCGAGATCGAGAACCACATACACGGTGAAGTGCAGCGCCGCGTAGAAGAACGCGAACAGACCAAGCATCCGGCGCAGGCGCGGCAGATGCGTGAGTCCCGCGAGCTGGCGCGCCGGAGTGATCAGCAGAGTGAGCAGGATGAAGTTGAGCGCGGTCTGGCCGAACTCGAGCTCGAGGAATTTCACCGGATCGACCGCGGGGAGGAAGCCGAACCACCCGAGCAGATGGCTGGCGATCCAGCCGATCGGCATGAGGCTCGCGAGGAATACCGCCGGCTTGTAGAGCAGCCGGTAGCGGCGTTCGACGTTGAGGCCCGGAAAGGGCCTGGTGCGTGTCGGCGATGTCGTCGTCATGGGGCGGTCGATTCAGAAATACCGATGCAGGTCCATGCCCTTGTAGAGGTGGGACACCTCATCGGCATAGCCGTTGAACATGAGCGTAGGCTGGCGTTCGTGAAAAAACGGGTTGCCGATGCGTCTTTCCGTGGCTTGACTCCAGCGTGGATGAGGCACGTTGGGGTTGACGTTGGCATAGAAACCATACTCAGCGGGCGCCGCCTGGCTCCAGGTGGTGGCCGGCTGGTCCTCCGTGAACGTGATGCGCACGATGGCCTTGATGCCTTTGAAGCCGTACTTCCACGGCACGATCAGCCTGAGCGGCGCGCCGCTCTGATTGGGCAGTACGCGCCCATAGAGGCCGACCACCATGAAGGTGAGCGGGTTCATCGCCTCATCGATGCGCAGGCCCTCGCGGTATGGCCATTGCAGGATGTCCCGTCGCTGTCCGGGCATCTGGCTCGGCCGATAAAGCGTCTGGAAAGCCACGTACTTGGCCCGGGAAGTGGGCTTGAATCGCTTGAGGAGCGTGGCGAGGGGAAAGCCCACCCAGGGGATGACCATGGACCAGGCCTCGACGCAGCGAAAGCGGTAAATCCGCTCCTCCAGGGCGTAGGGGCTCAAGAACTCCTCGAGCGGCAAGTTCCCGGTGACCTCGGCCTCTCCATCCACGGTGACGCTCCAGGGACGAGTCTGGAGCTGGCCGGCGTACTCGGCGGGGTCGGACTTGCCGGTGCCGAACTCATAGTAGTTGTTGTAATGGGTGATCTGCTCCCAGGTATTGGGCTTCTCGTTCTGACCCGGCGCGTGGACCAGCGCCTCGACGGACTCCGCCGCGTCGGTCGTGTAGGCGAGCGGTGCGCCGGATTGTGCCGGGACGATTGCGGCGGCGGCACGGCCGAGCGCCGCGCCGGCCCCGGTGGCCAAGGCCCCGGTCAGAAAAGCGCGGCGGTTGAAATACACCTCCGGAGGGGTGATCTCGGAAGGGGCGATGCGGGGGATGCGTGCTGCCATGACGGTACTGCCTTTGATCTCTTTCGATGTCGCGGGTTCCGTGAGCCGGGGCCGGAGCCTGGCGCCACGCCTCACCAGCGCGCGATGCGCGGCAGGATCAGCCGGGCCAACACGACCACGATGCCACATCCCACGCTGTACCAGACGGCGATGTAGAGGGGATCGGTGAACGGGCAGGCGAATACGAACGCAAAGGCGCCCCAGGCGGCGGCCGCAAGCCCTATCAACAGCGGAGTGCGCCGCAGATCCGTCGGGGCGCCGCGCCGTCCGAGCAGGGCAAGACCGATCAGGGGCGGGACGGACAGCAGGGCCATCTTGTACGCACACTCGACGCCGCTCGTCCAATCCAGGCGGACCGCGATGCTCGCCAGTCCGCCCGGCAGTCCCCCCATGAGCAAGCCGAATGTCAGGCAGATCACGACGATCAGCGCCAGCCACCGCAGCCCGCCTTTCGGCGAGTAGGCGGGATCGAAGGAGCGGATGGCGAGCGCGCCGCTCAGGAGCGATATGAGGCCGAGGCTTGCGAGACGCCACCACAGGGTGGGCTCGGTCATCATCCGGTGCAGACTTATGTGTGCGAAGCCCAGGGCGAACAGGAGCGCAAGTTCCGCCAGGGCGATGGCCGCGACGGTCAGCATGTCCACCCACGGGCGCCGGCGGCGGACCGGTGTCAAATCGTCGGTCAGTCGATCGATCAGGCTGTCAAAACTCATGGTCTTCCTCCTGGGCGAACTCACCGAGCTGCCTGAGTCCCCTGTGGATGTTGACCTTGACGAGCGAGATCGTCTGACCCAGGTTGTCGGCGGCCTCCTTGATGCTCAGACCCTCGATTTTGACCAGCCGTATGGCGTTGGCCTGCGCGGGCTTGAGTCTCTCGAGGAGCGCCTCGAGCGAGCGGGCGCTCTGCACGGCCTCCCCGCAGTCGCGCACGGCGAGTTCCTCGCAGAGCTCCTCGGTCGGGGCGGCTCTCATGGCGCGCAGCCGATCGATCCATTTGTAGCGCGCGATCGCCGCGAGCCACGGTCCGAAGGGCTTCGAGGGGTCGTAGGTGTGACGCTTCGCATGCAGGGTCATCAGCGCCTCCTGAGCGGCATCGTCCACCATGCCCGAGGGCAGGCGCCTCGAGTAGTACCCCTGCAGCCAGGAGCCGACTTCGACGAGCAGGCGCCGGTAGGCCGGGGTATCGCCGGCCTGTGCCGCCATCATCAGCGTCCGCCAGTGGTCGTCTGCCACGGAAGTCTCCCCTCGGCCGGCCACTCCGGCGTTTTCAGGAACCGGACCTGCATGCCCGCAGCTCCACTCGGCACGTCATTGTAACGCATGCCCTCCGCCCATCATCCGTTCGGCCGGCCCGAAAGGTTACAGGCGCAGCGCGGTCCCGGACGGACGGGCGAGCCCGCCGCCGCGGCGGCCACCGCGGTCGGCGAGATGCACCCCTGCGCGGCATGTCATGTGCCGAGCGTGGGAGAGCGCGATGCGTATGCGAAAGAGTCGAAGCATCGCCGGCCGGGTCGGCGCAATACTGGCCATCACGCTGTCGAGGGGCACCCTGGCATTCGCACAGGGCTGGCGGGAGCCGCAATCGCAGTCGCGAGCCTCAGTGGCGTGCCTCAACGCGCTGTGCATCGGGGGCGCGGGCCCACTGTCGGTGGGCGGGCGGCTCAGTGCGCGGCGGATGGACCCACGGGAGTCCGGCCCGCAGGTCAAGGCCCCCGCCCGACCCTATGCCGGAAGGACGGACACTTCGGTGCGCACCGAGTTGGCGAGGAAGCACTCCGCATGAGCCTCGTGGTGCATGCGTCGCACGTCCGATGGCTCAGGCAGCCTGGTTCCGGAGAAGACGGTCCGGGGACGCAGCTCCACACGACTCACCCATTGTTTCCCGTTGCCGTTGCGCGCCATGTGTCCGACCGCCTCGTCCCGATACGTATCCACCCGATAGCCGTTGGTGACGGCAATGCTGAGAAACCACAACATGTGGCAGCTCGAGAGCGCCGCCACGTAAGCCTCCTCCGGATCGACATGATCCGGGTTGGAGAGCGGCGCGGGTACCACGTGCGGGGAGCTCGATGCGTCGATCCTGGCGCCGCCGTCGAAAGTCCAGACATGGGCGCGGCCGTACTTGTTGTCGAGGAAAGGCTGGGAGCCGCGGTGCCACTCCACCGTGGCAGTGTGTGACGCCATGAGACTCTCCTGTATCGGCTGAGCGGACCGCCCCGAGATCGGGTTGCCGTGGCCCGTGCGGGACTATATTGTATGCGCAATCCCGAAGTGAGGTTTCCGACATGTCGATGTCCAAGGCGTCCCTTCCCGTATTCGAAATCGGCCTGAACGCGCTCTCGGCGCTCCTCGAGAAGGCCGAGGCATATGCCGAAGCGAAGAAGATCGATCCGGCCGTGCTGCTCAACGAGCGTCTGTTCCCCGACATGTTTACGTTCGCCCGCCAGGTCCAGATCGCGTGCGACCAGGCTAAGAACGGTGGCGCGAGGCTCTCCGGCGTCGAGCCGCCGCGGCATGAGGACAGCGAGAAGACGATCGGGGAGCTCAAGGCGCGGATCGCCAGGACGCTCGAGTACGTCAAAGCCCTCGATGCCAAGAGCATCGACGGCTCGGCCGATCGCGACATCACCTTCCCCCTGGGGCCGGATCACAAGGGCCGCATGAGGGGCGCGGACTATCTCAACCACTTCGTGCTGCCGAACTTCTACTTCCACCTCGCCACCGCCTACGGCATTCTGCGCCACAACGGGGTGGATCTCGGCAAGCGTGACTTCCTCGGCGCCATCCCGATGACCATGACCTGAGACGATGCGGCCGCGGCAGGGAGGCCCGGAAGGACTTCCCTCGCCGGGCCCGTCACGATGCACCCGAGCGTGGAGCCGGGCTTCGGTGCGCGAACGCCCGGGCTTGCCGCCACGCCCCATGGTCGAGGAATGCCTGACGAGCCATTCTGATTCGACCCGCTCATCAAATGAATGGAACGGTCCGGCGTGGTGGCCACCGGTGGGCAGTCGGAGTCGCTCCTCGACGCTGCGGCGGTTCCAGCTCCGGTCGATCCGCACGGGTTCATCGGGAATCTTGCCGGCCAGCCCGTCGCGCAGGCGCTCGCCCGCCATCCACGGTGAGCCCGGCCGCCGGCCGGCGGCTCAGTTCCACGGCCAGGGCTTGAGCGCGTACTGCTTTGGCGGGACATTGTCCGCGAGGTATCTCACGAAGTAATCCCATCGCCGCCGAGTGATGTACGGCGTGGCGTAGCCATAGGCGTGACGCGCGTTGGGAATCGCGATCATGTCGAAGTTCTTGTTCGCCTTGATGAGCGCCTGTACCACGAGCTGGGTGTTCTCCGGCGGCACGTTGTCGTCCATCGTCCCGTAGGTGAGCATCAGGTGTCCCTCGAGGTGTGAGGCGATCAGCTCGTTGGCCTGGTTGTCGTAATTGGTGGTGCCGTCCGCATGGCGGACCAGCAGGCCCTGGTACATCTCGCTGTACTGGGTTTCGTAATCGCGATTGTCGTGGTTGCCGCTCTCGGCCCAGCCGACCTTGAAGAAGTCAGGGTAGCGGAACATGGCGTCCGCCGTGGCGTAGCCGCCGCCGGAATGCCCCCAGATGCCGACGCGGTCGAGGTCGATCCAGGGATAACGGCGCGCGAGCTCCTTGATCGCGGCGACCTGGTCGGGCAGGGTGTTGTCGCCCATGTCGCCGTACCAGAGGTGGCGAAAGGCGGCCGAGCGGTACTGAGTGCCCATGCCGTTGATGGCCACCACGATGAAGCCGAGCTCGGCCAGCGACTGATCGTCTAAGCGCGAGGGCTCGAAGCGGAAGGTGAAAATCGAGCCGATGAAGGGGCCGGGGTAGATGTAATCGACGATCGGATACTTCTTGCGCGGGTCGAAGTTCGTGGGCCTGAACAGCAACCCGTAGAGAGGGGTCTTGCCGTCCCGGGCCTTCACCACGATCTGCTCGGGCGGTTGCCAGCCCACCGCCTTCAGGCGGGTGAGATCCGCGCGCGCGATGGTGGCGAGGACGCGGCCGTTGCGGGCGTTGCGCAGTGTGGTGACCGGCGCACGGGTCGGGGTTGAGCAGCTGTCGACGAAGTATCTGCCGTTCGGCGACATGCTGATCAGGTGATCGCAAGGCTCGGGTGTCAACAGCTTGGGTTTGCCGCCGCTCAGACTCACTTTCCACAGCTGCTCGTAGTACGGGTTGAGCCCCGGGGTGCGGCCCACGGCGCGAAACCAGATCGTGCCGGTCCTGCGATCGACGCGCAGCAGCTGGGTCACGTTGCCCTTGCCGGTCGTGATGGCATGCTCCATCCGGCCGGTCCTCAGGCTGTAGAGATACAGGTTGCCCCAGTTGCCGCGGTCGCTGTACCAGATGGCCGCGTGCGATCCGGGCAGATAGCGCCAGTCCACGGAGGCCAGGGCGCTGTTGCCGCTGTTGAAGTAGGTGCGCACGCTGTCCTCGAACACGGTGCGCACGGCGCCGGTGCGCGCATCGGCCACCCGCAACCACTCGTGCTTGCGGTCGCGCGAGGTGCTCACGAGCGCAAAGGTCCTGCTGTCCGGAGCCCACTGCAGGTCGTCCCAGTGTCCGTCGTCCTTGCAGCTGAGCTCATCGCACAGGCTGGACAGCCGCTGCTGCGGCGGCAGCTCAAGCCGCACCACCTTGCGCGTGGCGACGTCGATGACGACGGGCTCGATCATGAGCACGTGCTTGTCCCCGGGCAGCGGGTACTTCCATTTCTCGAGCCTCGGGTGGCCGATCCGGGCGCTGACCAGGTACATGTCCCCCACCTTGCGCTGGTCCTGCTGGTAGGTGGCGATTTCTCTGGAGTCCGGCGACCAGTCGAGCACCGGCTTGTCGGAGTGCACCCAGCCGGCGTTGTGGGTGGCGTAGCCGAAATTCTTCACGCCGTCGAAGGTGAGTTGGGTCTCCTTGCCGGTGGCGACGTTGCGCACCCACAGGTTCCAGCCACGGATGAAGGCTTCGAACTTGCCGTTGGGGGAGAGGATGCCGGGCTCCTTGCCCGTCTTGACCCGCTTCGCCTTGTCGAAACAGACGACGGCGCCCCCCAGATCGCACACGAAGTGCTTGCCCTTGTGGGTGATGTCGTAGCGGTCATCCGCCAAAATGCGGATGGCGGAGATGGACAGCTTCGTGGCAAGGACCGCTTTGCCCGTGGCCACACTCAGTGCGGCGGCGAGCTTGATCTGGTTGAATGCGCGCGAGACCTTGCGCGTTGCCGCATCCATCACCCGGTAATGGTCGCCCGCGACGTCGTGGTCGATGAACCAGAAGCGCCCTTTGCCGAGCCAATGGACGGCGTATACCGCGTGGTCCACGAGGGGCTGGGTGTTGTAGGGCATGAATCGCTCGGCGCGCGCATAGTCCTGCGCCGTGAGCTGGCGCCCCCGGGCCAAGGCGCCGCCGGCGAGCAGCGCCGCAGCGAGCCCCCCGGCGATCAGACCGGGAATGCGATATCGATTGAGCTCCAAGGACATGCCATATCCCCTGTCGTTGTCATCCAGCTGGTGTGCCGCGCGGGTGGCCGACGCCAGAGTCCAAAGACACGCGGGCGCAAGGCGAAGAGGTGGGCACCGGCTTCCTCGATGAGCGGCACAGCCTACGCGTCGCTTACGGCACGGGATACCCCGCCGGTCGAGTTCATTGAACCGCTCGACGCAAGAGAAGGGCGCGGGTCCCTCAGCGCAACTGGCTGTCCTTGCTGCCCCGGCGGTTGTAGCCGCTGAACGCGGCGATTTTTCGATCGGTCGCTTCCTGGCAGGGCAGGCACAGGCGCACGCCCGGCACCGCCTGGCGGCGGGCCTCGGGGATGGCACCGCCGCACTCGGCGCAATGGGTGAGTCCCTGCCCCTGCGGCAGGCGGCTCTGCGCGCGGCGGACGCCGTCGCTCACGGTCGCGTCGATTTGATCTTGCACGGCGCCATCGCCGGCCCAGCCAGTGGCCATGGTTCGTCAGCCAAAGAAATGAGAGGGAACGGAGCCCAGTATTGTACGCGCACGGGGCCGCGAGGCGACCCGCGGCCGATCTGTGACGCAACTGTATCTCCTCATATCATATACAATGATACTATATATAATGATATGACAGCCGATCACCACCGCCAGCTGGGTTTTCTGCTGAAGGACGTCAGCCGCCGCTACACTCGCCGCTTCGAGGAGCGGGCGCAGAGCCTTTCGCTCACCCTGCCCCAGTGCAAGGCGCTCATTTATCTGGAGGGGAGCGAGGGCATCAGCCAGAAGCGTCTGGCGGAGCTCACCGAGCTCGATCCCATGACCCTGGTGCGCATCCTCGACCGCATGGAATCGGACGGGTGGGTGCAGCGACGCTTCGATCCCTCGGACCGTCGCGCGCATGCCCTGTGGCTTACCCCGAAGGCCAAGCCCGTCGTCGAGCATGTCGGGCAACTGATCAGCGAGACTCGCGCCGAGATGCTGCAGGGGCTTTCGGGCGAGGAGCGCACGCTCCTGGTGGTCCTGCTCGAGCGGTTGCACACGAACCTCACCGCGCTGTCGCCGCTCCCGGCACCTTCCCCGCAGCCGCTCGATCCGGCCCGAAAGGCACAAAGGATTTCAAAGTGAACGATTCGGCCCCAACCGCGGCGCGGCTCGCCGAACCACCGCCTGCCGGGACCGTAAGCATCGACCCGGCTCACGCGCCCGGGACGAGGCCCGCGCAGCGTTCCTGGCGCGAGCGGCTGCGCCGGCCCCTCATGTGGGGTGTGCCGCTGCTCATGCTGGCTGCGGGATTGTATTTCTACCTCACCAGCGGACGTTATCAGTCGACCGACGATGCGTATCTGCGGGCCGCTCAGGTACAGATCAGCGCCGACGTGTCGGGCAGGGTGAGCGCGCTCGAGGTGCATGACAATGAGCGAGTGCACCGAGGCCAGATGCTTTTCCGGCTGGATGACCGGGCATTTCGCATCGCCGTGCAGGCCGCGCAGGCCCGCCTTGCCGGCGCGCGGCTCACGGTCGAGTCGCTCCAGGCGGACTATCGGGGCAGTGTCGCGGCGCTGCACTCCGCCGAGAGCGAGCTCGCCTACGCGGGGCGGGAATTCCGCCGCCAGTCCCGACTGCTCAAGATCGGTGTGGCCTCGCAGTCGCAGGTGGATCGGGCCCGGCTCGCGCTGCAGCAGGCCCAGGAGGCGGTGACGGCCGCCCGACAGCGCATCATCGGCGTGCTCGCGCGATTGGGAGGCAATCCCGGGTTGCCCGTGGACGCGCACCCACAGGTCGAGCAAGCCCTTGCCGCCCTCGATCGCGCGCGCCTCAATCTGTCATACACCACCGTCCGCGCGCCCGCCGATGGCATCGTGACGGGCGTCGAGCATCTTCAGGTCGGTGGCTATCTTTCCGAGGCCACACCCGCCTTCGTACTGGTCTCCACCCGCGATGTCTGGGTGGAGGCGGACTACAAGGAGAATCAGCTGGCCGACATCAGGCCGGGCGAGCGCGCCACGGTGAACATCGACGCCTACCCGGGCCGTACCTTCCACGCCGTGGTGACCAGCATCACCCCGGGCACGGGATCGCAGTTCTCCGTCCTGCCGCCGCAGAATGCGACCGGCAACTGGGTGAAGGTGGTGCAGCGGCTCGGCGTGCGATTGCAGCTGCAAAGCACCCTGCCCGCCGTGCGCTCGGGACTCAGCGCCTCGGTGACGATAGACACGCGCTCCGGAGCGGGGCGCGCGGCCGTCGCAGCGCACTGAGAAACCAAGGCTCAACGGCAGCCGGCGCCACCATGGAGAATGCCTCCGTCCATCGCGTACCGATCACCATATCGGTCACGCTCGCCACCGTGCTGCAGGCCGTGGACATGACCATCGCGAACGTCGCGCTGCCACGCATCGGCGGCAGCATGTCCGCGACTCTCGAGCAGATGGACTGGGTGCTCACCTCCTACATCGTGGCTGCCGCCATCATGACGCCGCTGTCGGGCTGGCTCGCGGGCCGCTACGGACGCAAGCGCGTGCTGGTGCTGTCGGTGATCGGGTTCACGGTGAGCTCGATGCTGTGCGGCATGGCGCAGTCGATCGATCAGATCGTCCTCTTCCGGCTGCTGCAGGGCGCCTCGGGCGCGGGCCTCGTGCCGCTCTCGCAGGCGGTGCTGCTCGACATCAACCCGCCGGAGCGCCACGGCCGCGCCATGGCGCTGTGGGGGCAGGGCGTGGTGATCGGGCCCATGCTGGCGCCGGTGCTCGGCGGCTGGCTCACCGACAATTACAGCTGGCGCTGGGTCTTCTACATCAACGTGCCGTTCGGCATCCTGGCAGCCATCGGTCTGATGACCTACCTGCGCGAGACCGAGCCGCGCCGCTCGTCTTTCGACTTCCTGGGCTTTGGCGCGCTCAGTCTCGCGGTCGGGGCGCTGCAGTTGCTGCTCGACCGTGGCGAGCTCAAGGACTGGTTCGCCTCGCCCGAGATCTGGATCGAGGCGGGCGTGATGGCCGCCGCGTTCTGGGTGTTCATGGTGCAGACGGTGATGGCGCGCGAGCCGTTCGTGAGCCCGGGTCTGTTCAGGGACCGCAATTTCGCCGTCGGCAATTTCCTCATCTTCGTCGTGGGCGTGGTGCTGTTTGCGACGCTCGCGCTCCTGCCGCCGATTCTCGAGGACCTGCTCGGCTATCCGGTGACCACCTCGGGCATCGCCATGGCGCCGCGGGGCTTCGGCAGCTTCGTCGCCATGACCATAGCCGGACGGCTCATCGGCCGCGTGGATTCGCGGCTGCTGATCGGCGCGGGGCTTGCCACGACCGCCGCCTCGCTCCTCATCATGTGCGGCTACTCCACACAGATGCCCCAGGGACTCATCTGGTCGAGCACCTTCCTTCAGGGGCTCGGCACGGGGATGGCGTACGTGACGCTCACGACGGTGACGTTTGCGACACTCGCCACCCAGCATCGATCCGAGGGGACGTCCATGTTCAACCTGCTGCGCAATATCGGCAGCAGCATCGGCATAGCCGGCACCAGCGCATTGCTGACACGCAACACCCAGATCGTGCATGAACGCCTGGCCGCGCACATCGTGCCCTACGGCAGTCAGATCCGGCTGCACGCCCCGTTCAGCTTCAATTCGGCCGCAGGGCTGACTGCGCTCAACGATGCCGTGACCCGTCAGGCTCAGATGATCGCCTATAACGACGACTTCAAACTGATGTTCCTCATGACGCTGGCTTTGCTGCCGCTGCTGCTGTTGCTGCGCACCAAGGGCGCGCATCTGGAGGAAGAGTCCGTGGTGCTGGATTGACATGATCACCCGTGTGCAAGATCGGCTGCGAGCGCCGGCCCTCGGCGCGGCCCTGGCGCTCGCGCTCGCGGGTTGCGTGGCCGGGCCCTCCTTCCATCGCCCGAGCGTCCCACTGCCTGCGCGGTACCGGCCGATGACAGAATCGTCCGCTGCCGCGCGGCCCCAGTCCTTCTCGCCGGGCCGCTATCGGCAGCGGATCGAGCACGGCGCGCGGCAGACAGCGCCGTGGTGGACTTTGTTTCACTCACCGCAGCTCGATGCGCTGATGCGGCGGGCGCTCACCGACAACCACGACCTCGCCGCCGCCCGGGCCGCCGTGGCGCAGGCGAGAGAGTTGGTGGCCGTCGGAGCCGCCGGGCGCTATCCCCAAGTGATGGGTGATGCCTCCGGCGGGCGCCAGAAGTACGGGGCCAATTTCCTCGGGCCGGATGCGTTTCCCCCGTTCAGTTATGTGGCGGTCGGCGCGGGCATCAGTTATCGCCTCGACTACATCGGCGCCGAGGCGCGCACGGTGGAAGAGCGGCAGGCGCTCGTCCAATATCAACTCAGCGAGAGTGGCGCCACACGCCTGGTCCTCACCGGGGCGGTGGCATCCCAGGCGATCATGATTGCCGCCACGCGCGCTGAGATCCATGCCGTGAAGGGATTGCTCGCCGAGGATCGCGCAAACCTCGCCTTGGTGCGCAGCGCGGTCGCCGCGGGTTCCGTTCCGCGCCTCGACGCGTTGACGGCACGCAGCCAGCTTGCAAGCGATCAGACGCTGCTGCCACCGTTGTATCAGAGGTTGGCCGTCGCGCGTCACGCGCTCGCCGTGCTGCTCGGCCGATCTCCGGCCGCGTGGTCGGAGCCGGATCCCGCACTGGCGGAGTTCACTTTGCCGCGGCAGGTGCCGCTCAGAGTGCCCTCGGAACTGGTTCGCAGGCGTCCGGACATCCTCGCCGCGCAGGCACAGCTGCATGCCGCCACGGCGGCTGTGGGTGTGGCCACGGCAGATCTCTATCCCCGTATCGATCTGACCGCAAGCCTGACCGAGGCGGCGCTGCGGCCCGGTGCATTGTTCGGCCCCGGCTCGCTCGCCTGGTCCCTCATCGGGGGAGTGACCGAGCCGTTGTTCGATGGAGGCAGGCTGCGTGCGAAGCGGCGCGCAGCGCTCGATGTGCTCGATGAACGGGCGCAGGCGTACCAGCAGGTGGTGCTGGTGGCCTTCCGGCAGGTATCCGACGCACTCGATGCCTTGCGCTACGATGCGGACCTGGTTGCCGCGCAAGCCCACGCGCGTGCGCTGTCGCGCACTCGCCTGAGGCTCGAGCGCGAGAGCTATCGAGCGGGTCACTCGGGATTGCTGCCAGTGCTCGATGCGGAGCGGCAGCGCGAGCACGCCGACCTCGGCCTGGTGCGGGCCGAGGAGCAACAGTACCTCGACACCATCCGGCTGCTGCTCGCCTCGGGCGGTCCGGTAACCTGACAGGGATACCCGGCCGGCCGCCCGCATCACGCGCGGCCGGCTCCGCGAGGAAGCCGAAGGATTGGCCGCCCGAAGCGCCAGCGGCGCTTCGGGCCCCTCGTCAAAGCGTAGAGAGACTCGCTCCCGAGGCCGCGGCGGCGCGGATCTTGACCACGGAGCAGCGCTGATGGGCCCTGCGCACCTTCAGACACGCGGCCTGCGCGGCGCCGCGGCTCATCTGCGCGGAACGCACTTCGGTGAGCTTGCTCTTGCCCTGCGGCGGCAGGACCACCACATCGGCCAGGATGCCGGCGAATTTGGCCTTCAGCTGCTTGGCGGCCGATTGCGCCGCGGCGGGCGAGCCGTACGTGCCGAGCAACACCTGGAATCCGGCCAGCTTGTCGATCTGCGCCTGGGCCTGACCGGCCTGGGGCGCGTTGGGATAGTTCTGTAGGAAAGCCTGGTAGGCGCTCACCGTGCCGGCGGACTCGGCGCTCCGCCATGCGTCCGATTGCTTGAGCGTGGTGATGCCGCCGCGTGCATCGGCGGCGTGCGCGCCATCGGGGTACTGTTGCAGGTACTGCTCGTAGGCCGCGATGGTGCCGGCGTTCTTGGCCACATCCCACGCCTGCTTGTCCTTCAGGGTGTCGATGCGGTTGCGCGCCTGCTGCACCCGGGCGTCATCCGGATGCCGCTGGATGAAACCCTGGTAGGCGGCGACGGTATTCTGGGCGGACGCCTTGTTCCAGTCGGCATTCGGGGAACTGCAGGCAGCGAGCGCCACGGACATGGCGCATGCGGCGTAGAATCCGATCGATGTTTTTTTCACGGCAACCCCTGCGCGGACAGGTGAGCCGCGTAACTTACCGCAGGCGCCGGCATTACGCCAGACGCGGCGGCGCCGTATACCGTGAACCCCGTCGCACCACGGGGAGCCCTAGGTACTTGCCGCAACCGCTTTGCGTCAGCCCCTCATGCCCGCTGTGCCGGACACTGCCTAAGCTGCCGCTCGCATGGAAGAGCGGGCGGCGACATGCTGCGGAGCCCCGTGCTTGCCGGGCGTGCGCAGGTGGCCGGCAGATGCGCTCGCCGCGGGCCAGGGCGGCGGCAACCCCCGACGCCGTCACCGGTCTTCGGGACCGGGATTGCCGGGCTCACCATACAGTGCGGACCATTCGTCGCCGCGCATCGCGCACGGCACTGATCCTGGAGGGTGGCGCCGATGATTAACGGAACCGTCGTCGATCTCTCGCGCATACAGTTCGCGGCCACCGCGCTGTATCACTTCCTGTTCGTGCCGTTGACGCTGGGCTTGAGCTTTCTGCTGGCCGCGATGGAGACCGTCTACGTCACCACCGGCAAGCCGATCTACCGGCAGATGGCGCAGTTCTGGGGCAGGTTGTTCATGATCAACTTCGCGCTCGGTGTGGCCACGGGCCTCACCATGGAGTTCCAGTTCGGCACCAACTGGTCGTTCTATTCGAGTTTCGTCGGGGACATCTTCGGAGCGCCGCTCGCCATCGAAGGACTGATGGCGTTCTTCATGGAGTCGACCTTCGTCGGACTGATGGTGTTCGGCTGGGAGCGCCTGTCGCGGGGCCAGCACCTGGCGGTCACCTGGCTGGTGGCCCTCGGCTCGAACCTCTCGGCGCTGTGGATCCTGGTGGCCAACGGCTTCATGCAGGACCCCGTGGGCGCGACCTTCAATCCGCTCACCATGCGGATGCAGCTCACCAGCTTCCAGAGGCTGATTTTCAGCCCCGACGTACAGTCGAAATTCGTCCACACCAGCATCGCGGGTTATGTCACCGCGGCGATATTCGTGGCCGGCGTCAGCGCGTATTACATGCTGCGCAATCGTCATCTCGATCTGGCGAAACGCTCGTTCCGCATGGCGGCGCTCTATGGTGTGTTGGCCACGATTGGCGTGATCACGCTCGGGGACGCGCTCGGTTTCGTCGCCGCCCGGGTACAGCCGACCAAGCTCGCGGCCATGGAGGGGTTGTGGAGAAAGGAAGCCGCGCCCATGCCGTTCAACGTCATCGCCTTCCCGGAGCAGGCGGAGCAGAAAAACATCGGCAAGGTGCAGGTGCCGGCGGTGCTGTCGCTTCTGGTCACGCATTCGCTGGCCGGCACGGTGCCGGGGATCGCCGCCCTCGAGCGTCGGGCCGTGGGCAGGATCCAAAACGGCATCCCGGCCGTGCAGGCGCTCGAGGCGCTCTCGAGGAATCCGGACGATGCAGCCGCGCTGGCGCAGTTCAATGCCCACAAGGCGGATCTCGGCTATGGATTTCTCGTGCAGCGCTTCGCGCCCGACCTGAACCATGTCACGCCGGCGGAGGTGCGGGAGGCGGCGCGCGACAGCATTCCGCCCGTGGCGGCGGTGTTCTGGTCGTTCCGCCTGATGGTGGGCCTTGGTCTGGCGATGCTCGCCTACTTCGTGCTGGCCGCGCTCTACACGCTGCGCAACAGGATCCAGAAGAAGACCTGGATCCTGAAAGTGGCGGTGTGGATGATTCCGGTACCGTTCCTCGCCAATGAGATGGGCTGGCTCGTGGCCGAGCTCGGTCGCCAGCCCTGGACGGTGTTCGGCGTGCTGCCGACGTGGATGAGCGCCTCGACACACAGCGTCGGCTACATGGCCTTTTCGCTGCTCGGCTTCGTGACTTTGTATTCGATCTTCATCGCCGTCGAGATGTATCTCATGGTCCGCGCGATCCGGCTCGGTCCCGAGGAGCACGGCGGCTCGGGCGATGCGCCTGCGCAGACGCGCCCCACGCTTGCCGGGCGGGCCGTTTCCGCGGCGGCTTACGGCAACAGACTGGAGGGCTGACTCATGCAAGTCTACGCAGTCGCGCAGGTGATCTGGTGGCTCCTGCTCGGGGTGCTGCTCATCGGGCTCGCGGTGATGGTCGGCATGGACATGGGCGTCGGGGCTATCCTGCGCTACGTCGGCCGCACCGACGAGGAGCGGCGCGTGGCGCTCAATATCATCGGACCTCACTGGGACGGCAACCAGGTGTGGTTCATCCTCGGCGGTGGCGCGATATTCGCGGCGTTCCCGTTGATCTACGCCACGGCCTTCTCGGGTTTCTACGTGGTGATGCTGCTTCTGCTGTGGACGATGATCATGCGCCCGCTCGGCTTCGAGTACCGCAGCCGGATCGCGAACCCGGACTGGCGCGGGGTGTGGGACTGGGTGCTGTTCGTGAGCGGCGCGGTGCCGATGATCGTATTCGGCGCCGCGTTCGGGAATCTCTTCCGCGGAGTGCCGTTTCACTTCGAGTGGAACATGACTTCCTA
>DAHVQK010000108.1 GCA_027317845.1 Gammaproteobacteria bacterium
GCTGATCGAAGAGAACATCGACAGCACCGATGTGTTCGCGGCGGTCACCAATTCCGAGGAGGCGAACATCCTGTCCGCGATGCTCGCCAAGCGGCTCGGCGCACGCAAAGTCATGGCGCTCGTCAACAGGCCCTCCTACGCGGATCTCGCCGAAAGCACCAGCATCGACGTGGCGATCGCGCCGCAGATCATCACCATCGGTTCTCTCCTCGCCCACGTCAGGCGGGGTGAGGTGGTTCGGGTGCACTCGTTGCGCCGTGGCGCCGCCGAGGCCATCGAAGCGATCGCGAGGGGCGAGGAGGCCAGCTCGCGCGTGGTCGGACGCATGGTCGGGGAGATCGCTCTGCCTGAAGGGGCTGCCATCGGCGCCATCGTGCGCGGTGAGGAGGTGATCATCGCGCATCACGACACCCGGGTACGGTCCAACGACCACCTGATCGTCTTCCTGTCCGACCGGCGGCACATCGAGGCAGTCGAGCGGCTGTTCACGCGGGCGGCTCCTTAGCCCCGGTTGCCCAGGGAGCGATGCATGCTCGGCGTGACGTATTTCCTCGGCCTGATTCTCGCGGCATTCGGCCTCGTGTACGCCCTGCCGATCGGCTGCTCGCTCGTGAACGGCGATGGGCTGTGGCCGAAGTTCCTGCTGTGCGCGACCCTCACGGTCCTCACGGGGCTGCTGCTTTCGGCCGCCACCTTCAGGCACCGTCGGGAGCTGAAGCCGCGCGATGGCTTCATGCTGGTGACGCTCGGCTGGGTGCTGCTGCCGGTGTCGGCCACCCTGCCGCTGCTCATGAGCATGCCGGGACTCACCTTCACCCGCGCCCTGTTCGAGGCCATGTCCGGTCTCACGACCACCGGCTCGACGGTGCTCACCGGCCTCGATTTCCTCGCGCCCTCGCTCAACTTCTGGCGCGAATCGCTCACCTGGGTGGGCGGTCTCACCGGGATCGTGGTGGCCATGGGGGTCATGCCGCTGCTCGGGGTCGGGGGCATGCAGCTCTACAAGGCCGAGGCGCCC
Organism: Gammaproteobacteria bacterium; assembly: GCA_027317845.1. Lineage (GTDB taxonomy): Bacteria > Pseudomonadota > Gammaproteobacteria > Steroidobacterales > Steroidobacteraceae > 13-2-20CM-66-19. The sequence goes on from DAHVQK010000108.1 coordinate 1,019, forward strand.
GGGCCGGTCAAGGACGAGAGGCTCGAGCCGCGCATCACCGAGGCGGTGCGCTCCGTCTGGCTCGTCTACGTGCTGCTCACCGTGGCGGGCATCGCGGGGCTCAGGCTTTCCGGCATGAGCTGGTTCGATGCGTTCTGCCACACCTTCTCGGCGGTGTCGCTCGGGGGATTCTCGACCCACGACGCCGGGATCGGCTACTTCAACTCGGCGGCCGTGGAAGCGGTGCTGATGGCGTTGATGCTGGCGGCGTCGCTCAACTTCACCCGCCATTTCGTGGCGCTGCGGCGCCTGACGCTCAAGCCCTACAGCAACGACCCGGAGTTCAAGGCGATGGCGGCGCTGCTCGTGGTCAGTATCGCCTTCATTGCCGCGATGCTGGCCGCCGAGGGCGTTTATCCGACGTTCAACATGGCGCTGCGTTACGCCGCCTTCAACGTCATTTCCATGGCGACCACCACGGGCTGGGTGTCGACGGGGCACGTCAGCTTCAGCGCCTGGCCGGTATTCGCGCCCATCTGGATGCTGTTCCTGTCGGGGATCGTGTGCAGCACCGGCACCTCGGGCGGTGGCATCAAGATGTTCCGCACGCTGGTGCTGGTGCGCCAGGCCGGCCGGGAACTGAAGATGCTGGTGCACCCGAGCGCGGTGGCGCCGGTGCGCATCGGCGGCCGGCCGATCCCCGAGCGCGCCGCGGATGCGGTGCTCGCGTTCATCTTCCTCTACTTCATGGCGGTCGCGCTGCTGCTGTTCGCCATGCTGCTGACCGGCATGGATTTCGATTCCGCCTTCCGGATCGTCGTCGCCTCGATCAACAACACGGCGTGCGGGCTGCCGGGACAGGGCGGGTGGAACCTGCACGCGCTCAACGCCGTGCAGATCTGGATCTGCACCGTGGCGATGCTGTTCGGGCGCCTGGAGATCTTCAGCCTGATCGTGCTGTTCACGCGCACGTTCTGGCGAAAGTGAGCGCTACGGGTTCACGCCCCGCAACCCGAGCTCCCGGCTGTAGGTGACGTCCATGACGTTGTCGTACCAGCCCGTGACCCGCGGCTTGACCAGGTGTTTGCTCACGTAGAAATAGAGCGGGATCACCGGCTGATCGCGCAGCAGCAGCCGTTCGGCCTGCTCGAGCAGCGCGCGGCGCCTGGCGGGGTCGAGCTCGGCCTCGGCGTGATCGACCAGGGTGTCGTAGGCCGGATTGTCGTAGTGCGGCAGGTTGATGCCGAAGTCGCTCTTGAAGTACTGGGCGAACGTGTAGGGATCGTTGTAGTCGCCGATCCAGCTGGAGCGGAACATCTGCACGTTGCCGCGCTCGATGTCCTGCATCAGGGAACTGAAGTCCTCGGCCCTCAGCCGTACCCGCACACCGAGCGCGCGCCGCCACATGGAGGCGACCGCGATCGCGATCTCGCTGTGCACCTCGCCGGTGTTGTACTTGAGCGTGAAACGCAGCGGCCGGGCCGCCGAGTAGCCGGCCTCGGCGTACAGTCGGCGCGCTTCGGCGAGGCGTTGCGCCGCGCCGAGGCTCCGCCAGGCGGGGGACTGCGGCGTGTACCCGGCCATTCCCGGCGGCACCCAGCCATATGCCGGCTGCTCGCCGGTGCGCAGCACCAGCCGGGTCAGCTTGTCGCGGTCGATCACCATGGCGAGCGCGCGGCGCAGCCCGGGTTGTCCCTTGAACGGCGCGCGGCGAAGGTTGAACCCGTAGTAGTACGTGCCCACCCAGGGGGCGATGTGCAGCTGGCTGCCGAGGTTGCGCCGGATCCAGCCGAACTCGCTCCGCGGAATCACGCCGATGACGTCGAGCTCGCCCGCGCGATACAGATTGAGCTCGGCGTTCTCATCGACGCTGATCAGATATTTCACTCCATCGAGGCGCGTGGCGGAGTTCCGCCAGTAGTACGGGTTGCGCGTCAGGTCGATATAGGACCCGTGCGCCCATCGAGTGAGCACGAAGGCGCCGTCGGAAGGCAGATGTCCGGGGTGCGCGTAGCTCTCGCCATACCGGGCGAGCAACGCGGGGTCGACCGGACAGGTGGCCGGGTGCGCCATCAGCGCCGGTAGATACGGGGCGGGCGTGCGCAGCCTCACGATGACGGTGTACGGGTCAGGGGCGAGGACCCCGAGGCTCTCGAGCGGCCGTCGGCCGGCGATGATGCCGGGAGCATGTTCGATGACGCTCACCACCTCGGCGTAATCGGAGCCGGTGCGTGGGTCGACCAGGCGGCGCAGCCCTGCTACGAAGTCCTGCGCCACCACGGGCTGGCCCGTCGACCACCTGGCGTCGTGGCGCAGGAGAAAGGTGTAGGTCCTGCCGCCCGGGCTCACCGTCCACTTCTCGGCGATACCCGGGGCGACCGCGCCTTGGCGGTCGAGCGTGGTCAGGCCCTCGCAGATGTCCATCAGGACTCTCTGCGCCTCCACCGAGCGGGCCTTCTGCGCATCGAGGGAGTCCGGCTCCAGGTCGAGGCCGCGCAGCAGGATCGCCCGCTCCCGGGCCGGCGCCGTCGCGCCTCCCTGCGGGGAGCCCGAGCAGGCGGAGAGCGCGGCCAGCGCCAGGAGCGTCGCGCCGCGGCCGAGCGCGCGTCTCATGACCGCTCAGCCTCCCGAGCGCCGCCGGTGAGCATTGATCTGGTCGCGCAGCTTCAGCGCCGCCGCCCTCGCCGCGGAGGCGTAATCGGCCTCGCCCGAGGCGTAGAGGATTCCCCGTGAGGAGCTGATCACGAGTCCGGAACCGGCGGCCGTCTGGCCGTTGCGCACCGCCTCGGCCACATCCCCGCCCTGGGCGCCGACGCCGGGCACGAGGAGCGGCATGTCGCCGACGATGGCGCGCACCTCGGCGAGTTCCCTGGGGTAGGTCGCACCAACCACCAACATGCAGTTGCCCCGTGTATTCCACTGGCGCGCAGCCAGTTCCGCCACGGCGTGATACAGCCTGTGCCCGGTGGAGACCGCGAGGTCTTGCAGGTCCCGCGCGCCGGGGTTGGAGGTGCGGCAGAGGATGATCACACCCCGGTCCGCGTGTTTGAGGAACGGCTCGAGCGAGTCGCCGCCGAGATAGGGGTTGACCGTGACGGCGTCCGCGCCATAGCGCTCGAATGCTTCGATGGCGTAGCGCTCTGCCGTGTTGCCCACGTCGCCGCGCTTGGAGTCGAGAATGACCGGTACGCCCGGATAGGCGCCGTGGATGTACTCGATCGTGCGCTGCAGTTGATCCTCGGCCTCATACGCCGCGTAGTGCGCGAATTGCGGCTTGTAGGCGCACACCAGATCCGCCGTCGCGTCGATGATGGCCTTGTTGAACTGGAAGATGGGCGAGGCGTGCCCCGCAACCCCGGCGGGGAAACGCTCGATCTCCGGGTCGAGTCCGACGCACACCAGCGAGTCGCTGCGCTTGCAGCTGCTCTCGAGCCGGTCCAGGAAGGCGCTCATGCGCGCTCGCCGGCGGCCAGTCGGCGTTTCTTCATATGCACCAACAGCAAGGTGACCGCCGAGGGCGTCACGCCCGGCACGCGGCTCGCCTGCCCGAGCGTCGCCGGGCGATATTCGGTGAGGCGGGCCCGCACTTCGTGCGACAGGCCGGTGACCTCGGTGTAATCGATGTCTTCGGGCAATCGGGTCTCCTCGTTGCGGCGCTGGCGGTCGATTTCCTCATGCTGGCGCTCGATGTAGCCGGCATACTTCGCCCGCGCCTCCACCTGCACGCGAACCTGGGGAGGCAGCCGGTCATCCTGCTCCTCGGCTTCGAGTGAAGTCCGGCCCGCGACCTCGAGCAACGTCTCATGACTGACTTCGGGGCGGCGCAACATCTCGAACGCCGAGACGTCCCGGCCCAGTGGGGCACCGAGCACGCGATCGCACCATCGGGCGTCGATCGCCTCCGGTCGCAGCCGGATGCCTCGAAGGCGCTCGACCTCGCGATCGACCAGCCGGCGTTTGGTCTCGAAGAGGCGCCAGCGCTCATCGTCCACCAGGCCGAGCTCTCTTCCGAGCGGTGTCAGGCGCAGGTCGGCATTGTCTTCCCGCAGCAGCAGACGATGCTCGGCCCGGCTGGTGAACATGCGGTAGGGCTCGCGGGTGCCTCGCGTGACCAGATCGTCGACGAGCACACCGAGATACGCCTCGCTGCGCTTGGGCGTCCACGCGTCGCGTTCCCGGGCGGCGAGCGCGGCGTTGACGCCGGCGAGCAGGCCCTGGGCCGCGGCTTCCTCGTAACCGGTGGTGCCGTTGATCTGGCCAGCGAAGTACAGGCCGCCGAGCACGCGGGTCTCGAGCGAGGGGCGCAGATCCCGGGGATCGAAGAAGTCGTATTCGATCGCATAGCCCGGCCGTGTCAGGTGCGCGTTCTCGAATCCCGGAATGCTGCGCACCAGCGCGTACTGCACATCGAACGGCAGGCTGGTGGAGATGCCGTTGGGATAGATTTCGTGGGTGGCGAGGCCTTCGGGCTCCACGAAGATCTGATGGGCGGTGCGGTCGGCGAAGCGCACGACCTTGTCCTCGATCGAGGGGCAGTAGCGGGGGCCGACGCCCTCGATCGCGCCGGTGAACATCGGCGAACGGTCGGTCGCCGCGCGGATGATCCCGTGCGTCCGCTCGTTCGTGTGGGTGATGAAGCAGTCGACCTGCCGCGGATGCTGCGCGGCGCGGCCGAGAAACGAGAACACCGGCAGCGGATCGTCACTCGCCTGGCGAGCCATGGCGGCGTAATCGAGCGTGCGCCCGTCGAGGCGGGGAGGGGTGCCGGTCTTCAGCCGCCCGACCCGCAGCGGCAGCTCGCGCAGGCGCGCCGCCAGGCGGTTCGAGGGCGGGTCGCCGGCCCGGCCGCCGGAGTAGCTGTCGAGCCCCACGTGGATCCGCCCGCCGAGGAAGGTCCCCACGGTGAGCACGATGAACGGAGCCTCGAACACGATCCCCGTGACGGTAACGACGCCCCGGACACTCTCACCTTCGACGATGAGATCCGCCGCTTCCTGCTGAAACACGGACAGGTGCGGCGCGTTCTCGATGGCCGTGCGGATGGCCTGTTTGTAGAGCTGGCGGTCGGCCTGGGCCCGGGTGGCGCGCACCGCTGGACCCTTGCTGCCGTTCAGCGTCCGGAACTGAATACCCGACCGGTCGGTGGCGTGTGCCATCACCCCGCCCAGGGCATCGATCTCGCGGACCAGGTGTCCCTTGCCGATACCTCCGATGGCCGGATTGCAACTCATCTGCCCCA
>DAHVQK010000112.1 GCA_027317845.1 Gammaproteobacteria bacterium
CGCTGGCGCGCCAGATGTCCGGCCCCGTCCCGTCCCCCTCGATGAAGGGAACGATGGGATTGTCCGGGACGAGGAGCTTGCCGTCGCGGATGGTGATCTTTGCTCCAGAGGCGGGCGGTGCGGCCTTCGGGGCTGTGGCACTGGACATTGCGGACTCCTTGGGACTCTGGGAAATACGCGGCTTCGGACAGGCTCGTGGTCGAACGGGCCGGCAATCCTAGCACGCGTCCGCGACCGGCGGTTTCCCGAAAACTGCGCTCCATCAAGGCACGCGCCGCACGCAGGCCCCGGGCCCGGCTGGCACATGCCTCACGCTTGGCCGAGCGGCCGGACGAGCCGGCGGAGGGCTTGCACGAAGCGCTCACGGCGCCTGCGCGCCGATCTATGAGACACTTGGGCGCATAACCATTTATCTGGGGGTCCCCCGAATCATGAACGACGCCACCGAAAGCGAAGTCCCGGCCGCGGCCATGAGAAATTCCTTATGGCGCAAGCTCTTTGCGGTGCACCCGGTGGTGGCGCCGGAGCGCGCCGGCGCGGAGCGGCTTCGCCAGGCGCTCTCGGTCTGGGCGCTGATGGCGATCGGGATCGGGGCCACCATCGGCACCGGCATTTTCGTACTCACGGGCACGGTGGCGGCCAACCAGTCGGGTCCGGCGGTGACGCTCTCCCTGATGATTGCGGCCTTTGGAAGCGGCCTTGCGGCGCTGTGCTACGCGGAGTTTGCCGCCTTTCTGCCGGTGCCCGGCAGCGCCTACAGCTACACATACGCGACCCTGGGGGAGGTGGTGGCCTGGTTCATCGGCTGGAACCTCATGCTCGAGTACGCGATCTCCGCCTCGGCGGTGGCTGTCAGCTGGTCGGCGTACGTGGTCAACCTGCTCGCCGAAGCGCACATTCACCTGCCGGGGATGTGGATCAATGCGCCCTTTGCGCAGAGCGCGAGCGGCCATCTGGTGGCCACGGGGGCGATCGTCAACGTGCCCGCGGTGCTCATCGTTCTCGGAATGAGCGTGCTGTTGTACGTGGGCATCCAGGAGACCGCCAAGGCGACGAATTTCATGGTTGCCCTGAAAATGACGATCATCGTCATTTTCGTGATCGCGGGCCTGAAGTTCATCGACCCGGCCAACTGGCACCCGTACATTCCGGCCAATACCGGCACGTTCGGACACTTTGGCTGGACCGGCGTGCTGCAGGGCGCGGGGATCATTTTCTTCTCCTACGTCGGGTTCGATACGGCCTCGACGACAGCCCTGGAGGCGCGCAATCCGCAACGCGATCTGCCGATGGGAATCATCGGCACCCTGGTGATCTCCACGGTGCTCTACGTGGCCATGGCGGCGGCGATCACCGGCATGGTGCCGTTCTTCAAACTCAACGTGGACGCGCCCGTCGCGGTGGCGCTCGATGCGCATCCGGCGCTTTCGTGGCTCGGCGTGTTCGTGAAGATCGGGGCGATCGCGGGCATGACATCCGTCATCCTGACCTCGCTTCTGGGGCAGCCGCGCATCCTGCTGTCGATGGCCGATGACGGTCTGCTGCCTCCCTTGATGAGCCGCTGTCACCCGCGCTTCAAGACTCCGCACGTGGCCACCGCCATCACCGGGATCGGGGCGGCGGTCATTGCCGGGGTGTTTCCGCTCGATGTGCTGGCGGATCTGATCTCGATCGGCATTCTGCTGGCTTTCGCGGTGGTATGCATAGGGGTGCTGGTGATGCGGCACACGCGTCCCGAGGCGCATCGGCCCTTCCGCGTGCCGTGGGCATGGCTGCTGTGCCCGCTCGGGGCGCTGGTGTGTCTCGGCATGACGTACTTCCTCTCCGACGCCACCTGGATCCGCCTGGTGGTCTGGACGGCGATCGGCGGGGCCATCTACGCCTTCTACGGCTTCCGCCACAGCAAACAGCGCTCATCGGCATGACCGAGACCGGGGCTCTCGAGAGCACGCCCGCGGCCGATGGCTGGTGGATGCCGGCGGAGTTCGAGCCGCACTCGGGCTGTTGGATGTTGTGGCCGGAGCGACCGGACAACTGGCGCGAAGCCGCGCATCCGGCCCAGGCGGCCTTCGCCGCCGTGGCCGCGGCCATCGCGCGGTTCGAGAAAGTCCATGTGGGCGTCTCGGCCGCCCATCAGGCGCGGGCGCGCGCGATGTTGCCCGCGCACGTGCAGCTGCTGACACTGGCGCACGATGACTGTTGGATGCGCGACGTCGGTCCGACCTACGTGGTCGGTGAGCGCCCGGGGTTGCGCGGCGTGCACTGGCATTTCAACGCCTGGGGTGGAATCGAAGACGGCCTGTATCATCCCTGGGACCAGGACGAGCGGGTGGCCGCGCAGGTGCTGGCTCACGAGAAGCGCGCGCGCTACCGCGCGCCGATCGTCATCGAGGGCGGCGCCATTCACGTCGATGGCGAAGGCACGGCGCTGCTTTCGGAGGAGTGCGTCCTCAACCCCAATCGCAATCCCGGCATGACCCGCGAGCGCATGGAGGCGGTGCTGCGCGAGTATCTCGGTGTGAGCCACTTCATCTGGCTCGGCCGCGGCGTGTTCAACGACGAGACGGACGGGCACATC
>DAHVQK010000113.1 GCA_027317845.1 Gammaproteobacteria bacterium
GCGGCGAGCGCCTGCGGCTCGAACATCGAGACCCAACCCAGACCCAGCCCTTCCGCGCGGGCGGCGAGCCAGAGGTTTTCAATGGCGCAGGCCACGGACGCCAAGTCCATCTCCGGGAGCGTCCTTCGTCCGAAGATCTCCTTTGTCCCACCCTCCAGCAAGGCGCCAACCAGCAGCTCACCGCAATCGAGAATCCCCTCGACCTTCAGCCGCAGGAATTCATCACGGCGCTCGCCGAGTGCATCGGCTGTGCGCGCTCGCTCCTCTTGCACCAGTGCGTGGATCGCTACGCGCATGTCAGGATCGGTGATGCGCAGGAACCGCCATGGCTGGGACAGACCGACGCTGGGGGCGGCATGCGCGCTCTCCAGGATGCGCCGGAGCGTCTCGGGCTCGATGGGTGAACGCACGAAGCTGCGTACATCGCGGCGCTCGCGAATCACACGGTAAATCGCCGCGCGGTCCGCCTCGTCGTAGCGGTGGATGGAGTGGCTCAAGGCTTAAACAGGGTCGCGGCGGCCCGCGGGTTGGAGGGAAAGTAGAAATGGATATAGCTGGCGGTCAACGCGCCCTGGCGGAATACGGCTTCGCCGCAGCCTCCCCTCGGCGTGGTCGCATGCCGCAGCGGCTCGAGCGAGGTCTGCAGGCATGAGTGATGGAAGCTGTGGCCGCGCAGCTCCCCCTGCGGCAGATCCACTCCCTGCAGCGCAAGCGCCTGGAGCTTCGGCTGCATGGTGGTCTCACCGGGAAGGACTCCGCTCATCGCGTACCGCCGACCCTCGAGATCGACCAAATGCTCGAAGAGCAGCATCATGCCGCCACATTCGGCGAGCAGCGGCTTGCCGGCCTCGACATGGCGGCGCAGTGCCTCGTGCAGAGGGCGGTTGGCCGCGAGCCGTTCGGCATGGAGTTCCGGATAGCCGCCCGGCAGGTAGATGGCGTCAGCCGGAGGCGGCACGTCCTGTAATGGCGAGAAAAAGCGGGTCGTGGCACCCATCGCCTGCAGCAGGTCGAGATTGGCGGGATAGACGAAAGAAAGGGCGGCATCGTGGGCCACTGCGATTGAGACGCCGGCAAGAAGCGAGGGTGGATGAAGATCGACGTCCGCGTGGAACGTCACCTGCGGAATGTCTTCGATCCGTATCGCGGCGAGTGCCTGCGCGGCGCGATCAATTCGCGCCTCGAGATCGGTGATCTCCTCTGCCTGGACCAGCCCCAGGTGACGATCGGGAAACTCGATGGCGCGATCGGCGTGCAGGGCACCGAGAAAGGAAATCTCCGCGGCAGGGCCCTTAAGGCTGTCGGCGAGCAAGGCGGCGTGTCCGGGGCCTGCGGTGCGGTTTGCCACCACGCCGTGAATTGTGAGGTCCGCGTCATAGACCTTCAGTCCCAGCGCAAGCGCACCGAAAGTCTGCGCCATGGCACTGCCGTCGATGACGAGAAGCAGAGGCAGGTTGAATTGGCGGGCGAGCTCGGCACTCGAGGGGGTGCCGTCATAGAGTCCCATCACTCCTTCGACGAGGACGACGTCGGAGTCTCTTGCGGCCTGGTAGAGGAGGTTGCGGCAGTGCGCGAGCCCGCCCATCCACAGGTCGAGCTGGTAAACGGGATGGCCGGCCGCTCGAGCGAGAATCATCGGGTCGATGAAGTCGGGACCGGTTTTGAAGACACGCACGCGTTTGCCCTGGCGCACAGCCTGACGGGCGAGCGCCGCAGTCACGGTGGTCTTCCCCTGTCCCGACGCTGGTCCCGAGATCAGGATGGTTGATGCTTGAGCGCTCGTCATGGGTCGCCGCGCTGCCTAGAGCTCGATTCCCCGCTGTGCGCCGATGCCTGCGTCAAAGGCGTGTTTCACGATGCGCATGTCCGTCACGGTGTCGGCCAGCTCGATCAGCTCAGCGGGCGCTCCGCGCCCGGTGATGACGACGTGTTGCATGTGTGGTCGGTTGCGCAAGGCATCGAGGACGGCGGCGAGCTCGACATAGCGGTACCGCAACGCGATGTTGAGCTCATCGAGCACCACGAGGGCGAGCGCTGGATCGCGCAACATGGCGCCCGAAATCTCCCAGGCCGCCTCCGCTGCCCGCACGTCACGCTCGCGGTCCTGGGTCTCCCAGGTAAAGCCCTCGCCCATGACGTGAAAGCGCACCTGCGGGAAACGCCGGAAGAAGCTCGCTTCCCCCGTCAGGTACTTGCCCTTGATGAACTGCACCACGCCGACTTGCATGCCGTGCCCGAGCGCCCGGGCGACCATGCCGAAGGCGGACGAGCTCTTTCCCTTGCCGTTGCCTGTGAGCACGAGCAATACGCCCCGCCGTTCTGATGCCGCAGCGATGCGCCCGTCGACCAGCGCCTTCCTGCGCTGCATCCGTTGGCGGTGGCGTTGGGCC
>DAHVQK010000115.1 GCA_027317845.1 Gammaproteobacteria bacterium
CGGGGATTCCCACCCGATGAGTCCGAGGGGAGGCAGCGCGGTGAGTGCGAGCGCGAGCAGCGCGCGAGGCCAGGTGGAGGCGAAGGCCCACGGGAGGGCGAGGAGGAGGGTTGCGCCGATCCACGCGCTGACCGCAAGCACCATGACGTCCGGCACGGGTGCACCGCCGGCCCCGGGTGCCCAATACCCTTGGATGGCGCCGAGTACCGGCCACGAGCACTGGCCGTAATACAGGAGTGCCGCCACGAGCCGGCTGCGCCACTTCGGGGCGACGGCGCAGGCGAGCGGCAGGAGGATCCACAGCGCCGGACCGGCAAGGCCGGATCCGGTGTGCAGCCAGGCGAATCCCGCCAAGCCGGCGGCGGCGATGCTGATGGACCCGTCCATGACGGTGTCGCGATGGAAGGGATAACGATTCAAGTGGCCTCCTCGCACTTCGTCTGCGAGTGATTGCGATAGGTTGCCCAGGTGGGGTAATAGGCGGTTGCTTGGTTTCCCCAAACCGCCCACCCTGGTCTTGCTCCACGGGCAAAGAGTTCGAGGAACGGACCGGGACTGCACGCCTCGATGATCGGGTAAATCTCATCCGGCTTGCGTGAGTGCTCGCGCTTGCGCGTGGCGAGAAAGTTCACCTGCCGCCGGCCGGCCGCGAGCGTGCGCGCATTCTTGCCACGCACGCCGAACAGCATGAGCTCGGTCACGTTGCGGAAGTAGAACCCTACGCCCCGCCCATCCGGGCCTCCGTCCTTTCGGACCTTGTGCCACACGAGGTTGCTTTTGTACTGGAAGCCCCACTCGCCCATGACGCGCAGTCCTTCAGGCAGCAGCGCGTTCGGTACCCAGAGGTACAGGTGCGCTGGCTCGGTCACGAGCCGCGCGCCCGGCAGCGCCGCGACTGCATCGAGCGTCATCGTGCTGTAGCGCGCGAGCCGCTTGTGTTCGGGCGCGACCTTGCCGGTCTTGTTCTGGAACTGCCACGGCGGATCGGCGAGGACGGTGTGGAAGCGGCGCCGGCCGAAGCTCTCGAGGAGGCTTGGACAGTCGCTGAGGGCGCCTTCCCGCAACATCCGTGCGGGAGCGGGTGTCGAGACTACGCCCACAGCAGGTCCATCTGTCCGCCGTGCTCAAGTGCAATCCGCTGGCGGGCGATCTCGAGATAGGCGGCTTGCGCTTCGATTCCGATGAAGCGCAAGCCCTCGCGCACCGCGGCAACGCCAGTGGACCCTGACCCGGTGAAGGGGTCGAGCACCATGCCGCCCGGCGGGGTGACCAGGCGGCAGAGGTAAGCCATCAGCGCGGTGGGCTTGACGGTCGGGTGCGAATTTCCCTCGCCGCGGTCCGCGCGGCTCGCCTTCGCGCAGTAGAAAAACCGGGCAGCGGTGCCGGCGTCGAGTCGCCGAGTGCCGGGGCGCATCTTGAAACCGACCGCGCCGGTGTTCTCGCTGTTCGCGCTCGGCTCGTCCCCCCGCTCGCGGCGCATCGCGCCGTAGACGCGCGAAGTCTTGAGCTCATTGGCAAGTTTGGCATCCGCGCATTGCCCCGGCGCTTCGGGGAAGGCGGCGAGCACTTCGGTGCTGCCGTCATGGATGACGTTCGCCGGCCAGCGACC
>DAHVQK010000122.1 GCA_027317845.1 Gammaproteobacteria bacterium
CGCTGGCCGATGATCGTGCTCGCGACACCCAAGGGCTGGACGGGACCGAAGACGGTGGACGGCAAGCCCGTGGAAGGCAGTTTTCGCGCCCATCAGGTGCCGATCCCCGACCCGGCGGCCAACCCGGGGCATCTCGCGCAACTCGAGCAGTGGCTGCGCAGCTACCGGCCCGCGGAGCTGTTCGACAGCGCCGGTCGCCTCGCAGCGGAACTCGCCGCGCTCGCGCCCGAGGGGAGCATGCGCATGGGCGCCAACCCCCATGCCAACGGCGGGGCGCTGCTCAACGATCTTCGCCTGCCCGATTTTCGCGACTATGCCGTGCCCGTGGCCGCCCCGGGCGGCGCCACGGCATCGGACACCGGTGTGCTCGGGGCCTTCGTCCGCGACGTCATCCGCCTCAACCCCTCGACCTTCCGCCTCTTCGGGCCCGATGAAACCCTCTCCAACCGGCTGCAGTCGGTCTTCGAGGCGACCAATCGCCAATGGCAGGGGCGTACGCTCGCATCCGATGAGTTTCTCGCCGGCAGCGGCCGGGTGCTCGAGATCCTGAGCGAACACCAGTGCGAGGGCTGGCTCGAAGGCTACCTGCTCACCGGGCGTCACGGCCTCTTCAACTGCTACGAGGCTTTCATCCACATCGTCGACTCGATGTTCAACCAGCACGCGAAGTGGCTGAAGGTGACCGCGGGCATCCCCTGGCGCCGTCCGATCGCCTCGCTCAACTATCTGCTCACCTCCCACGTCTGGCGGCAGGACCACAACGGCTTCACCCACCAGGACCCGGGGTTCATCGATCACGTCGTCAACAAGAAGGCCGGGATCGTGCGGGTGTACCTGCCGCCCGATGCCAACTGCCTGCTCTCGGTCATGGATCACTGCCTGCGCAGCCGCCACAAGGTGAACGTAGTGGTGGCGGGCAAGCAGCCGGCGGCGCAGTGGCTGTCGATCGAGGCGGCGGCGGCGCACTGCACGGCCGGAATCGGCATCTGGCCGTGGGCGAGCAGCGATGAGGGGGCGAGCCCCGATCTGGTGATGGCGTGCGCCGGAGATGTGCCCACGCTCGAGACTCTCGCGGCGGTGTCGATCCTGCGCAAGGCGTTTCCCGAGCTGAAGGTCCGCGTGGTCAACGTCGTCGATCTGATGAGGTTGCAGCCGACCTCCGAGCACCCGCACGGTCTTTCCGATGCCGATTTCGATTCGCTGTTCACATTCGACAGGCCGGTGATCTTCGCCTTTCACGGCTATCCCTGGCTCATTCACCGGCTCACCTACCGGCGGCACAACAACGCCGGTCTGCACGTGCGTGGCTACAAGGAGGAGGGCACGATCACGACTCCGTTCGACATGACTGTGCTCAACGAGATGGACCGCTTCCACCTGGTGCGGGATGCCATCGACCGGCTGCCTGGGCTACGCGATCGCGGCGCCTACCTGAAGGAGGAGATGCGTCACCGCCTCATCGAGCACTCCGCCTACATCCGCCGCCACGGCCGCGACATGCCCCTGGTGGCCGACTGGCGTTGGGCGTGATCCTCCTCACGGTCAACAGCGGCAGCACCTCGATCAAGCTCGCCGCCTTCGAAGCCGCCACGCCCGCCCGGGGCAACGGCGCACCACGCAGGATCGCCGCCGTGCACCACGAGGCGACGCACATCGATCCCGCGGGGGAACTCAGGGGTTTTCTCGATCAGTTGCCGGGGATGCCGGAGGCGGTCGTGCATCGCGTCGTTCACGGCGGTACGCGCTTCAAGCAAGCGGTGCTCATCGACGATGACGTCCGCGCGGCCATCTCGAACCTTGCCGAGCTTGCTCCACTTCACAATCCATTGGCGATCCGTTGGATCGATGCGACGCGCCGTCTGTGCGGACCCGATGCCGCACAGGTGGCGACATTCGACACGGCGTTCTATGCGTCGCTTCCGCGCGTCGCGGCGGAATACGCGCTGCCGCCCGCCATGGGAGTGGATCTGGGAGTGCGGCGCTACGGATTCCACGGTCTCGCCCACGAGGCCATGTGGCTGCGATTCTGCGAGCTCGAGCCGCAGCTGCCGCGGGGCGGGCGGCTGATCACCGTGCAGTTGGGCGGAGGGTGCTCGATCACGGCGATCGAGCAGGGGCATCCCAGGGACACCTCCATGGGATTCTCGCCGCTCGAGGGACTGGTGATGGCCACACGCTCGGGCGATGCGGACCCGGCCATCGTGCCGTACCTGAGCGGCAGACTCGCAGTGAGCCCGGCGCAGGTGATCGAGGCGATGAACCGGCAGGCGGGGCTGCTCGGAGTGACCGGTGGCGAGAGCAATCCGGGGAAGCTGCTCGCGGACGGTTCCGAGTGCGCGCGCTTCGCGATCGAGTTGTATTGCTACCGGGTGCGCAAGTACCTCGGCGCCTATCTTGCCGTGCTGGGCGGCTGCGACGGGATCGTCTTCGGCGGTGGCGTCGGTGAGCACGTGCCGGGGATCCGCGCGCGCATCCTCTCGGGCATGCGGTGGGCGGGCATCGAGCTCGATGAGAGCGCCAATGAGGCGGCGCGCGGGGTTGAGAGTCGCATCAGCGCGCCCGCGGGCGCGCCCGCGGTGTGGGTGATCGTGGTGCAGGAGGAGCCGCTGATGTTGCGCGCCGCGCTCGGCGTGCTCGCGATGGCGTGATCCGCGGCCGCAATG
>DAHVQK010000128.1 GCA_027317845.1 Gammaproteobacteria bacterium
GGTTAATGTGTCCGCTTGCGCCAGTCCCGCAACTGCCATGAGCAGCGCCCCGAGCATTGCCCAGCCGCCTATGCGAATTCTCATGAAATACCCACCTTTCAAATCGTGGACAGACCAGTCCGATGGTTCAGCTCTTGACAAAAGCAAAATGCATGCCGTCTAAATGATTTCCAATGAAATCAGTCCGTTACTCAAGAACGACCATTCAAACAGCGCATTGACTGTAAAAAACGCCGACAGTTCCGCGGCATCGCACCGCGTGTACCGCCTGCCCTGGGAAAATTAGACCCAGCCGGCTTCACCGCGCCTGCGGCCGAAAATGCCTTCGGAACCGCACCGTCGGACAGCCGGCAAGCTAAGCCATGGAAAGCGCATCTGGCGCTCTTCGCTCGTGCTGCCCGAGGGTCCCGCCGGCGTGCCACACACCACGTGGCGATCGCACTCGCATCATTTCCGCTCGCAAGGCGAGCAAAGCAGAGGCAGCCCAATATGCGAAAAGTACGCAATGTCTAAGGAGCGATCAGAGACCGCGTGAGATCGGTTAGAGACACGCCCCACAGCATAGCGTTCATGAACATGGCCCGTTACTGCGCAATCCCGTTACTGCGCAATCCAATCTTCGAGTCGAAGACCGTCTATCCGCGAGAACTCTCGGGTGTTGTGTGTGACTAGAATTATGTCCAGCGCATGCGCATGACTCCCGATAAGCGTATCGAGCGGACCAATCGGTTTCCCCTGCTGCTCGAGCGATGCACGGACATCCCCATAGGTCATTGCGGCGCCTTCATCGAAACCCGCAACCTCGAGTGCCAATAGAAATTCGTTCAGCGCGTCATGCGCAACCTTCGGACGACTACTCTTTGCCGCGCCGAACGTGAGTTCGCCCAACGTAATCGACGAAATTCCAACTTGTCCGATCGACTTGCCGCGTATCTTCTTAAGCGCAACCGGATGCTTTTTGATGATGGCGATGCACGTATCCGTATCCAGCATCCATTTCACTGCAGCGGCTCCCGGCGCTCAGCTTCACGTGGCTGCTCACGTTCGTTCATGAAATCTGCCGGAAACTTATCCAGGCTCTGAACCAGCGTATCCCACGATTTGGCTTTGGGCAGAAGTACTACCGCACTGCCAACGCGCTTGATCAGCACCTCTGCTCCGGCAAAGCGGAACTCCTTTGGGAGCCGTACCGCCTGGCTGTCACCGTTCTTGAAGAGCTTGGCCGTTTTCACGAAAGCACCTTCGCGTCTGTGAAATATATATATACAATATATATCCGCAAGGATTCCGTCAAGCGCACCGTCTCTGCCCCCATTGCCCCATCAACCCTCGCCCAGGTAGTCGCAAGCGCGGCGCTCACCATCTGGGCTGGGGGTAGCGGATAGCTGCTGCAGAGACCCGTGGGGGTACCGAGTGGGGTACTCCGACCCAATTTCCCGACCGTCTCTCAGTAGTTTCAGTCACTTATGCCCAGAATTCGCCTCCGACCTCGAGCAGACCCGCCTTTTCAGGCGCCGACTTGGCGCCGGCGTTCGACGACTTCCTCATCGTTCGCGAGGCAATCGACATATCCGAGGCGCTGACCAGCCGGAGCTGATCGGCAGCGGAAGGCTGCATTCATTCCTACGTGCGGGCACGGAGGTCCTCCTGCGCATCAGCAGGACCGGCTTCCCTTGCGACTGTCGTCCTTTGCGGCCCTGCCCCGCCCCCCACACAGAGCGGCAGCCACCGGCGCGACCGCCTGAAGTTGACGGGCGGGTTGCGGATCCGAAACAGTTTGGAGATTCACACGAGGTTGTCCGGACCTGCGCCCCGCGACCATGCGGCGCTGAAAGCCGGGACCAGTTGGAAACGGCTTAATGGAACTGGGCGAGCCAAACCGTGCGACCGCCGCAAGTTTTGTCTTCTGCCACGTTGGCGACGACGCCAAAGCCTGCGGCTTCTAGCAAATTCCGGTATTCGGCAGCATCAAGGCTGGCGTGATACAAAGGCTCTCCTTCAAGGCGACCAATGGCCTCGCCATGTGCAGGTCCACTCGTGAACATCAGAGCGGCGTGTGGCGCGGCGTGCGCCCGGAAAATCGGGAACATCCGCCTCTGATCTTCGTGGCTCAAATGAAAGAAGCTGTCCCAGGCGAGAATGCCATGAAAGAGCCGCCCTAGAGACAGCGTCCGCATGTCTGAGACAAGGGCCTGCTGACCAGGAAGTCGCGCTCGAAACTTGGCAATCATTGCGGGCGATGAATCGACGCCGGTGACGGCGTAGCCACACTCGCTGACATACCTTGCGATCGGCTCACCGGCACCGCAACCCAAGTCGAGCACCGATCCGCTCGGCGGTACGAGCGCGCAAAAGCGATCCAGCCACTCGCGTTCATAAAGGCTGCTTTCTCGCAACCGCGCTTCGACCCAGGCATCAGCATGCCGCTCATAGATATCGACAATGCGTTCAGCGTCGGTGCTCACGCAAAAATGCAACGACTTGCAAGGGGGTGCTGCAATGGCCGCCTCGGACTTGCTGCAGACCTCAACAGCCGACGGTCCCGGGCGAATCGCACTCCGTCAGCTTTCCAGATCTTCGGGTAGCTGAGGGCAAACCGTTCGCAGAGCAGCGGTGTACGCTCCCTCCGGACGCAGCAAGGGAATGAGTTCCGGCACGAGCTGGTGTCGAGTTGCAAGCCAAAGTCGCAGATATCGACTGCGAATCCGGTAGCGGCTGCCAAGCTTTTCGACGATCGGCTCGCGGGTGTGGATGCAGGGTCGCAGGGCGCTGATGATCGCACCGTTGTTGCGAACGCCCGCGGCCCGCAGAAACGTCTCGGTTCCCGACCCGACGTGCTCGTAAAGCGCCGTTGCCATCAAGACCCTTTGCTGGCGCCGTGTGAGCTGCCCGAGCCAGGTGTCTGCCATGGGGGTCAGATCAGCCAGGATCTTCGAGAGCGCGCGCCCCAATTCCCCACCCCCTATGCGGGACACCACCGCAGCATTCCACGTCTCATGCGCCAGATGCTGTACATCGTTCGGCGATTCACCGGCGATTGCGAGCAGCACATTGCCGACTTCCGGGAGAAGCTCGAAACGCCCCCGCGCAAATTGCCTCACGAGAAACGCCCTGAGCTCCGGGGCAGGGATCGAGGTCACCTCAAGAAGACGTGCAGACTCATAGAAGGGCGAGACATCGCTCATAAAGAGGGCCCGGAAGGACTCCCGCGAACTGCCTGCGAAGAAGCACGGTATTCGTAAACGCTGCAACTCAGAGCGCAGGAGGCCCAGAACGGCATCACCCTCGCGCTCCGGCAGCCCGTCGCGGATGTCTTGCAGCTCGTCTATGAACAAAGCAAATTCACGACGCTTCGCAATGTCGCTGACGAAACCAAGGAGTCTGGCCAAGTGATCCGTAGGTGTTCGCACGCGAAGCGCCGCTTCGGTTCCCTGATAGGAAAGCCGGATCGAATCAATCCCGACACCAATCTCACGCAACCACGGCGTAAGCTTGCGGGCAATTGGACTCAATCCGCGGACGAAGGCATCTAGCTGCTCCGCGGCACGGTGCACCAGGTCTTCGGTTGAGTAGACACGATGGAAATCCCACCTCAGAAGTGGGCACTTGTCGGCCGCCAGCGTCCGATCGATGAGCGTGCTCTTGCCCAAGCGTCGGTCGCCGGAGAGTGCAAGACGTCCCTTATCGCGCGCAACCTGTAGGATCGCCGTTTCGTACTGTGGACGCGCGCAAGCAGCGTCGGCAATACCGAGAACGCGGCCATAAACGAACGGATTGGTCGGAAGATGGGGCTTGCGCACGGCGGGAATATACCATAATCAGTATGAAATAATACCTGCCTCGATATGCTGCGATGAAGTGCGGCCATTGCGATTCCGCGGCCTGGAATCGTCCGTGAGTACCCCCAGGGCCGTGGGGGTACAGTTGGGGGTACTTCTCTCCAGGTCATTATCGAAGTGCGGTAATTTCCGGCGATTTTGCGTCTGTTTCGACTCCGACCTCGGGCACCATCAACTCTTCAAGTATTGCCTATTGCCGTGCGCTGGACCTCGGCGTCCCGCGATCCGTCGTGGAGCGCCCAGCGAGCACGCAGGGTGCCGTGCAGCCGGAGCCGGTCGGTCGCGACAGGCGGGATGGCGCACACGCCAATCCGACCTCCAACGCGAGTCGCAGCGACCCAAACGTCTATTTTTATGTTGCGCTGTTTTGGTGATGCCCAAGACCGCACACTCACAGTGGTGAGTGGGTGATGGCTCGCGTCCCCGGGAGTGGTGTATGAGCCCTGATGGGGCACGGTTATCTCCGTCGTCCACAGCCCGCAGCCGGCGACGGCGCGGCGCCTCTTGGCAGCCGCGCCAAGCGCCGGGCCGAGCGCAGCGAGGCGGCTGTGGAT
>DAHVQK010000144.1 GCA_027317845.1 Gammaproteobacteria bacterium
GAGACGATCAACAAGCTGAATCGCATCTCCCGGCAGATGCTTCAGGAGATGGGCCGCGAGCCCACTCCGGAGGAGCTCGCCGTGCGCATGGAAATGCCCGAGGACAAAGTGCGCAAGGTGCTGAAGATCGCCAAGGAACCGATCTCCATGGAGACGCCCATCGGCGACGACGAGGACTCGCACCTCGGGGATTTCATCGAGGACACCTCGGTGGCTTCCCCGATCGACCAGGCGACGATGGAGTCGCTCCGTGAGACCACCCACGCGGTGCTCGCGCAGCTGACCCCGCGGGAGGCGAAGGTGCTGCGCATGCGCTTCGGCATCGACATGAACACCGACCACACGCTGGAGGAGGTCGGCAAGCAGTTCGATGTGACGCGCGAGCGGATCCGTCAGATCGAGGCCAAGGCGCTGCGCAAGCTGCGCCACCCGAGCCGCAGCGAGCAGCTGCGCAGCTTCCTGATGGAGGACTGAACCGGCAGGGGCTGCCCCGCGGCGGTAACGTCGCGGGGCGGCTAGATGCCGGCTTTGCCCAGTGCGTCGACGACCTGCCGCAGCAGCTCGGCCAGTCCCGGGTGATCGGTCTGGAAACGCACCGCCAGCGACTCGAGCCGCGGCACGTGATGGCGGGCCGGTGGAGTTCCCTCGCCCTCACCCAGCGCGCGATCGATGTCGCGCACCAGCGCCCCCAGAATCTTGCGTGACTCGGCATCGACCGAACCGGGCTGGTTCAGCCGCTCATGCACCCGGGCCAGCAGCTGGCGCAGGCTCTCTTCGCTTGTCGGCTCGCCCATCGGCGGCTCCCAAAAACGTTCACGGTGGTGCTTGGGATTCTAATCGAGAATCGGCCTAGGCAAGTGGACTCATTGCCGCCCGGCGGGTAGAACGATGACCTGATCATCGGCAATCTGGCAAAACACGATGGACAAGATCGACCGCGAGATCGTCCGCTTGCTCGAGGAGGACGCCCGGCTCTCATTCGCCGAGATCGGCCAGAAGGTGGGACTGTCGAAAACGCCCTGCTGGCAGCGGGTACGCGAGCTCGAGCGCCGGGGCCTCATCCGGGGCTACCGTACGGAGCTCGATGCGGAGCGGCTCGGTCTCAGGGTACACGCTTTCGTGCATGTCACCATCCAGTCGACGCGGTACGCCGAATTCGAGGCCGCCGCCGCGAGCCACCCCTCGGTACTGCAGTGCTTCACCACGGCGGGCCAGGCCGATTACCTGATGCACGTGCTGGTCGCGGAAATCCCGCAGCTCGATCAATTGTTGCGCCTGGAGATCAGCCGCATGCCCGGGGTGCAGAAGATCGATACCACGGTGTGCATGAAGACCATCAAGCCGCGCGCCCCGCTCACGGGGTGCCTGCGCCCCTAGCCTCGGCCGACGCGGCTGCTACAATGCGCCGCTTCGAGAGCGGGCCTGTAGCACAGCGGTTAGTGCAGGGGACTCATAATCCCTTGGTCGTAGGTTCGAATCCTACCGGGCCCATCAAGATGGCCAGGCAACACGACACGATGTTGGTTCGGCAGTCATGGCTGTTTACATTGCCCTGCTTCGCGCCGTCAATGTCATGGGCACCGGCAAGCTGCCGA
>DAHVQK010000038.1 GCA_027317845.1 Gammaproteobacteria bacterium
TGGGCTCGGAACTCCCCCGTGTCCTGCCGGTCGGAATCCGGAGCAACCGCTGCCATTTCGCTATACTCTTTGCCCATGCTTCCCAATCCGTCCTCTCGTGGCCGCGCGCGCGGCATCGTCGCGGCCGCGCTCTGCGTCACCGTGCTCGCCCTGGCCGGCTGCTCGCATCGCAAGCTGGCCCAGTCCGGCCCCGTGGCGCTCTACAAACAGGCCAAGCACCAGCTCGACGATTACAACTACGACGGCGCCATCAAGCTCTACGAGCGGTTGACGGCCGTCTACCCGTTCTCGTCCCAGGCTCACCAGGCGCAGCTCGACCTGATCTACGCATATTACCGCGCAGACGAAACCGATTCCGCCGCGGATGCCATCAAGACCTTCATCCAGCAGAATCCCGCCAACCCGCGGGTAGACTACGCGTATTACATGAAGGGCCTGATCTACTTCCCCAAGCAGGCCAACCCCGTCGAGCGGCTCTTTGGCGCGCACCTGTCGCAGCGCCCGCCGCATAATGTGAGGAAGTCCTTCACAGCGTTCCGCACGGTGGTCACACAATATCCGCACAGCGCGTATGCGTTTGACGCGCGAAAGCGGATGATCTACCTGCGCGACCGCCTTGCCTCGTACAACGCCGATGTTGCAAGGTATTACCTCACGCGTGGCGCCTACGTCGCCGCGGTGCGGCGCACCGACCTGATCCTCGAGAATTACCAGGGCGCGCCCGCCACCAAGGACGCACTCGCCATCATGATCGTCTCCTATGATCGGCTGGGACTGAAGCCGCTCGCCGCGCAGGCCCGGCGGGTGTATGCCGCCAATTTCCATGGAGAGGTGACCCAGGTCGCCGCCGCCGTCCAGCAGCATTGGTGGCACTTCTGGTAATCGCGGTGGCCGCCTGCCGTCGGGCGAGCCGGACTTAGCGCCGATAGCCGTTGGTGATCGGGTAGCGCCAATCCCGCCCGAAGGCGCGGCGGCTCACCCGTACGCCGGGCGGCGCCTGGCGGCGCTTGTACTCGTTGCGTTTGACGAGATCGAGGACCCTGCCGACGGTGGTGCGATCGAAACCTCGCGCCTCGAGCTCATCGACCGATAGATCCTCCTCGATAAAGGCTTCGAGGATGGGATCGAGCACCTCGTAGGGCGGCAGCGCGTCGGAATCCTTCTGCCCCTCGCGCAGCTCGGCCGAGGGCGGCCGGTCGATCACGCGCTGCGGTATCACTCTGCCGAGACCGTTGCGGTAATCCACCAGGCGGTACACCAGCAGCTTGCTGCAGTCCTTGATGGGCGCGAAACCTCCCGCCATGTCGCCGTAGAGCGTGGCATAGCCCACCGCCATCTCACTCTTGTTGCCGGTGGTGAGCAGCATCCGGCCGGTCTTGTTGGACAGGCCCATGAGCAGCAGCATGCGGCAGCGCGACTGGATGTTTTCCTCAGTCGCATCGGCGGGCAGGCCCGCGAATTCCGGGGCGAGCGCGGCCAACGTGGCCGCGAACATTCCCTCGATGGACAGCACGCTGTATTTGACGCCAAGCAGACGCGCCTCTTCGGCGGCATCGGAGAGGCTCATTTCAGACGTATAGCGCGAAGGCATCATCACGGCGTGCACCCGGTCGGCGCCGAGCGCATCGACGGCGATGGCCAGCGTAAGCGCCGAATCGATACCGCCCGACAATCCCATGACGACGCCGGGGAATCCGTGCTTGTGGACGTAGTCGCGTACGCCGAGAACCAGCGCGCTGTAGACACTGGCCTCCTCGCTCAGCTCGGGCGCCACCTCCCCGGGCACGGGAACCGCCCTGCCGCCCTGTCGGCGGAAATCGATGTGATGCACCCCCTCCTGGAAGGGCGGTGCCCGCATGACCACCTGCCCATGGGCGTCCATGACGAAGGAGTTACCGTCGAATATCAACTCGTCCTGCCCGCCGACCAGGTTGAGGTAGACGACCGGCACACCGATGTCTGCGATGCGGGCGCGCACGTTCGCTTCGCGCTCCCTTTGCCTTTGGCGCTCGTAGGGAGAGGCGTTGATGACGATGAGGAGTTCCGCCCCTTCGGCGCGTGCCAGCTCGGCCGGCTGCGGCTCCCAGATGTCCTCGCAGACGAGCAGCCCGATCCGAAAGCCTTTGCACTCGACCACGGTCGGCTGGGCACCGGCGTGGAAGTAGCGCTTCTCGTCGAACACCTTGTAGTTGGGCAGCTCCGCCTTGCGGTGCACGGCGGCGATCAAGCCGCCCGAGATCAGGGCCGCGGAGTTGTAGATGCCGAAACGGGTGTATTCGGGATAGCCGACCACCAGGCACCCGGAGGGCACCTGGCGGCGGATCTCCTCGAGAGCGGAGTCGACCTGGTGGCGAAAGCCGCGGTGAAAGAGCAGATCCTCAGGTGGATAGCCCGAGAGCGTGAGCTCCGGGAACACGGTGAGATCGGCGCCGCGCGCCTGCTGCGCCCGTGCGGTGTGAACCACGCGCGATAGATTGCCGTGCACGTCCCCGACCAGCAGGTCGAGCTGTGCCAGGGCGATGCGCAGCGAGTCGCTCATGGAACTCATCCTGGGCCGCGAGCGGCCGCAAGTTGAGAAAACCCCTCCCTTACGGGAGGGGATTATCGCACTTCCCGGTTGGGCGCCTCAGCGCCTGCCGCCCTTGCCCTTGGGCTTGCCGCCCGTGCGCGCTGCGGCCTTCCGAGGCGTCTTGCCACGGGATGCGGCGCGACCCTTGCCGCCCCGAGCCGCGCTCGCGCGGGTCTTCTGGGCGGCTTTGCCGGCCGTATTGCGCGGGGCCGCCTTGCCCGCGGGCCGTGCCGTCTGGGCTGCGGCGCGCTTCACAGCGACCTGCTTCGACTTGACCGGTGGGGCAGAGGGCTTCGCAGCCACCTTGGCGCGCGGCGCGACCTTGGCGGGCAGTGAGACCCTGACCACCCTGGCCACCGCCCGGGCGCGTCGGCGCCGCAGCAGCTCATTCATGGCCGAACCGAGCTCCGCAGGCGATTTGACGGTACGCACACCCGCCGTTTCGAACGCCGCGTACTTATCGGCCGCCGTGCCCTTGCCGCCGGCCACGATGGCGCCCGCGTGACCCATGCGCTTGCCCGCAGGGGCGGTCACGCCGGCGATGTAGGCGACGACCGGCTTGCTGACGAAGCGATGGATGTAGCGCGCGGCAGCCTCTTCGTCACTGCCGCCGATCTCACCGACGAGGATGATGCCTTCGGTGCCCGGGTCGCGCTCGAAGAGCTCCAGCACGTCGACGAAGTTCAAACCGCGAACCGGATCGCCGCCGATGCCCACGCAGGTGCTCTGGCCAAGGCCGATACGGGTGGTCTGATAGACCGCCTCGTACGTGAGCGTACCGGAGCGCGAGACGATGCCCACCGAGCCCTTCTTGTGGATGAAGCCCGGCATGATGCCGATCTTGCATTCTTCCGGCGTGATGACGCCGGGACAGTTGGGACCGACGAGGCGGGTCGCGGAGCCGGCGAGCGCCGCCCTCACGCGCACCATGTCGTTGACTGGCACGCCCTCGGTGATGCACACGACGAGCTCGATGCCCGCGTCGGCGGCCTCCAGGATCGCATCGGCCGCGCCCGCAGCCGGCACATAGACCATGCTGGCGGTGGCGCCTGTCTCGCGCACTGCGTCCTTGACGGTATCGAACACGGGAAGCCCGAGGTGCTGCTGCCCGCCGCGGCCCGGTGTGATGCCGCCCACGAGCTGAGTGCCGTAGGCGAGCGCCTGTTCGGAATGGAAGGTGCCCTGCTTGCCGGTGAAGCCTTGGCAGATCACCTTGGTGTGTTTGTTGACCAGAATACTCATGCGTAAACCCTTAGCTTCTCGTGCGGCTCAGGCCGCGACCTTGCCTGCGGCGAGCGCCACGACCTTGCGTGCGGCGTCGGTCAGATCAGTGGCCGGAGTGATGGTGAGTCCGCTGCCGGAGAGCACCTCACGAGCCTTGTCGGCATTGGTGCCCTCGAGGCGGACGACCACCGGCACCTTCACACCCACGTTCTTAACCGCGTTGATCACACCGTCGGCGATCATGTCGCAGCGCACGATGCCGCCGAAGATATTGACCAGAACGGCGGTCACCTTGGGGTTGGAAAGGATGAGCTGGAACGCATGCGTTACCCGCTCGCTCGTGGCTCCGCCGCCGACATCGAGGAAGTTGGCCGGCTGGCCACCGTGCAGCTTGATGAGGTCCATGGTGGCCATCGCGAGTCCCGCGCCGTTGACCATGCAGGCGATGTCGCCATCGAGCGAGACGTAGTTCAGCTCGTGCTCGGCGGCCTTGCGCTCCATCGGGTCCTCCTGGCTGGCATCGCGCAGCTTCGCCAGCTCCGGATGGCGGTACACGGCGTTGGGATCGATGTTGATCTTCGCATCGAGCGCCACGAGCGAACCCGACCGGGTGACGATCAGGGGATTGATCTCGAGGAGGCTCGCATCCTGCTCGAGATAGAGCCTGTAGAGCGCTAGCGCGATCGACTGGAACTGCTTGATCTGCTCGCCCTGAAGCCCCAGCCCGAAGGCGAGTTCGCGCGCCTGATGCGCCTGGAACCCCGCGGCCGGGTGCACCGTGACGGAGAGGATCTGCTCGGGGGTCTTCTCGGCGACCTCCTCGATCTCCATGCCACCGGCGCTCGAGGCGATCATGGCGATGCGGCCCTTCTCCCGGTTGAGGGTCAGGGAGAGATAGATCTCGCGGGCGATCTCCGAGCCCGCCTCGACGTATACCTTCTCCACGGGAAGTCCTTCGGGACCGGTCTGCTTGGTCGCCAGGCGCGTGCCGAGCATGCCCTGGGCGGCCGCGCGGACGGCATCGAGGTCGCGGGCGAGCTTCACGCCCCCCGCCTTGCCTCGCCCACCGGCATGAACCTGGGCCTTGACCACCCAGACCGGGCCGCCGAGGGCTTTGGCGGCGGCCACGGCCTCCTCGGCGCTGGCGGCCACCTGACCGGCCGGCACGGGGATACCGTAGTGTCTGAATATCTCTTTCGCTTGATATTCGTGCAGATTCATTAGTGTGCTCGTGAGTCCTGGACGAAGGCGTGGGGAAACTTGCGATTTTGACCAAAAACGGCGGCCACTTCCACCTTAAGACGTCGATACACGGAAAGTCCTGACGATGACGCACCAAATTACGGCGCGATCTCCTCGGGACTCGCCTCCAGGTGATACAGTGCCGCGCCGACCGCGAGCCATTTCGCCCGAACATGCCGGCCATCGCCGCGACCTCTCATACCGCTCCAGCCGATCTCGCCCGCCGGGTCACCGGGTGGCTGAACGTCTATCGGGTACTCGCGCCGGTGGTGCTGGTGAGCGCGCTGCTCCTGGCCGGCCCAGGCCGCGAGACGGTGGTGCATCCGGTGCTGTTCCTGGTCACCTGCGGGGGCTATTTCACTGCCGCCGTGACGCTGATCATCCTGCAGCGCGCGACTCACGCAGCCACCGTGCTCACGCCGCTGGCCAACGGAGTGATGGACTCCTTGGCCATCGCGCTGATCCTGTACGCCAGCGGGGGTGTCTCGAGCGGCTTCGGCATCCTGCTGGTCCTGCCTGTACTCGCCCTGACGTTGCTCGCGCAGCGCCGCGAGGCACTGCTCATCCCTGCCGTTGCGGCGCTTGCGGTGCTGGTGCCGCAGTTCCTGATCGGGCTGCGGACGCCGCATACCGATTACACGACCGCGGGCGTGCTGGGAGCGGTGCTGTTCGCCATATCGCTCGCGGCGTGGCCGCTCGCCGATCGCATCCGCGAGAGTGAAGCGACGGTGCGCCGCCAGGAAATCGACCTGGCGAACTTCGCGCAGCTCTCCGAGTACATCGTGCGCCACCTGCGCGAGAGCATCCTGGTGATCGACCTCGAGGACCGTATCCGCCTGATCAATGACTCGGCCGCGCAGATGCTCGGCGCGGAACAGGCCCGCCCGGACGCGCCCCTCGCCGAGGTCTCGCCTCGATTGATGGAGCTGCTTTCGCGCTGGCGCGAAAGCGTCGGCGCCACCGGCATTTTCGCCACGGAGGACCCGACTTTCGTCGGTGCCGATGGCGCCAGGTTGATGCGCGCGCATTTCGCGGCGCTCGGCGATGCGAGCCCCGCCCCGGTGCTGGTCTTCCTGGAAGACACCAGCCTGATCGCCGAGAAGGTCCAGCAATCGAAGCTCGCGGCGCTGGGGCGCCTGTCGGCGAGCATCGCCCACGAGATCCGCAATCCCGTGGGCGCGATGAGCCATGCCGGACAGCTTCTCGGAGAATCTCCCCAGCTTGGCCCCGAGGACCGCCGCCTCACGGAAATCATCCGCCATCACGCCGAGCGGGTGAGCCGCACCATCGATAGCGTGCTCAGGCTCTCCCGGCGCGAAGAGGCTCGCGCCGAGCAGCTGCCGCTCACGGGCTGGGGGGAGTCCTTCCTCGAGGAGTTCTGCGAGACCATGCAGCTGCCGCAGGCGCGGATCCGCCTGCATGCGGCCGCGAGCGAGATCCAGATCCGCTTCGATCCGGGCCAGCTGCGCCAGATCGTATGGAATCTCTGCGAAAACGCGCTCAAGCACGGCGCAGCCGAGCACCCGGAACAGGTCATCGAGATGCACTGCGGGCGCCTGAGCCCAAGTGGCCGGCCCTACCTCGATGTGTCCGACCGGGGACCCGGGGTGCGCCCGGAGCACGTAGAGCGTATCTTCGAGCCCTTCTTCAGCGCCGGCCGGGGCACCGGACTCGGGCTTTACCTGGCCCGGGAGCTGGCCCAGGCCAATGGCGCAACGCTGCTTTATGAGCCACGTCACGGCGGCGGCAGCGTTTTTAGGCTGGTATTCGCCGATCCCCGCAGATGGACAACGGAGACCGAGCCTTGAGCACACCCCAGAGCGCCGCGCAAGCCGATGCCGGGAGCCCTGCGCGCCCTGCCCAACCGGCGGTGCTCATCGTCGATGACGAGCCGGACCTGGCCGAGCTCCTGAGCCTGACGCTGCGGCGCATGAACCTGCGCACCCGCACGGCTCCTGATGTGGGCACGGCGCAGCGGCTGCTCCGGGGTGAGCCCTTCGACCTGTGCCTCACGGACATGCGCCTGCCCGACGGCAATGGCCTCGATCTCGTCGCCTGGATCCAGGAGAACCGCTCGCAGCTCCCGGTAGCGGTGATCACCGCGCACGGCAATGTGGAATCGGCGGTGCGGGCCTTGAAGCTCGGCGCCTTCGACTTCGTCTCCAAGCCCCTCGATCTGGGTGTGCTGCGCAAACTCGTCGACAGCGCCATCCGCTTGAGAGTCGACGTTCCGGAGCAGACCCAGGAGACCAGCAGCGCACGTCTCATCGGGCACTCTGCGCCCATGGAGCAGCTGCGCGAACTCATCGGCCGGGTCTCGCGCAGCCAGGCGCCGGTACACATCTACGGCGAGTCGGGCACCGGCAAGGAGCTGGTTGCGCGCCTCATCCACGAATCCGGCGCGCGCCACGGCCGTCCCTTCATCGCGGTCAACTGCGGCGCCATCCCCACCGAGCTCATGGAGAGCGAGTTCTTCGGCCACAAGCGCGGCAGCTTCACCGGCGCGGTGGCGGACAAGAAGGGACTGATCCAGGCCGCAGAGGGGGGGACGCTCTTTCTCGACGAGGTCGCCGACCTGCCACTGCACATGCAGGTGAAGCTCCTGAGGGTGGTCCAGGAGAAGACCGTGCGTCCGGTCGGAGAGTCACGCGAGGAACGGGTGGATGTGCGCATTCTCTCGGCCACCCACAAGAACCTGGCGGATCTGGTCGCGCAGGGCCTCTTCCGCGAAGACCTGTTCTACCGCATCAACGTCATCGAGCTGCACGTGCCGAGCTTGCGCGAGCGCCCCGAGGACATCCCGGAGATCGCCCATGCCGTGCTCCTTCGCCTCGCGCGACGCCTGAGCGGCTCATCGGCACAGACTCCCGCCCCGCCGCCAAGAACGCCGCGCCTCGGCGAGGATGCGCTCGAGCTGCTCAAGTCCTATCCCTTCCCGGGCAACGTTCGAGAGTTGGAGAACGTATTGGAGCGCGCGCTGACGCTGAGCGTCGGCGGGGTAATCGCCGCCGAGCATATCCATCTGCGCGCCTCGGCACGGCCGCAGGCTAGCGCCCCCGTTGCCACCGAGAGCCAGGGCGCGCTCGGAGATCACCTGGAAGGCATCGAGCGCGGCGCCATCCTGCAG
>DAHVQK010000043.1 GCA_027317845.1 Gammaproteobacteria bacterium
CCCGAAGTAATCGGCCACGTGCCGGATCGACATCACCGCGCACAGCCGCGAGACGCTCTCGGCCAGCCGCTTCGTCACCCGCGCGTACGGATCGAGCCACCCGAGCAGCTCGAGCTTCGGCCCGCAGTGCGGGCACGCCACTCTGACCCGTGGGATCTCAAGCTCCACGGCGTGCTCGAACATCGGCAAATCCCGCACTGGCTGGCGTCAACAACTTCTTTCGGTCGCGACATCTATTTCTTTCGGGTCGTATGCCCTCTGCGGTGGTCCACCTTCAGTGAGCCTGGCGCGGTAAGCGCCGGCTCTCTGCTCTTCCGAGTTTCATCTCTATCATCGTCATCCTCCGCGCGACGCCGAAGGCGCAGCGCGGCCTGACCGGCCGAAGGCCGGGCAGGAGTTCTGTCTCTTCATGAGCTCGCCCCAGCCGCTGCTGCGCGTTGCTCCTTGGCGTGCGCCGCCGCTCGCCGCTCGGCTTGCTCCGCTCTGTAGCTCGGTCCCGGGAACTCCAGCACCACGGCATGGTGAACGACCCGGTCGATGGCGGCCGCGGTCGTCATCGGATCCTTGAAGATCTGGTCCCATTGCGAGAACACCAAGTTCGACGTGATCAGGACGCTCTTTCTCTCGTACCGCTCGGCCAGCAGGGTAAAGAGCACCTCCATCTCGGCGCGGTCTTGCTGGACATACCCGATGTCGTCGAGGGCCAAGCATTCAAAGCGATCGAGGCGCTTGAGCTCCCGTGCGAGGCGCAGATCCCGTTTGGCCGCGAGCAGCTTCTCGACGAGAGCCGCGACGGTCGTGTAGAACACGGCGGAGCCTCGCTCGACGAGGGAGCGGGCGATTGCCGCCATGACATGGGACTTGCCGGTGCCGGGTCTGCCGACCAGGCAGACGTTGGTGGCTTCGCTCAGGAACCGCCCGCGGCAGAGTTCCTGGATCTGCGCACGCATGGGCGGCGGATAACGCGTGAGCTCGAGACTTTTCAGCGTCTTGCCGGCAGGCAGCTCCGCCTCATCCAGCAGCCGTTTCAGTCTCCGATCTGCCCGCTCGGCCACCTCCACGTCCACCAGCTCCGTCAGATACTCGATCGGCCCCCAACCCTCGGCGATGGCGCGTTCGGCCATGGCGGCATAGTGAGCCAGGAACCCCGGCAGTCGCAGGCCCCTCAAGCGAAGCTGCAGCACTTCCTCGCGGACTTCGATGGTGCTCATGAGCGCACCTCACTCTCCGCGCTGAACGAGCCGAGCAGCCGGTCGTAGCAGGTCAAGTCCGGCGGTGGGACGCGTACGTCCGGTACGCCGGTTGGGGTACGCGGGCCGCGCACCCGTTCGCGCACGAGCTCGTACTGCGGGACTGTCCCTTCCGAGCGCAGCACCACGAGGGCCGCCTCGACGGCGCGCTCCCCATCGCTCGCGGCCAGGTGCAGGATGCGTACGTACTCGAAGTCTGCTCGCGCATCATCCTCGGCAACGAGCGCGTCGTAGGCGCGGCGGTACTCGAGCGTCGGGAAGAGCGCTTCGCGGAAGGCGTACCGGCGGAACGCTCCGGGCTTTCGCACCAGGGAGTGGATGATGTGCCGGTAGTCGATGTGCCCGCGGTCCGCACCGATCAACCGCTCGAGCACCGCAACCTGCGCGCCCCGGTACTCGAGCTCCACGATGTCGGCGTGTAGCCGCACGGTCAGCACCCGGCCGATCAGGCGAGAGGGCACCATGTAGCGGTATTTGCCGACGGGGATGATGCTGTTGCGGGTGACGCGTGCTCGAAGCTCCCGGTACGACGGTAGCGCCCGCTGCGGCAGCGGGCGCAGGTGCGCCCGCTCCTCGGCGAGCCGCTCGCCACGGGTGGCGTTGCGCGCGGTGACGCACTCCTCGATGAACGCCGCATATGCCTCCCGCGAGGGGAAGTCGCGTATCCCGCGCAACCGCAGCCGCTGATCGAGTGCGTTCTTCAGGTGCCCGTTGGCCGACTCGACGTCCCCGTTCTCATGGGCGTTGCCGGGAAAATTGCGAGAGCCCTTCATGCCGTAATGATCGAGCAGGCGCTGGTAGCGCTTGGTGAAGTCTCGCCCGCGGGTCTCCGCCAGCTCGTGCGTCGCCGCCGAGAGATTGTCCGTCCGATGCCCCAGCGGCACCCCGCCGAGCTTCCACAGCGCCCCCTGCACCCCGGCGCTCAGGGACTCGAAGCTCTCGCTCGGGCAGATCATCGCCGCCTCCCAGTTCGAGTACGTCAGCACGAAGTGATACAGCAGGTGCGCAAAGGGCTCCCCTGCGATCGTGACCGCCAGCTCCCGCATGTCCGTGAAG
>DAHVQK010000044.1 GCA_027317845.1 Gammaproteobacteria bacterium
CGAGCGGTCCGGCACCGCAAGTTCGGCACCGCCTCCCCGGCGTCCTGGCCGGAGAAGGCCCGCCAAGCGCGATTTTTGCAGTACCGGGGCTTTTCATCGGATCATATCCGGGCGGCTCTCGGGGCCGATTTCGAACTGGACTCACAACCTTGACCCAGCCTCACATTTTTGGCGCGGCCGACGTGCGTCGCGCCTTCCTGGAATTCTTCCGCGCTCGCGGCCATACCGTCGTGTCTTCGAGCTCCCTCGTGCCCGGCACCGACCCGACGCTGCTCTTCACCAATGCGGGAATGGTGCAGTTCAAGGACGTCTTCCTCGGCAAGGACCGGCGTGACTACGTGCGCGCCGTCACCAGCCAGCGCTGCGTGCGCGCCGGCGGCAAGCACAATGACCTCGAGAACGTCGGCTATACCGCCCGGCACCACACCTTTTTCGAGATGCTGGGCAATTTCTCCTTCGGGGACTATTTCAAGCACGAAGCGATCCGTTTCGCCTGGGAATTCCTCACCGGCACGTTGAAGCTCGATCCGGCGCGACTCTGGGTGACCGTCTTCCGCGACGACGATGAAGCCGCAGACCTCTGGCTGAAGGAGGTCGGGGTGTCGGCGCAGCGGTTCTCGCGCATGGGGGAGCAGTCGAACTTCTGGGCCATGGGGGATACCGGTCCGTGCGGCCCGTGCAGCGAGATCTTCTACGACCACGGACCGGGCGTGCGGGGCGGCCCGCCGGGCTCGGCCGAAGAAGACGGAGACCGGTTCGTCGAGATCTGGAATCTGGTGTTCATGCAGTTCGATCGGGCAGCGGACGGCACGCTGACCCCCTTGCCCAGGCCTTCGGTGGACACCGGGATGGGGCTCGAGCGCATCTCGGCGGTGATGCAGGGGGTGCATTCGAATTACGACATCGACCTGTTCCGCAACCTGATCCGGGCGGCGGCGAGGATCGCCGGTACGGGCAATCTCGAGTCGAGCTCCCTGCGGGTGATCGCCGATCACATTCGTGCCTGCACCTTCCTGATCGTGGACGGGGTGCTGCCTTCCAACGAGGGTCGCGGCTATGTGCTGAGACGCATCATCCGGCGCGCCATCCGCCATGGATACAAGCTCGGGATCACCGAACCGTTCTTCTACCGGCTGGTCGAGGTGCTGGCGCAGGAGATGAGCGGCGCCTATCCGGAGCTCATTCACGGCCGCGGGTTTGCCGAGCAGGTTCTGAAGCAGGAAGAGGAGCGCTTTGCGGATACGCTGGCACACGGCATGGAACTGCTCGAGGGAGTCATGGCGAAGACCGCCGCAGCCGAGACCGGACCGAGAGCGGTCCCCGCTGTCGCGCCCGCGGTGATTCCCGGGGACATCGTATTCAAGCTCTACGACACCTACGGCTTCCCCGCGGACCTGACCGCCGATATCGCGCGCGAGCGCGGTCTGAGCATCGATCAGTCCGGCTTCGATGCCGCAATGGAGGCGCAGCGGCGCCGCTCCCAGGACGCGAGCCGCTTCGGCGTCGATCTGCGTGGGGGTGCGCCACTGCAGGTGCGCACGGTCTTCGAGGGATACGAGGGCCTGGCCGCCGACGGGCGCGTGGTGGCGCTGCTGAAGGGGGGCAACGTGGTGGAGGCGCTCGGTGCCGGCGAATCGGGCGAGGTGGTGCTCGACCGGACCCCCTTCTATGCCGAATCCGGCGGTCAGGTGGGCGACACGGGTACGCTGTGTGCCGCCGGCGTGCGCTTCCAGGTCGAGGACACCCAGAAGCGGGGTGCAGCCTATGCGCACATGGGCCGTCTGGCGGAGGGGGAAATCCGGGTCGGGGCGGTATTGAGGGCGGAGGTCGACGCGGGGCGCCGCCGCGCCATCATGCTCAATCACAGCGCGACGCACCTGCTGCACGCGGCCCTGCGCAAGACCCTGGGCACGCACGTGCAGCAGAAGGGCTCACGGGTCGCTCCCGATCGGTTGCGCTTCGATTTCTCGCACCCGCAGCCCGTGACGCCGGAACAGCTCGAGACCATCGAGAGACTGGTGAATGCCCAGGTCCGGGTCAATTCCCCGGCCGAAACACGCATCATGAGCTACGAGGATGCCGTGGCCGCAGGGGCCATGGCGCTCTTTGGGGAGAAGTACGAGCGCGAGGTACGGGTGCTGCGGGTCGGGGACTTCTCCATGGAACTGTGTGGTGGGACCCACGTGCAGCGCTCTGGAGACATCGGGCTGTTCAAGATCGTCAGCGAAAGTGGCGTCGCTTCGGGTGTGCGTCGGATCGAGGCGGTCACCGGCGAGAGCGCCCTGGCTTACATCGAGCACAGCGAGGCGCTGCTGAAGGACGTGGCCCACCTCATGCGCGGCGCGCGGGACGACCTCAAGGACAAGGTGCGTGATGCGCTGGAGCGCATCCGGCAGATGGAGCGGGAGATCCGCACCCTGAAGGACCGACTGGCCTCCGGTGAGGGCACTGACCTCGCCGAGGGCGCGGTGGACGTCCAGGGAATCAAGGTGCTCGCCACCCAGGTCACGGGAGCCGACAGTGCGGCGCTGCGCAGTGCGGTCGATCGCCTGAAAGACAAGCTGAAATCGGCCGTGGTGGTGCTGGCTTCCGTCGAAGAGACCGAAAAGGTGGTCCTGGTGGTCGGAGTGACGCCGGATCAGTGCTCTCGGGTCAAGGCCGGCGAGCTCGCCGGGGTCATCGCGGCGCAGGTCGGTGGCC
>DAHVQK010000070.1 GCA_027317845.1 Gammaproteobacteria bacterium
GAGAAGTCACTGAGATCCACCCGCGAATGGTACACGGTGCCAGGGCGGACCGG
The DNA here is from genome assembly GCA_027317845.1 of Gammaproteobacteria bacterium. Classification (GTDB taxonomy): domain Bacteria; phylum Pseudomonadota; class Gammaproteobacteria; order Steroidobacterales; family Steroidobacteraceae; genus 13-2-20CM-66-19. Next base: position 54 of record DAHVQK010000070.1, read on the forward strand.
CGGCCTCGCCAGTTTCCAGGACGAGTCCGGCCCCGTATACTCTCGCCCTCGTGCCCGAGTGGCGGAATTGGTAGACGCAGCGGACTCAAAATCCGCCGCCCTTAAAAGCGTGTCGGTTCGACTCCGACCTCGGGCACCATCACTCCCTTCGCCAGACTTCGCTAGGGTTCGCCCCTTCCGTTCCAAACCCCTGATTTCAGACGCGTTCCAGGCAATCGTGGGTTCGCTGACCTTCGCGGGCATTCGCTGACTACCGCCTCTTGAAGGGGGTATTTTTTGGGGGTATGATGTACATGAATCGAACCGTACCCCCATTCGCAAACAACAATACCCCCGAATGCTGACCGACAAGGACATTCGCGCGCTAAAACCCCGAGAAAAGCCTTATAAAGTGGCCGATGCGGAGGGACTGTATCTTTACGTCACGCCCGCTGGCGGGAAACACTGGCGGCTCAAGTACCGCTTCGAAGGACGGGAGCGCCTGTTGACTTTGGGCAGCTACCCTGCGGTTGGATTGAGCACGGCCAGGCAGCACAAGGACATCGCTCGCGACCAGATGGCAAAGGGAACTAATCCTGCCGCAGCCAAGGCCGCCGAGCGCTCCGTTCAGGCGGTCAATTTCCGTGCCGTCGCCGCCGAGTGGCAAGCAAAGCAAACTTGGTCAACGAAGACACGAGAGAAGGCAGAGTGGACCTTCAAAGACCTGATCTACCCAGACCTCGGCGATCGACCGATCGCTCAAATCGATGCGCCGGAAATCTTGAGTTGCCTGCGAAAAATCGAAGCCCGGGGAAAGCATGAGACTGCACACCGAACGCGGCAGCGGATCTCGCAGGTTTTTGAGTACGCCATCGCCACGGGTCGGGTGAGATCTAACCCCACTCCCCGCGGCCGGTCACTCGCACCGATCAAGGTGAGCAATCGGGCTGCCGTCACCGACCCCCGCCAGGTGGGCGAGCTGATGCGTGCGCTCGCGGGGTACACTGGCGAGGCGACGACCGCTGCGGCGCTACGTCTCGCACCGCTGGTGTTCGTCCGTCCTGGAGAACTCCGAAATGCTCGGTGGAGCGAATTCCACCTCGACGCAATAGCCGACCTCGGGCCACTTTGGCGAATCCCGAAAGAGCGGATGAAGATGGCGCGCGAGCACTTGGTTCCGCTCAGCAAGCAGGCGGTTGCGATACTGCGTGACCTTCACGCACTGACAGGCAGCGGACACCTGGTGTTCCCTGGCTTGCGAAGCCGCGACCGCCCCATCAGTGACAACACGCTGAACGCCGCTCTGCGCCGCTTGGGGTACAGCAGCGACGAAATGACTTCGCACGGCTTCCGCGCCATGGCGTCGACCCTACTCAACGAGCAGGGATTTCCGCCGGACGTGATCGAATTGCAGCTCGCGCATCAGGAACGCAATAAGGTCCGCGCTGCGTACAACCGATCGCAGCGCTTCGATGAGCGCCGCAAGATGATGCAGGCGTGGGCGAATTATCTGGACCAGCTCAAGCGCCAGCCGGCGCAGAAGAGAGCGCAATGAATAGCGCAAAGACACTGTCGTTGAACGAGGTCGTATCACGGGCGCTACCAACGCAAATGCCACGCGCACTCCACACGCGCCTGCGGCGACAGATAGTACTGACTGCGCGTCGATATCAGTTGGATCACCCGTTTTTCTACGAGCTCCAACGAGAGAAGCAAACAGCGAGAGTAGACGGCTTCATAGATTTGGCAGAAAGCGCGACCAAGGCGCTAGCGAAGGCACGCGAGAAGCTCGCATGCTCGACCGCCTTTCGAGAGGCTGCGGACAGAGCGACCTCTGCGCAGTACGAGCGAAATTTTTGGCGCTTCTTCCCTTTGGCGAATTTAGAGAGGCTTGCCAGAGAGGCTCCCACGGAGCGGGCGCGAAACCATTGGCTCCGTCAAGTCAAAAACCATAAGCTTCGCGAAGAGCATCTGAAGCACGACAGCGCCATCGTGACTCAACTGACAAGGGCTGGCGTACCGGAGGAATTGAAGGGGGAATTAAGTTTGCGGCAATCTCTAGATGTCGTGTTCTCGCGGGCTGTGACAGAGATTCGCGAGTGGGTCGACAATTACCGCGTGCCACGGGAAGGTGAGCGGGAGAGTGATGCGATGCAGCTCGTGAAGGATCTTTCAGATCTCATGGAACGGGCTGGGCTGACTGAACACGAAGCCAAGGTCCTGTTGAACGCACTGCGGGGCGTCGATGGCATCGATCTGCCGTCGGAGGAAGCGCTCGCGAAACGAACCTTACGGGCAAGGAAAAAGGGGAAAGTGGCTCGCCAGAGCACACGCGATGCGCAGCCCCGGAAGGTACCCGGTCGAAGGCAGGCCCTGAACCAGATGACACGCAGGACACAATAGTCAAAATCCAGCCAAACCTGTCCCTTCTACACCACGACAACGGCGTATAGATTTCGTGTCCATTCGCTAGCATTCGCTGGCAATTGGAGACGGACACATGGCACTTCGGCTGCTTCGGCTTCCGGAAGTCAGCGTCAAGCTGGGTTTGCGCACTACTGCAATTTACGATCGGATCAAGCAGGGAGTACTGACCCCTCCCGTTAGGCTGACCGCGCGCTCGCGCGCGTGGCCCGAACACGAAATCGACGCGATAGTCGGCGCACACATTGCCGGCGACGCCGACGACGAGATTCGCGCTCTCGTGCAGGACCTGGTGGCGCAGCGCAAGCAACATTCTGCACGAAGAACACATCGGGACAACCGGAGCTGATCTATGCCGGCGCTCGCTCGGCCGGCGACTGCGGCACCGGAGGATGATGCGCCACAGGAGGTGTATGTCGCGGACATCACTGGTTGGCTCCCGAAGGCAGATGTCGCGAGCCTGGAGCATCCGCTCTTCGCACTCAAAGCTGGCGACTGCCGAATCCGCGAATACAAAAGCCCGGACGGCTCGGTTACCGTCCGCGTCATTCCCAACACTCACATCGGCGCTGCCACCACGCATGATAAGGACCTGTGGATCTATTGCATCAGTCAGCTCGTCGCGGCGATCAACCAGGGCCGAAAGGATATCAACCGGACGGTCCGATTCCGCGTCCACAGCTTCCTTGTTGACACAAGGCGCGCGAGCAAGAGCACTATGGGAAAGCACGTGTACGATCTGGTGGGCGACGCGCTATCGCGATTGCACGGCACGGTCGTCGAAACAAACATTCGGACTGCTGGCATCCGCGAACTGCGCGGCTTTGGGCTCATCGAGACATATAGCATTATTCAGCGTGAGGAGTCTGGGAAAATGATCGCGGTCGAGGTAACCTTGCCGGAGTGGCTCTACCGCTCAGTGCAAGCTCGCAAGGTACTGACGCTCAGCCGGGAATATTTCAGCCTGAAGAAGCCATTGCACCGCCGCATCTACGAGCTAGCGCGGAAGCACTGTGGCAAGCAGACGCGATGGCAGATCGCGCTGGACAACTTCCACGTGAAGAGTGGCAGCACCGGCCCTCTCAAGAAATTTCGCGCTGCGATTCGCGCACTTGCCAAGGCCAAGTCTCTTCCAGACTATGACCTCGTGCATGACGAGCAGACAGACCTCGTGACGGTATACCCGCGCACTACGGCTGGCAGAAAACAAAGACTCGCAGATGTGCTAAGCGGACGGCGGGGTAGCGGAGTGTCCCGTCCGCCGCGCGCCCAACCATCGCAAGGACCGGCCGACTTGGTATCTCAGGGACCGGAACCGCTGTAACCGATTGTTCCGCTCGAACATTCCGGGGCTGTAAGCACCGCCACCTGGGCCGCCTGCCTTCGACCCACGCACAAACGGGACCGCCCCCATCCTCCGGCGAACTCTGGTCCGGCCAGTATTCCAGGGACCAAAATCCAGTATCTCAGGTGCCGGAACCAGTATCCCAGGGACCGGTCGACTTGGTATCTCAGGGACCAACCACTGCGCAACCTGTTGTTCTGAAGAGAACTTCCGAGTCTGTAATTACCATACCCTCCCATAACCCTCTTAACTGTTAATTAACCAAGCCCAAATATGGGCTCCGGAAGGGAAGCCGGAGCAACGGCACCGCGAAGCGCCGTATCCAGGGATGGCAGGGATAGGCACATCGACTGAGGCAGCCCCCAGCCGGACCGCGCCAGCTTGCACAAGAGCGCCGCCCTGATCGAATACCCGAGACCCGGAGAGCCACAACCGCCCCCGCCGCCGCGAACCTCTGGAGACAGCCCCAAGCTGAAGGAAATAGTGGAGCATGCGCCGGATACTAGTTACGCGTTCATTTTCGAGTCCGTAGCAGATGGTCGTATCAGTCTCACTGGCGTGCCGGTGGAGGTACTACCGGACATGCGACGTGCTGGCATCCCGTTCGAGGTATATCCGGAGCGGATGAACTGACTGCGTTCTAAGTGCGGGCTTTTGTGGGCAACGTTCGTTGGTGAAACTTCATTGCCTGGCGTCCAAGCGATGCCGAGCGAAGTGCGCCGTCCCCACTCGGTAAATGCGACTGACGCCAGCCATCATGTGTGTGCAATCCGACGCAGTAAAACTGATGCGCGTTCTGGAGAATGACCGGGGAGCTGCAATTGTCGAGTTGGAGCGATGTGCTTTAATGCTTCGCCGAGAACTCCGATGGAGTGCCTGAGCGATGCTAAGAGTCCGGCGACGTCGGTTTGCCAAGCGCCGCCCTCACGAGTTCCGGAATCTTCCATCTGTCGCCGTGTAACCACAAGATTTGCACGCAGTGTGGTCAGGGCATCAAGCGCCCCCAGATCAAGCAGTAGCAGCTCCGATCCAAGTTGCTCAGTAATCCCCAATTCACGAGGGGAATACCTGAAAACATTTAAGTGGACGGCGCCCCCAGAGGACTGTAGCGCGGTGAACGCAGACCTGAAATATTCCTCTGCACTTATCAGACTGGCTGCAACGTCAACCAGCTCGGCAGCAATAAGGGTCTTAAGCTTTTCGCGGCGATCATCCCGTTCCGACTTATTGCGCACGCCATCATTTAGGCGATTGATCCAATTGCCGAGCAATACGACGCCAGCACCAATTACCACGCCAGCAAGCCCCACGAAATCGGAAATCTCCGCCGAAGTGATGTGTTTTACGTACCCTATCAGCCGCAGTAGGGTCATGCCGCCTATTAGGAAGAGTAAAGCCAACATAAGGCCGACATTTTCAATGATGCCAATCGCCAGCTTCCGTATCATGGGGCCTACCTTATTTTTTGCGAAGGCCGTGCCTGCCATCAGCGCGCAGAAGGCAATAAGTGCTGCCAGGGTTGAGAATCCATAGCGCCGCACAGGGCCACTTTTGCGAACCGGAAGGTCGCCAGCGATTCGTCGGCGTCGATTTGGAGACAATCTCATCGGCACGCCTGTGCGAGTGGCGCTCGATACTGAGGGCGCTGGCGCGCATTGGGCGAATGCGCTGCCCATATCGAAACAAGGGCGGCAAGAACTGACGGCGGCTGGCGTGAACACTGGGTAGCGACAATCATTTTTGCCGTGTCCTACTGCTCTATGTTTTATCGCTGTCCGTACGTTTCGCGTGACGCACAGCCATGCGCGGTAACAACAGTTTTCCTTAAATTCCAATACAGGATGAGAATGAGGGTTTCCCGTTGGATCAACCGTGACCCGACACA
>DAHVQK010000081.1 GCA_027317845.1 Gammaproteobacteria bacterium
TCACCTTCAACGACCTGGAAGACTCGAGCGTCTCCGGCTCGCTGTTCAAGCGTTCACAGAGCTCGTCGATCTCCTCGGAGGTCAGTGGCTCGCAGTCCGCGAAGAATTCCTCGCTGATCGGCGGCGCATCGTTGGCTTCGAGGTCCTGCTGCCAGTACCGCAACGCGGCGAGCACCGTCGCCAATTCCTTGTTCGTCATCTCGGCTCGATCTCCGGTCTAGTGGCCTGATCTCCTATAGCCACCTGAGCAGCAGAATCGAGGCCTCTTACGCGGCGCGTCGCATCGTCGAGCGGATCCGTGCCGCCATCACGAACCCAGCGAAGAGCGGATGGCCATCCACGGGGTTCGAGGTGAACTCCGGGTGGAACTGGCTCGCGAGGAACCAGGGGTGATCGTCCAGCTCGATCATCTCGACCAGGCCGTCCTCGGAGATCCCCGAGAAGCGCATCCCCGCCCTGCGATACTGCTCTATGTAGCGCTCGTTGCACTCGTAGCGGTGGCGGTGCCGCTCGTGGATCGTGCGCGAGCCATAAAGGCTGTAGGCGAGGCTTGCGGGGTCAAGTGCCACCGGCTGCGCCCCGAGACGCATCGTGCCACCCATGCCCGAGTGCTCACTGCGCAGCTGCGCGCCGCGGGCCTGATCGCTCCACTCGCTCGCGAGCGCCACCACCGGGTGCGCGGTGGCGCGGTCGAATTCGGTACTGTTCGCCCGCTCGAGCCCGAGCACGTTGCGCCCGTACTCGATGAGCGCGACCTGCAGGCCGAGGCAGATCCCGAGGAAAGGGATGCGCCGCTCGCGCGCATAGCGCACCGCTTTGATCTTGCCCTCGATGCCACGGTTGCCGAATCCGCCCGGCACCAGGATGGCATCGACCGAATCGAGGGCGCCGGCCCCGCGCTGCTCGATCTCCTCGCAGTCGACATAGCGGATGTCGATGTGGCTGAAGGTCTTGAGGCCCGCATGCCGCAACGCCTCGTGCAGTGAGAGGTACGAGTCGCGCAGCTTCACGTACTTGCCCACCATCGCGATGCGCACCTCGGCATCTGCAACCCCTGTGGCATCCACGATCGAGTGCCACTGGGTGAGATCGGGGCTCTGCCCGGCGAGGCCGAGCCGCCTCACGACAATCTCATCCAGGCCCTGCTCGTGCAGTTTCAGCGGAATCTTGTGGATGTCATCGACGTCCGCGCCGCACACGACCGCCTCGACGGGCACGTTGGTGTAGAGGGCGATCTTGCGGCGTACATCAACGCTGAGCTCGTGTGCGCAACGCACCAGCAACGCGGCGGGCTGCAGCCCGATCGAGCGCAGCTCGCGCACGGAGTGCTGGGTGGGTTTGGTCTTGAGCTCCCCGCCGGTCACCTCTGGGGCGAGCGTCAAGTGCAGGAAGAAGCAGCGGCCGGGCAGCTCGAGGGCCATCTGACGGATCGACTCGAGGAAGGGCTGCGATTCGATGTCCCCTACCGTGCCGCCGATCTCGACCAGGCATACATCCGCTTCGCCTGCGCCCTTGTGGATCGAGGCGCGGATCTCATCGGTGAT
>DAHVQK010000123.1 GCA_027317845.1 Gammaproteobacteria bacterium
GAGGTGGCGTGCCGATGCACGGGCTCGATGTGTCCATCGCGCGCTCACCCCCGAGCACCGCCACTGTCATCGCGGAGCCACATAAGGACCTTTACAATGATTGGCTGTGACCGCGATGCGCGCTGCGGGAAGATCCCGGAGCGTCCGTCATCACCATCCGCCACATCACCCAGGGGAGATCGCATGCGTATCGTTTTGCCGCTGGCCCTGTGCGCCACCGTCCTTGCCACCTGCGGCGTGCCCGCGCAGGCCCACGGCCGCAGCCGCCGCGCCGATGAGCTGCCCACGGCCACGCCCATCAAGCACCTGGTGGTGATCTACGATGAGAACGTCTCCTTCGATCACTACTTCGCCACCTATCCGCATGCGGCCAACGTTCCGGGCGAACCCCGCTTCATCGCCGCGCCCGGTACGCCTCGGGTGAACAACCTGCGCAACACGCACCTGCTGACCGACAATCCCAATTTCACCAACCGCCTGAACGGCAAAGGGGCGGCCAACCCCTTCCGCCTCGATCGCACGCAGGCGAACACGGCCGATCAGAACCACGGCTATACGCCCGAGCAGCAGGCCTATGATCACGGCAGGGCGGATCTCTTTCCGCGCTACACCGGTACCGGCACCCCGGGCGGCGCGGGCACCTTCGGAACCCCGGGACAGGTGATGGGCTATTTCGACGGCAACACCGTCACCGCGGTCTGGAACTACGCGCAGCACTTCGCGATGAGCGACAACGCGTACACCGACACGTACGGACCCTCGACGCCCGGTGCGCTCGAGGTGGTCTCCGGGCAGACCAACGGCGTGCTCGCGGTCAAGGGGCCGCAGGTCTCGAACCAGATCATCCCGGATGGCGCCGGCGGCTATACCCTCATCAGCGACATCGATCCGGCCTACGATGTGTGCTCGAACCCGAGGCACCAGGTGCGCATGCTCGGGCGCAACATCGGTGACCTGCTCACCGCCCATCGGGTGAGCTGGGGCGGGTTCATGGGGGGATTCAATCTCGGGCACATCAATCACAACGGCACCACCGGCTGTCAGCGCGATATCTACTCGCGGGTGGTCGAGGCCAGGGTGCGCGACTACGCCCCGCACCACAACTGGTTCCAGTACTTCAAGTCGACGGCCAATCCGAGGCATGCGCGCCCGGCCTCGATCGCGGCCATCGGCCACACCTTCGATGCCAATGGGAAGCGCGATCCGGCCAACCACGAGTACGGCCTAGGGGACTTCTACGCCGCGGTGAAGGCCGGCCATTTCCCAGCGGTGAGCTATCTGAAGGCGCGCGCCTACCAGGACGGCCATGCCGGCAATTCCGACCCGCTCGATGAGCAGGCCTGGCTCACGCACGTGATCAACTTCCTCGAGCGCCAGCCGCAGTGGCGCGATACGGCCGTGATCGTCGTCTGGGACGATTCGGACGGCTGGTACGATCATGCCTTCGCCACTCCGAGCAATTCCTCGCACAACAAGCAGGCGGACCGTCTGGATGGCGGCGGCGTGTGCGGCACGGGCACGCCCCGTGCGGGCCTCGAGGGTCGGCCGGTGAACGGCCGCTGCGGACCGGGCACGCGCATCCCGTTCCTGGTCATCTCCCCGTACGCCAAGGTCAATTACGTGAGCCACGCGCGCATCTCCCAGGCCTCGGTGGTGCGCTTCATCGAGGACAATTGGCTCCACGGGCAGCGCCTGGGCGGGGGCTCCTTCGATGCCACGGCCGGCAGCATCCGCGGCCTCTTCGATTTCTCCAAGGGCCATCGCCCCGATCCGAAGCTCTTCCTCGACCAGAGGACGGGCGAGCCCGTGCGCTGAGGCCCCGGAGCCCGTCCGACTCGGGCGCCCGGGACACGCTATCCTCGGGACCGGATCCGGCGCGGCCGGGTCCGGTCCCCGGACGGGGTGCTGCGCCGCGATGGGCATCACAGTTCGACCCGTGCCGGCCGGGGCGCGCTCACGCGCGGCCCTACAATCCCCGTGCCGCCACAGCCGAAGCCCCGCACCGTGCCCCAGCTCTTTCGCCGCTCACGCCGCTCCGCGAACCCGCCCCCGGGGCTGGAGCGCAGGCTCGGGGGCGATCGGCGCGCAAGCATCGCCAAGGCGCTGCTCTACGGCAGCTTTCGTCCCCGGCGCCAGGGGCCGCGGCGCGCCGGCGAGCACCGGCTGGGCGCCTTCGACTGGCATCACCCTTGGTGGCTCGCGCTCGCGATCCTCATCCTGCTGCTCTCGTGCACCGATGCGGCGCTCACCCTGTTGTTGATCGGCCGCGGCGCCTTCGAGGTGAACCCGCTGCTCGCGCCTCTCGTGAGAAACTCGCCCGTCGCCTTCATACTGGTGAAGGTTGGTCTCACCGGTTTCGGCATCGTGTGTCTGACGCTGCTCGCCAGAGTGAGGGCTTTTGGGCGCCTTCCCGCAAGAGTGCTCTTCTACGCGGTGCTGATCGGATACGTCGTACTTATCGCCTACGAGCTGAAGCTCCTCACTCTGCTGTGAGAGCGGCGACTACGCAATTGGAGAGAGCGCGTGGGGGCGCCAAACTGAATTCCCGTTAATTTTCAAGGCTTGGTGCACGAATTGAATATTTCGCGCCTCGCCCCTTTCCGTTACACTAGCCGCTCGCGCTTCCTACTCCAGCATGCTTCAACCTACACCCCTTTTCGGCGGCAACGCCGCCTTCCTGGAAACTCTCTACGAGCAATATCTCTGCGATCCAGCGAGCGTAGAGGAACGCTGGCGCAACTACTTCGAGCAGCTGCCGGGCCCGACGGGCCACGAGAAGGCGCAGGGCCCGATCGAGGCCGAGCTCGCCGAGCGAGCCAGGCAGCCCCGCGCGCTCGCGGCGGCGCCGTCGGCCTCGGGGGACGCCCGCCAGGCGGCTGTGTCGCGCTTGATCCAGATCTGGACCAATCGCGGACACCTCATCGCCAAGCTCGATCCGCTCGGGCTCACCGAGCGCCCGCGACCGCACGTGCTCGATCTCGAGTACTACGGGCTCTCCAAGGCGGACCTCGAGGCGGAGTACTTCACCGGCAGTCGCACCGAGGCGGTGCCACAGCGCATGAAGCTGCGTGACATCCTGCTCCAGCTCGAGGCGATCTATTCCGGCACCGTCGGGGCGGAGTTCACCCACGTGTCGAACTCCGAGGAGCGCCTGTGGCTGCAGGACCGATTCCAGGAGGGCAGGTTGCGCCAACGCTTGAGCGCGGAGGAGAAGCGCAACATCCTCTGGCAGCTCACCGCCGCGGAGGGACTCGAGCGCTACCTGCATACACGGTTCGTCGGCCAGAAGCGCTTCTCGCTCGAGGGCGGGGAGACCCTGATCCCGATGCTCGATGACCTGATCCAGTGCTGCGGGCCCTCATCGATCGAGGAAGTGATCATCGGCATGGCCCATCGCGGGCGCCTCAATGTCCTGGTGAACCTGCTCGGCAAGCCCCCCTCGATGCTCTTCTCGGAGTTCGAGGGCAACTACGACCTGAGTCACCTCAAGGGTTCGGGCGATGTGAAGTACCACAAGGGCTTCTCCGCCGACTTGCGCACGCCGGCGGGCAATGTGCATGCCGTTCTCGCCTTTAACCCCTCGCATCTCGAGGTGGTCAACCCGGTGGTGGAGGGCTCGGTGCGCGCGCGCCAGGAGCGGCGCAACGATGCGAGGGGCGAGCACGTGCTGCCGATCCTGGTGCACGGCGATGCGGCGTTCGCCGGCCAGGGCGTCGTGATGGAAACGATGCAGCTCTCGCAGGCCCGCGGCTACTACACCGGTGGCACCTTGCACCTGGTCATCAACAACCAGATCGGCTTCACCACCTCCGCGGTGAACGACGCCCGCTCGACACTCTATTGCAGCGACGTCGCCAAGATGCTGGAAGCTCCGATCTTCCACGTCAATGGAGACGATCCGGAAGCGGCGGTGTTGGTCATGCGCCTCGCGCTCGAGTACCGGGAGCGCTTCCACAAGGACGTCGTGATCGACCTCGTCTGCTATCGGCGTCTCGGCCACAACGAGGCCGACGAGCCGGCGGCTACCCAGCCGCAGATGTACCAGGTGATTCGCCAGCACCCCACCACGCGCAAGCTCTATGCCGAGCGCCTGGCGGCCGAAGGGGTCATCGCCGAGACAGAGCCCGCCGCCCTCGCGGATCGCTACCGCGACGGCCTCGATCAGGGCAAGCCGCTCGCGCGCGCCGCGCTCGGCTTGATCGGCAACCAGTACACCGTCGACTGGACGCACTACGCGCAGGCGGACTGGACCGAGCAGGTGATCACCGGAGTCGAGCTCGCGCGCCTGAGGTCCCTCGGTGAGCGCTTGGGAAGGCTGCCCGAGGACTTGAAGCTGCATCCGCGCGTTGCGCAGGTGATGGCCAACCGCGGCAAGATGCTCGCCGGCGAGCTGCCGCTCGACTGGGGCTGCGCCGAGACGCTCGCCTATGCCGCGCTCATCGAGGACGGCTACTCGATTCGCGTCTCCGGGCAGGACAGCGGCCGCGGCACCTTCTTCCATCGGCACGCGGTGCTGCACGACCAGGATTCCCCGCGCCTCTACCTGCCGCTGCAACACCTCGTCGAGGGTCAGCCGCGGGTGCAGATCATCGACTCGGTCCTCTCGGAGGAGGCCGTGATGGGCTTCGAGTACGGCTACTCGACCACCGAGCCGAAGTGCCTGACGGTGTGGGAGGGCCAGTTCGGGGACTTCGCCAACGGCGCCCAGGTGATCATCGACCAGTTCATCAGCTCGGGGGAGGCGAAGTGGGAGCGCTACTGCGGCCTCGCACTCTTCCTGCCACATGGCTACGAGGGGCAGGGGCCCGAGCACTCCTCGGCGCGCCTCGAGCGCTACCTGCAGCTGTGCGCCGAGAACAACATGCAAGTCTGCGTGCCTTCCACGCCGGCGCAGATGTTTCACATGCTGCGCCGGCAGATGCTGCAATCGTTCCGCAAGCCACTCATCGTCATGACGCCCAAGAGCCTGCTGCGCCACGATCTGTCGGTGTCAAAGCTCGAAGAGCTCACCCACGGGGGTTTCGCACGCGTGATCGATGAGACCGACGAGATCGAGCCGGCCGAGGTGCGCCGCGTCGTGTTCTGCAGCGGCAAGGTCTACTTCGATCTGCTCAAGGCGCGCCGCAACGATGGCCTGCGCGATGTGGCGCTGGTGCGTATCGAGCAGCTCTATCCGTTCCCCTCGGAGGAGTACGAGGCGATCCTCGGCCGCTATCGGAGTCTTCGCGAGGTGGTCTGGTGTCAGGAGGAGCCGCAGAACCAGGGCGCCTGGTATCAGATCCGTCACCGGCTGCAGGAGCCGCTCGAGAACCGTCTCACCGTGCTCTATGCGGGCCGTGCACCCGCCGCGGCGCCCGCCACGGGCATCGGCAAGATCCATGACGCCGAGCAGCGCACGCTGGTCGATGCGGCGCTGCACTCGACGGTTGCCGAGAAGTCCGCGCGGCAGACGAGCCGCCTCTCGGGCAGCGCCTCCGCCTCGCGCGGCCGAAAGACCGCAGCGACTCCCATCAGAAAGAGTTCTTAATGACGACCGAAATCAAAGTCCCCCAGCTTCCGGAGTCCGTGACCGACGCCACCCTCGTCGCCTGGCACAAGCGCCCGGGCGATGCCGTGAAACGCGATGAGAACCTGGCCGACCTCGAGACCGACAAGGTGGTGCTCGAAGTGCCGGCCCCCGCCGATGGCGTGTTGCGGGAGCTGAAGGTCGAGAGCGGCACCGTGGTGAGGAGCGGGCAGCTGCTCGCGGTGATCGAAGCGGGCGCTCAGGCGGCCACGGCGCCCAAGGCCGCCCCCGCCGTGGTGGAGGCGAGGAGCGAAACGAGGGCCGATGGCGAGGCCTCGAAAGACAAGTTGAGCCCCTCGGTGCGCCGCCTGGTGGAGGAGAACCGTCTCGATCCGGGGGCGATTCCCGCGAGCGGCCGCGATGGACGTCTCACCAAGTCCGACGTGGTGGGCTTCCTCGGCAAGCAGCCCGTACCGACGGCCGAGCCTGCGCCGGCCCTCAAGCCGGCACTGCCCGCCGGCGCGCGAGCCGAGCACCGCGTGCCGATGACCCGGCTCCGCCAGCGCATCGCGCAGCGGATGGTGGAGGCGCAGTCGACGCAGGCCCTGCTCACCTCGTTCAATGAAGTCGATCTCACCGTGGTGAATGAGCTGCGCGCCCGCTACAAGGATCGCTTCGAGAAGGAGAACGGAGTGAAGCTCGGCTTCATGTCCTTCTTCGTGAAAGCCTCCATCGAGGCGCTGAAGAAGTTTCCCGTGGTCAACGCCTCCGTCGACGGGAGCGACATCCTCTACCACGAGTTCTATGACATCGGGGTGGCGGTCTCGACCGAGCGCGGCCTGGTCGTGCCCGTCGTGCGGGATGCCGACATCAAGGGCTTCGGCGTCATCGAGAAGGAAATCGGTGAGTACGCGAAGAAGGCGCGCTCGGGCTCGCTCGCGATCGAGGACCTGACGGGCGGCACGTTCACGATCACCAACGGCGGGGTGTTTGGCTCGCTGATGTCGACCCCCATCGTGAACGCGCCGCAGAGCGCCATCCTCGGCATGCACAAGATCCAGGAGCGCCCGATGGTGGTCGGTGGGGAGATCCGGATCCGCCCCATGATGTACATCGCCATCACCTACGATCACCGCATCATCGACGGCCGCGAAGCCGTGCAGTTCCTGGTGACCGTCAAGGAGTGCCTTGAGGATCCGGGCCGCATGCTGTTGGGAATTTGATAAGGGCATACCATGGCTGAATCCTTCGATGTCATCGTCATCGGCGGAGGGCCCGCGGGCTATCCCGCCGCCATCCGCGCGGGCCAGAAC
>DAHVQK010000132.1 GCA_027317845.1 Gammaproteobacteria bacterium
CGCCAAGCTCTACTACCTGCGCGAGCGCACCGGCAAGGCGGCGAGGATCGAAGAGAAGATCTGAGGATCTCCATGCGCTGCGCGCAGGACTTGCGGGGTTCGCCGGAGGCGAACCCCGTGCGTGAAGCAAGATAACCGGGCCGGGCAGTGGGCAGGCTTCGGACAATCCTCCATTGGCTCTGGCGTGGTCTGAATGGACTGCGCCGGTTCCTGCACCTGGTCCTGCTGCTCGCGATCTTCGGCTTCGTGCTCGGCATCGTGCGCGAGTCGCTGCCGCCGACCGTGCCGGAACGGGCGGCGCTGGTGGTGGAGCCGCAGGGGCGGCTGGTCGAGCAGTTGAGCGGCGATGCGGTGGAGCGGGCGATCGAGAATGCCCAGGGCGAGGGGCCCGAGCAGACATCGCTCTGGGACCTCGTGCACGCGATCCGCGCGGGCGCGAGGGACGATCGCATCCGGGTCCTCGTCCTCAAGCTCGATGAGATGGGACATGCCGGGCTGCCGATGCTCGAGGAGCTCGCGGGGGCCATCCGCGCTTTTCGCGCGAGCGGCAAGCCGGTCATCGCCTACGGAAGCTCCTTCGACAAGGATCAGTACTACCTTGCGGCCCAGGCGAGCCAGATCTACCTCGATCCCACCGGTTATGTACTGATCCGCGGCTACGGCCGCTATCCGCTCTACTTCGCCGGGCTGCTGAAGAAGCTCGGTGTGAAGATCAATGTCTTCCGCGTCGGCCGATTCAAGAGCGCGGTCGAGATCTTCACCCGCAGCACCATGTCGAAGGCCGACAGGAAGCAGAGCCTCGCCTATCTCGATGCGCTGTGGTCGACCTATCAGCGCGATGTGACGGCGGCGCGCAAACTCCCCGCCGATGCCCTCTCGAAGTATCTCGACTCCCTGCCGAAGGCCGTGGCCGCAGCCGGCGGGGATGCCGCGCAGGTCGCCCTCAAGGCGGGCCTGGTGACCGGTCTCGCCGACAAACTGCAGGTCAACAGGCGCCTCGTGGCGCTCGTGGGACAAAGTTCCGAGGGCTCCTTCAACGCCATTTCGGCGGGGGAGTACGCCACGATCGTGCACCAGGAGCACCGGGTCCGCGACAGCGGCAAGCCCCGCATCGGTGTGATCGTAGCCTCCGGAGAGATCCTCGATGGCGATGAGCCGCCGGGACGCATCGGCGGGGACTCGCTCTCTCAGCTGATCCGCAAGGCGCGCCGCGACAAGCACATCAAGGCCGTGGTGCTGCGCGTCGACAGCCCGGGCGGCAGTGTCGCCGCCTCCGAGGAGATCTACCAACAGCTTCTCGCGCTGCGCGCCGCGGGCAAGCCGCTGGTGGTGTCCATGGGGGACCTCGCCGCCTCGGGCGGGTACTACATCTCCGCGCCCGCGAATCAGATCTGGGCGAGTCCCGCGACGCTCACCGGCTCGATCGGCATCTTCGCCCTCATTCCGACCTTCACGGGCGCCATGAACAAGCTCGGCATCGCGAGCGATGGAGTCGGCACGACGCCGCTCGCCGGCCAGTTCACCCCGGAACAACCCTTGAACAGCGAGGCGCGCGAGCTCATCCAGTCGCAGATCGATCGGGGCTATGAGCAGTTCGTGGCCCGGGTCGCGGCAGGGCGCCACGAGTCCCCCTCGAGCATCGATGCGATCGGCCAGGGCAGGGTCTGGGCCGGGGCCGATGCGGTGCGCGTCGGACTGGTCGATCATCTGGGCACGCTCGAGGATGCGGTGCGCGCGGCCGCCGCGCTCGCCAAGGTGAAGCAGTACCGGGTGCAGTTCATCCAGCCACATCTCTCCTGGGCGCAGCAGCTGGTGCAGCGCGCGCAGGCGCGGGCGGCGCGCGTGGCGGTCTCGGTGCTCGGACCGCAGTTGAAGCTTCCGGGGCTCTCGGCGGTGGAGGGCCCGCTCGGTCCGTACGCGCGTGAGCTCGGCCAGCTGGCCCGATTCAGCCAGCGTGGCACGCTCTACGCGTACTGCTTCTGCGGCACCAACTGACGGCTCACCGCCTCATACCAACAGCGAACCCGGCCACACACGCTTCACGCCTGTGCCGGCTCCCCGATGTCGCCGGTGGGCGCGGCGCGCCGTAAGCGCCCGCCGCGGTCGGCGGCGCGCCTACAATCCCTGCCAGTCGAGGATGACCTTGCCCGAGCGGCCCGAGCCCATGATTTGAAAGCCCCGCTCGAAGTCCCGGACGGGCAGGTGGTGGGTGATGATGGGGTCGAGTGTAAGTCCGCTTTGCAGCAGGCTCGCCATCTTGTACCAGGTCTCGAACATCTCGCGGCCGTAGATGCCCTTGAGCGTGAGGCCCTTGAAGATCACCTGATTCCAGTCGATGGCCGTTTCCTCCGGCGGGATGCCGAGGAGGGCCACCGAGCCGCCGTGGTGCATGGTGCGCAGCAGGTCGCGGAACGCGGTGGCGTTGCCCGACATCTCGAGGCCGACGTCGAACCCTTCCTGCATCCCCAAGTCCTGCATGACCTGATCCAGCGTCTGGCGCTGCACGTTGACGGCGCGCGTCGCGCCCATCTTGCTCGCGAGTTCCAGGCGGTAGTCGTTGACGTCGGTGATCACGACGTGGCGTGCGCCGACGAAGCGGGCGATGGCGACAGCCATGATGCCGATCGGTCCGGCACCGGTGATCAGCACGTCCTCACCGACCATGTTGAAGGCAAGGGCGGTGTGCGTGGCATTGCCGAACGGGTCGAGGATCGAAGCGATGTCCTCGCTGATCGAGTCCGGCAGCTTGAAGGCGTTGTCGGCGGGAATCGCGAGATACTCGGCGAAGGCTCCCGGGCGGTTCACGCCGACCCCGACGGTATTGCGGCACAGATGCCGGCGTCCGGCGCGGCAGTTGCGGCAGTGTCCGCAGGTGATGTGCCCTTCGCCCGAGACACGGTCTCCGGCCTCGAGGCCGCGCACCTCGGAGCCGACCTGCACCACC
>DAHVQK010000137.1 GCA_027317845.1 Gammaproteobacteria bacterium
CGAGCCGACCTTGCCCCCGACGATGCGCTCCCAGAAGGGGCGCCGCGCGGAGGGCAGCAAGGCGAGCTGCACGGCCTTGCGCCGCTCGCCGATGAACCTCGCCAGGGCGCCGAGCGTGGCGGGCAGCAGGGCCTCGATCTGCTCTCGCACCCAGCGCGTGAGCACGGGTGCGTTGCCGGCCGACCCGACCGCCACGACCACCGGCGAGCGGTCGATGATGGCGGGGAAGATGAAGGTCGAGAGCTCCGGATCATCGACGACATTGATGGGAATGGCGCGCGCGCGGGCCGCTTCGGAAACGGCCGTATTGACGGCCTTGCGGTCGGTGGCGCCGATCGCAATCCGCGCCCCGTCGAGGTGGTGCGGTTGGAACGCTGCGGCGAGGTGACGGATCCGGCCCGCGGTGGCGTACCGGGTCAGGTCCTCGCGCAGCTCGGGCGCGACCACCGTGATGTCGGCGCCGCACCGCAGGAGCAGATCAATCTTGCGGTGCGCGACCCTTCCGCCTCCGACCACCACGGTGGGTGCGCCGCGAAGGCGCAGGAAGACCGGCAGATGCTCCATGCCATCCGCAGTCGGGTTCAGGCTTGGGCCGCCGCATGGCGTGCCCGGGGGTGTAGGCCGCATTCGCGAGACTCGGGTTGCTCCCACCACCAACGGCCGGCACGGCGGCTCTCACCCGGCTGGATGGCGCGGGTGCAGGGCGAGCAGCCGATGCTGGGGAACTGGCGGTCGTGCAGGACATTGTACGGCAGCTTGTGCGCCCGGATGTACTGCCAGACCTCGGTCTCGGACCAATCGAGCAGCGGGCTCACCTTGTACAGGCCGTACTCGCTGTCCCATTCCACGGGCTGGGCCGCCGCACGGGTCGCCGACTGCTCGCGCCGCACACCCGTGATCCACGCGCAGTAGCCCTCGATGGCGCGCTTGAAGGGCTCGACCTTGCGCACCTGGCAGCAGGAGAGGCGCGCCTCGAGACCGTGGTAGAAGCCGTTCACTCCCTGGGAGGCGGTGAGTCGCTCGAGCGACAGTGCGTCCGGGTACACCACGCGCAGCGAGCGCCGGTAGCGCCGCTCGAGCTTCTCCAGGAGGTCGTAAGTCTCCTGGTGCAGCCGGCCCGTGTCGATGCTGAACACGTCGATCTCGGGCACGTGGGTCCAGATGATGTCGGTGAGCACCATCGCCTCGGCGCCGAGGCTGTTCGAGTAGACCACCCGGCCGTGCTCCCGGACGGCCTCGATGAGCCGCTCGCGCACGCAGGAGGCCTTCTGCTCGAGGTCGGAGAGGTTTACGAGTTCACCCATGATGCGGGCGACTATAGCGAGGGGGTGACGGGTCACAGAACGAATGATTGCTTCTGTCGCTCTCCCTGGTGGTTATGGATGGCGCGGTGCGCATGGGATAGGCTCTGGGCCCATGAAACTGCATCAATTGCGCTACCTGGCCGCCGTCGCCCAGAGCGGGCTCAATATCACCGCCGCGGCCCAGAAGCTGCACACCTCCCAGCCGGGCGTGAGCAAGCAGATCAAGCTGCTCGAGGATGAGCTCGGCTTCCAGATCTTCGTGCGCGAGGGCCGCAACCTCACCCGCATCACCCCGGCGGGCCAGCAGGTGATCGACCGGGCGATCCACGTGCTGCAGGAGGTGCAGAGCATCCGGGGGCTGTCCACGGAACTGCGCGATGAGGGGCGCGGGAGCCTCTCGATCGGCACCACCCACACCCAGGCGCGCTACGTGCTGCCGGCGGTGATCCGCGAGTTCCGGGCCAAGTACCCCAATGTGCGGCTCAACCTGCACCAGGGGACCTCCGAGCAGCTCGCCGAGATGGTGGCGCAGGATCGCATCGACTGCGCGATCGCCACCGGCTCGGAGCATCGCTTCGCGAGTCTCACGCTCCTGCCCTGCTACCGGTGGAGCCGCGTGGCCATCGTGCCGCGCGAGCACCCGCTCGCGGGCGCGGGCCGGCTCACCTACCGCACGCTCTCGGCCTATCCCATCATCACCTACACGTTCAGTTTCAACGGCCCCTCATCGCTCAACGAGGCGTTCGCGCGGGCGGGTTATACACCTAACGTCGCCATTACCGCGCAGGATGCGGATGTGATCGTCACCTATGTGCGCCTGGGTCTTGGCGTCGGGATCGTGGCGCCCATGGCGGTGGCCGAGGATGCGCAGGATCTGACGGTCCTCGATGCCGCGCATCTGTTGCCGGCGCACACGACATGGCTCGGCTTTCGGCGGGGTACGCTGCTGCGCAAGTACATGTACGACTTCGCGCAGCTGCTCGCGCCACACCTGGATCGGCGGCTGGTGGACCGTGCGCACCGCGCGGCCACGGCCGAAGATACCGCGGCATTGTTCGCGGACATCAAACTTCCACAGCGCTAACGACCACCGCATACCGGCTGTCCGCATGAGTGATCAACGCCTGCCGGCGCTCGAGCGGCGCCGTGCCGGGGTGCTGCTGCACCTGGGCTCGCTCGAGGCGCCGCTCGGCCGGGGTGGGCGGGCCTTCATCGACTGGCTGGCCGAAGCCGGGTTCAGCGTGTGGCAGTTTCTGCCGCTCGGGCCGACCGGGGCGGATCGCTCGCCGTACTTCGCGCGCTCGGACTTCGCCGGCAACACCGATTTCCTCGATCCGTCCCCGCCGCTCGAGGCCCGCCCCGAGGAGCATGCGGCGTTTGCCGAAGCGACCTGGAACTGGCTCGATGATTACGCGCTTTTCGAGGTGCTGAGCGCCCAGCTCGGAGGCCGGCCCTGGTGGAGCTGGCCCGAGGCGCTGCGCGATCGGGATCCGGCCGCCCTCGAGCGGCTGCGGCGCGAGCATGCCGCCGAGATCGGGCGCATCCGCCTCGAGCAGTTCGCGTTCTTCATCGAGTGGCGAAGGCTGCGCGAGTATGCCCATTCGCGGGGCGTGCGCCTCTTTGGCGACCTGCCGTTCTACGTTGGGCCGATGTCCGCCGAGACCTGGATATACCGCGGGCAGTTTCAACTCGACCCCAGCGGCAGGGCGAGCGCGGTGGCGGGAGTGCCGCCCGACTATTTCTCCGAGAACGGTCAGGTGTGGGGCAACCCGCTCTATGACTGGCCGACCTTGCGGCGCGAGCGTTTTGCGTACTGGCGCGCGCGCGTGGAGGCGCAGCTCGCCCGTGTGGACGTGCTGCGCATCGATCACTTCCGGGCTTTCGCGGCGCATTGGGCGATTCCGGCGGGCGCCCTCGATGCGAGGGGCGGGCAGTGGTGTCCGACGCCGGGGCGGGAGCTGCTCACGCTCCTGCGCGATGAGAACGGCGATCTGCCGATCGTGGCGGAGGATCTCGGTCTCATCACCGAGGATGTGGTGGCCTTGCGCCGGGACTTCGGCCTTCCCGGCATGCGGGTGCTGCAGTTCGCCTTCGACGGCTCGCCGGACAACCCGCACCTGCCTCATCGGATCGATGCGGACTGCGTGGTGTACACCGGCACGCACGACAACGACACGACGGTTGGCTGGTACCACAGCCTGGATGCTTCTGCGCGGGAGTACGTCGATCGGGTGATGGGGTGCGGGCCTGATGCGATGCCGGAGGCGCTCGCCCGGGCCGCGCTCGATTCCGCGGCGACACTCGCGGTCATTCCAGCCCAGGACCTGCTCGGCCTGGGCTCGGAGGCGAGACTGAACACCCCCGGCACCCAGCTACCGCAGAACTGGCGCTGGCAGCTGCCGGCGGGGGCGCTCACGAGGCAGCTGGCCGCGCACTGGAGAAAGACCAACTGGCAGTGCGAGCGCTCCTGAGGAGCCCGCCGGCGGGCTGCGCGGATCAGCCGGTCGCGCGCGATCGCCTTCTCGCCCACACCGGCTCATGGGCATCGGCGGCCGGCTGATAGGCGACGCGGATCTCATCGAGTGCGGAGCGGCAAGCCTCGAGGTCTTGATCGGGGCGCGGAACGATGGCATCGAAACCGCAGCGCCCGAGCCAGAAGACGAGATCGCGGACCACATCGCCGACCGCGCGCAGCTCACCCGTGAAGCCCAGGCGGTTGCGGAGCAGCACGGCCTGAGTGAGCGCCCGCCCGTCGGCGAAGACCGGAAACTGCAGCGCGATCAGTGGGCGGTCGGCGATCTCCGGATAGATGGCCTCGGCGTCCTCGGTATTCGGCAGCAGCACCCCGATCGCGGCGGCGCCCGCAACCAACTCCTCGCCCTCGGCCCTCCAGCGGGCGAGCGGCACGATGAGCTTCCCGGAAGCGCGTGGCTGCGTCGTTCCATCCACCGCGAGCGTCCAGTCATTCTCGACGATGGCGTGCTGGCGGATGATCCGGCTCATGCCGCAGCCGCCTCCGAGTCGTCGGTCTCGTAGAGGCGCGCCTTGAGCGGCGCCA
Source organism: Gammaproteobacteria bacterium (assembly GCA_027317845.1). GTDB lineage: Bacteria > Pseudomonadota > Gammaproteobacteria > Steroidobacterales > Steroidobacteraceae > 13-2-20CM-66-19. The sequence continues at coordinate 4,363 of DAHVQK010000137.1, forward strand.
TGCCGATGCGGCGATAGCACTCGATGAAGGTCTCATCGTCGTCGCTGCGCAACTCGAGGTAGGCGCGGATCAGGCGCTCGATCCCGTCGGCGATCTCATTGCGCGCGAGCGAGCGCCCGACACGCTCGCCGATGGCCGCATCATTTCCCGGGCTGCCGCCGAGGGTCACCTGGTACCACTCCTCGCCATGCTTGTCGACGCCGAGGATGCCGATGTGTCCGACGCTGTGATGGCCGCACCCGTTCATGCAGCCGCTCATGGTGATGCGGATGGGGCCGATCTCGTACTGCGCATCGAGGGAGTCGAAGCGCCGGTAGATGTCCTGTGTCACCCCGAGCGTGCCGGCATTGGCCAGGCCGCAGAAATCCAGGCCGGGGCAGGCGATCATGTCGGTGGTGAGACCGATGTTGGGTGTGGCGAGCCGGGCCGCATCGAGCTTCACCCACAGCTCATACAGGTCGCGCTCGGCGACATCCGCGAGCACCAGGTTCTGATCATAAGTGGAGCGCAACTCGCCGAAGCTGTAGGCGTCGCAGAGCCCGGCCAGAGTCTCGAACTGCTCGGCCGTGCAATCGCCCGGGGCCTGCCCCGGCGCCTTGAGCGACACGAATACGATGCGGTAGCCGGGGACCTTGTGAGCTCGCACGTTGCGCCTCACCCACGCGGCGAAGCGCGGATCGCGCGCCGTTAGAGCGTCCACGTCCGCTGCGGCCTCGGGGGCCGGCCGGTAGTGCGGGGCGCTGAAATAACTGCGCATCCGCTCGATGTCCTCGGGCAGCAGTCTCAGCTGCTCGCCCTCGGCGCTCGAGCCGATCTTCGCGTACTCCGCCTCGATCGCCGCGCGGAAGCGCTCGATGCCCCACTCCCTGAGCACGATCTTGATGCGCGCCTTGTGGATGTTGTCGCGTCGTCCGAAGCGGTTGAAGGTGCGAAGGATCGCGCAGGCGTAGAGCAGCAGGTCCGATTCCGGCACGAAGGCGTTCATCTCCTGGCCGAGCAGCGGCTGGCGCCCGAGACCGCCGCCAACGAAGAAACGGTAGCCGATGGCGCCGTCGCGGCGCAGCACGTGTACCGCGGCGTCGTTGGTCCGTGTGGCCGCCCGATCCACCTTGGCGCCGGTGAAGCCGAACTTGAACTTGCGCGGCAGCCAGTAGAACTCCGGATGGAGCGCCACGAACTGGCGCAGCAGCTCGCAGTACGGCCGCGGATCGACGATCTCATCGTCGGCCACGCCCGCGAGGTAGTCGGCGGTGATGTTGCGGGTGTCGTTGCCGCAGGCCTGGATGCTGTGCAGCTGCACCTCGGCGAGCTCGGCCAGCAGGTCCGGCACCTCGGGGAGCTGCGGCCAGTTGAGCTGGATGTTCTGGCGCGTGGTGAAGTGTCCGTAGCCCTTGTCGTACTGGCGCACGACGTGGGCCATCCGGCGCAGCTGCGCGGACTCGAGGAGGCCGTAGGGCACCGAGATGCGCAGCATGGGCGCGTGGCGCTGCTGGTAGAGCCCGTTGCGCAGGCGCAATTGCCGGAAATCGTCCTCGGAGAGCTCACCGGCGAGGAAACGCCGCGTCTGGTCGCGGAATTGCTCGGTGCGCTGCGCGAGCAGCTCCCGGTCGATCTGATCGTAGCGATACATGGCCGGACTATAGGCGGGCCCGGCGGGAGCATTAAATACCGTGTGGTTTGGCGGGGTGCCCGGGCGGTTATGAGCCGCGACCGCCGCGCCCCGGGCGGAGGTGCCCGGGATGGGCGCGGTCCGAGGCCCGCTGGTGCGATAATGAGGCACTTGATCAAGACCGAGGGGAAGGGTCGATGGGACTGTATTTCGAGGAATTCACCGTCGGGCAGCGGTTCGAGCACCAGGTGCGCCGGACCGTCACCGAGACGGACAACCTGCTCTTCAGCGCGCTCACCATGAATCCGGCGGCCATCCACCTCGACGCCGAGTATTGCAAGGACAGCCCCTTCGGGCAGCGCATCGTCAACAGTGTGTTCACGCTCGGTCTGCTGGTGGGCTTGTCGGTGTATGACACGACCTTCGGCACCACGATCGGCAACCTGGGCTGGGAGGAGGTCAAGTTTCCGCGGCCCGTGCTGATCGGCGATACGCTGCGCGCCGTGACGATGGTGCATTCGCTGCGTGAGAGCCGCTCGCGCAGCGACTCCGGGATCGTCGTCTTCGATCACCGCGCCTTCAACCAGCGCGACGAGGAGGTGGCCTCCTGCCGCCGCGCGGCGCTCATGCTGAAGAGGCCCTCGTGAGTGTCCTTCGGTCGCTGCTGTTCGTGCCGGGGGACAGCGAGCGCAAGCAGGCGAAGGGTCTCACCACGGACGCTGATGCGCTGATCCTCGATCTGGAGGACTCGGTGGCGCCCGAGCGGCTGCTCGCCGCGCGGGCCATGGTGTACGAGTTTCTGCAGGGTGAGCGAGAGCGGGCCCGCCAGCGGCTGTGGGTGCGGGTGAATGCGCTCTCGAGCGGGCGGCTGTTCGAAGACCTGGCCGCCGTGTTGCCCGGCCGGCCCGCCGGCATCGTGTTGCCCAAGGTCGACGCCTACGAGGACATCGAGCGGGTGGCGCGCTCGCTCGAGGCGCTCGAGGCCGGGCAGGGGCTGCTGGTCGGTTCGACGCCGCTCCTGGTGATCGCGACCGAGACGCCCGCGGGACTGCTCGCGCTTCCGGGCTACGCGCGCGCCGCGGCCGCTCACACGAGCTCGGCGCGGCGCCTGACGGGGTTGACGTGGGGGATGGAGGATCTGTCGGCCGCCGTCGGCGCGCGCGTCAAGTTCGATGCCGCCGGGATGCTGCGGCCGACCTTTCAGCTGGCCCGCACCGGCTGCCTGCTCGCCGCCGCCGCCATCGGCGTCGCGGCGATCGATGGGGTGTATACCGAATTCCGCAACGCCGAAGGCTTGCGGCGCGAGTCCGATGAGGCGCGAGGCGATGGCTTCACCGGCAAGCTCGCGATCCACCCCGATCAGATTCCGGTGATCAACGAGGTTTTCACCCCGACGGAAGCCGAGGTGCAGTGGGCCCATCGTGTGGTGCGGGCGTTCCAGGGCGCAGCCGGTGCGGGCGTGACGCAGCTCGATGGGCAGATGATCGACCGGCCCCACTGGCTGCAGGCGCAGCGTATCCTTGCAAGCGTGAATGACACGAGGAGCAGGCCGTGAAACTGAGAATTCGGGGCAGCTCGCTGCGGTTGCGCCTGTCACAGGGCGAGGTACGGACCCTCCTCGAGCAGGGCGAGGTCGCCGATGCGATCACGTTTCCCGGGGGAGCACGACTTACCTATCGGGTGAGTGCTGATGTAAAATTAGACGAAATATCATCATCTTACGAGAATAATCTCATCGAAATCCGCATTCCAGAGAAGCTCGTGGCGCACTGGTGCGGCACGGATCTGGTCACGCTGAGCGGTGCTCAACCGACCGCATCGGGCGAGCTGCGTTTTGCGGTGGAGAAGGACTTCGCCTGCCTTGCGCCCCGGCAGGACGAGGACGAGTCGGACCACTTCCCGCACCCCAGGGCCGGGAGCGGGGAGACCTGTTGATCGGTCGCGCTAGGGCACTGGCGGCGTGGCGGGAGCCGAGAGCGCGGCGAGATCTTGCGGCGTATCGAGGTCGAACGCCGCGTTCGGCATCGGTATGGCGGTCACCCGGCTGAGGTGACGCTCGATGACTCGCCGGGCACCCACGTCCCCGCGAAGCTCGGTGAGATCGGGAAAGACACAGCGCGGGAAGATGACCGGCGCGCCGGTGATGGCCCCAAAGCGCGCCGCGACGATCGAATCGGGCTGGCGGAGCCAGGCCGCGCCGAGGCGCCGCAGATCCTCCACGGTGACCCGCGCCTGATCGGCCAGGAGCAACAGGACGCCGGCGCACGAGCCAGGCAGGCGCGCGATCCCCGAGCGAATGGAGCTCGCGAGACCTTCCTCCCAGCCGCGATTGAGGACTACGGATGCGCCGGTGGGGGCGAGCATGGGCGCGAGTTGCGCGGCGTGCGCACCGAGCACGACCAGGACCTCATCGGCGACTTCCCCGGCTCTCTCCACCAGCGTGTTGAGAAGTGGCTGCCCCTCGAGGAGTGCACGCTGTTTGATCGAACCGAAGCGGCTCGAGGCGCCCGCGGCCAGCACGATGGCGTGCAGAACCTCGCGGGACTCGAAGCTCATGCCGGCGGGCCGTGCAGCGTGACGCCCGCGGGAAGACGCGCGAGGACGCGGTCATGGCGGCTGCGCTCCTCGAGGATGGAGTCGGCATCGACGGCGCACACGGCGCGCCAGCTGGCCACGCCGGTGAGCTGAGTCAACTGCCGCTCGATCGCAACCCGCCGCTCACTCCAGGCGGCATGGAAGAACCTCGCGAATTCCTGCCATGCGGCGCGGGCGATATCCGGATCGGCCGCCCGGAGCGCGGCCTCGAGCTTCGCGAGCGCCTCGCGGCTCGTGCCTGCGCGTGCGGCGACCTCGATGAGCCCGGTCGGCAGAGTGTCCTCATGCGAGCCACCGGAGAGGGCTTGCAGGTGCTCGGCGAGCAACTGATCGCGTTGCTCGAAACGCGTTAGCACCCACACGAGGTAGCTCACGCACGTGTCGCGAAACGCGCGCGCCTCATCGGCCCCCACCGGCCGCCCGGCGCTGATGGCCGCCACGCAGGCGTGGGCAACCTCGGAAGCGTGGGTGCGTTCGGCGAGCAACTGGGCACGGATGAGTTCGATCTCGTTCATGGGGACTCATTGTAAGGGTAAGGGTTTGTGCACAAACGCCAGAATCTCCGCCACGATGGCGAGCGCAATGGCCTCCGGCGAGCGACCGCCGAGGTTCAGACCCACCGGGGCGCGCAGCCGCTCCCGCAGCCGCACGGCCTCGGTCCCGAGCTCGGCCAGAAGTTTCTCGCGGCGCGCCGGGGGGCCGAGCAAACCGATGTAGGCCGGGGTGCTCAGGCACAGCGCCCGCAGGTACTGAAGATCCGTGGGCAGGTGGTGGCTCATGACCACCGCCGCGGTGAATCGGGCCAGCTCCACGTCCCGAGACAGCGCCTCGGGTCGGGTGAGGATCACCCGCTCGGCCAAGGGGAATCGGCCGGGCACGGCGTAGCCCGGCCGGTGGTCGGCCACCGTGACCTTCCAGTGAAGCCGGGCGGCAAAGTCGGCCACCGGCTGGGCATCGGGTCCGCCCCCGAGCAGCAGCAGTCTCGGCGGGAGCGACAGCGGCAGCAGGAGCACTTGGCAGCCCCGGGTTTTGAACCAGCCAGGAGCGCTCGCGTGGCGAGCCTCCCGCACCGCCTCGGTGAGTTCGGGCTGAAGCAGCCTCTCGCGGGCCGAGGCGGGCAGGACCTCGATCCCGGCACCGGTCAGGATCAGTGTGCCGGGCGGGATCGAGGGATCGGCCGATTCCGCGACGATGCCGGCGGCGGCGGGCTCGTGGGCCGCGAGCGCCCCCGCGAGCGCCACGAGCGGCTGCCAGCGCTCCTCGGGGCCCACTCTGAGCAGCAGGATGCGCATCGCGCCTTCGCAGCCGGCACCCATGCCCCAGATGAGGTCGTCGGGGTTGCGCAGATCGTAGGTGATCAGGCGTGCCCGCCCGGTGCCGATCACCTCGAGGGCATGCTGCGCCAGGTCGCCCTCCAGGCAGCCGCCGGCGAGCAGGCCCGCGTACTCGCCGCTTGCGGCGATGAGCAGCAGGGCGCCAGGGCGCCGGTAGGTCGTGCCCGTCGTGTGCAGCAGCACTCCGAGCGCGACGGCGCGGCCGGCTGAGCGCTCGCGCTCGAACAGCGGAAGAAGTGGCGCAAGAGAGGATTCCACACGCGCAATTATGCATGGCCGTATGCCGTATCGCCTGGCCCGGCCCACCCATGACCTAGGCTGCGGTGCGACAGGTCTTTTTTTGGCGTCCTCACGTTGCTTCCCGGTGTGCCGATCAGTAGAGTCGCACGGCTTTCCCTCAGGTGATTCCCACTCCCATGTCGAATTCCGTGCCCTGGGTCGTGCACAAGTTCGGCGGATCGAGCGTCGCCGATGCCGCCTGTTTTCGCCGCGTGGCGGCCATCCTCGATGGCTCTCCAGCCGCTCGCCTCGGCGTGGTGCTCTCGGCCTGCAAGGGCGTGACGGATGCGCTGCTCAAGCTGGTGAGGCTCGCCGAGGAGCAGGATGAGAGCTATCGCGTGGAGCTCGCCTCGCTCAGGGCCCGCCATGCCGGGATCGCCCAATCGCTCCTCACCCCCGAATCGGTGCGTCTCTACCTCGCCGGCTTCGACCGCGACTGCCACGATCTCGAGGGGATCCTGCAGACCGTGAAGCTCACCCGCTCGGCGGCGGACAATGTGCGCGACCTGATTGCCGGCTATGGGGAGATCTGGTCGACGAAGCTGTTTCACCGCTTCATGGAAGAGCGTGGCGGACGGCGCGGGCCGGTCCAGTGGATCGATGCGCGCCGCGTGGTGGTGGTCGAGTGGGGGCCGCTCGGGCCTGCGGTCCAGTGGGAGGACTCGCGATCGCGACTCGCGGATCTGGTCGATCGCGATTTCAAAGGCACGCTGATCATCACCGGATTCATCGCATCCGACCGGCGCGGCGTGCAGACCACGCTCGGGCGCAACGGGAGCGATTTTTCCGCCTCGATCTTCGGGGCGCTCCTGCGCGCCTCCGAGATCATCATCTGGACGGATGTCGATGGGGTGTTGTCGGCGGACCCGCGCCGGGTGCCCGATGCCACGGTGATCGATTCGCTCTCGTACAGCGAGGCGATGGAACTCGCCTATTTCGGCGCCAAGGTCATTCATCCGCAGACCATGGCGCCGGCGGTGGGCGACAGCATACCGATCTGGATCCGCAACACCTTCGCGCCCGATAAGCCCGGCACCCTCATCTGCGCGCGGCCCACCTCGAAGCTGCCCGTCAAGGGCATCGCGAGCATCGAGCACGTGGCGCTCGTCAACCTCGAGGGCGCCGGCATGATCGGCGTGCCGGGCACCGCGCACCGGCTGTTCGGCGCGCTGCGCGAGGAGGGCATCTCGGTCATCCTGATCTCGCAGGGCAGCTCCGAGCACTCGATCTGCTGCGCCATCCCGCAGGAGCAGGGCGAGCGCGCCGCGGCCGTCATCCGTCGCGCCTTCGAGCGCGAGCTCGCCGAGGGGCAGATCCAGAACGTCGAGATCGACCCGGATCTCGCGATCCTCGCCATCGTCGGCGATGGCATGGCGGGCACCCCGGGGGTGGCGGCGAAGGTGTTCAACGCGCTCGGCACGGCGGCTGTCAATGTGCGGGCCATTGCGCAGGGCGCCTCGGAGCGCAATATCTCGGTGGTTGTCGAGGGACGCTCGGCCACGCGCGCGCTGCGCGCCGCGCACGCCGGGTTGTATCTTTCGCCGAACACCATTTCCGTCGGCGTGATCGGTCCGGGGACGGTCGGGCGGGTGCTGCTCGAGCAGATCGCCTCGCAGAGCGAGCGGCTGCGGGCGCAGTTTCAGCTCGATCTGAGGGTACGGGGCATCCTCGGCTCAAAGCGCATGCTGCTCTCGGATAGCGGCCTCGCCTTGCCCTCCTGGCAGGCTGAGTACGAGCGCAGCGAGACGGCGGCGGACCTGGGGCGCTTCATCGAGCATGTGCGCGTCGATTATCTGCCGCACACGGTGATCGTCGACTGCACCGCGAGCAGCGCGGTCGCGACGCGCTACGCCGACTGGCTCCGCGCGGGCA
>DAHVQK010000146.1 GCA_027317845.1 Gammaproteobacteria bacterium
CCTGAGGTTCGTGTTGAGCCGTCAGGGGCAGCGGGACGTATTGCGCTACGGCCGCGGCTACCTGCCGGTGCTCGCGCCGTCGGCGTCCCGGCAGCTGAGAAAATTATCGGGGTCAATGTCCGGCGCGGCCGAGCTGCGCGCCCGCGGGGGCGCGTCTGAGGACCCGCCGCGTCATAAATTCCATTGAACGAATATGAAAGGTGCAGCCGATATGAATTCACGATTGCCCCCAGGGGTGCGCGCCGCGGCGGTGGTGGGCGCGCTGATTGCGCTCTCTGTGTATCCTGGCGCGCCGCCGGCGCGTGCCCAGGCCGACGAGGTGGCGCACGGACTCGCTTTGCAGGCGGCGCGCGCGAAGTTCGTCGTGCTCAAGGCGAAGAAGGCTTTCTACACCAAGCGCTGGGATCTGAGCGCACTGCCCTCGTACCACCCGAAGCGCCAGGTGCACGGAACGTTGCGCATGTGGGGGAGCAATTACATCGAGGACAGCAACCTCGGCAAATACTGGGAAAAAGGGTTTCAGAAGTACGAGCCCGGCGTGCGCATCGCATTTCACATGAAGACGACGCTCGCGGCCGTGCCCTCGCTGGTGTTCGGCGTGGCCGATGTCGGGGTGGGGCGCAAGATCACCTTCGCCGAGCAGCTCATGTACGAGCGTTACAAGAACCGCGATCCGCTCATCATCTCGGCCGCGACCGGCTCTTACGACGTGACCGGCTGGCAGCCGGGCTACGGGATCCTCGTCAACAGGGGCAACCCGTTGAGCTGCCTCACCATGCAGCAGCTCGATGGCATTTTCGGCGCCGAGCGTCTGGGGGGGTGGAAGGGGACCAGCTGGCACCCCGAGTATGCGCGCAGCTCGCGGCAGAACATCCGCACCTGGGGGCAGCTCGGTCTCAGCGGCGAGTGGGCCGACAGGCCGATCGATCCCTTTGGACTCAACATGCGTTATCACCAGACCACCGAGATGTCGGACCTCATCTTGAAGGGCAGCGACAAATGGAACGACCGGCTGCGCATCTACGCCAATTACGTCACGAAAAACGGCAGGCTGGGACGGAATTTGAAGAGTGATCTGGCCCATGACCGGTACGGTATCGGCTGGGTTGCCGCCCCGACCTTCAAGCGCCCGCCGCAGCTGAAAGTGCTGGCCATCGCGCGCCACCCCGGAGGCAAGTGCGTGCCGTACACCCTGGAGACGATCCACGATCGCAGCTATCCGCTTTACAGCCAGATCTACATGTTTGCCAACTACGGCAAGAATGACTCGATCAAGCCTCTGGTGCGCGAATTCCTGCGCTACGTGGTGAGCCGGCAGGGTCAGGAGGCGGTGGAGCGTGATGGAAAGTATCTGCCGCTCACGGCCAAGGTGGCCTGGGCGCAGTGGCGAAAACTACGCTGAGCCCGGGGCGGCATCGCGGATGAGCGTGGCCGTCCCCCGGTGGCGAGCCTGCGCGCTCAGCGCCGCCGTCTGCGTGGCGGCGGCAGTCGCCGCGCATGCGGCGGGTGCGCCGGATGAGCCGGCCGTGCCCGCCGCGTACGCCGAGCGGCTCGTCGCCTCGCTCCCGGCCTACCGGCCGTTGCGCCAGGTCGCGGGCACGGTTCGCCTGTGGGGACATGGCAGTCCCAAACACGACTTTCTCGGTCCTCTCGTGCGACGCTGGGCCCGGCTCTTTCATCGCTATCAGCCCCATGTCAGGATCGTCAATCGGATGTACGGCACGGCCAGTGCGATCGGCGCGCTGTACACCGGCGCAGGCAATCTCGCCATCCTCGGCGAGGAGATCTCGCCGGCGGCCAGGAGGGCTTTCGAGCGTGAGCGAGGGTATCCGCCGACGCGCATCGAGATCGCCACCGGCAGTCTCGAGACGAACTATTTCGATTATGCGCACATGGTGTTCGTCAATCGCGTCAACCCGCTGCGGCGCCTGACGGTGGCGCAACTCGCCGGGATCTTCGGCGATGCGCCGAGCCGTGGAGCGCCCGCCATTCGCACCTGGGGTGCGCTCGGTCTCAAGGGCGCATGGTCCGCGCGGCGCATCCATCCTTACTTCTGGAAGGTCAATCAGGATTTCGCGCTGTTCTTTCGCCACAGGGTGCTCGGCGGCGGCCATCGGTGGAATCCCGACATCCGCGAGTTCGTCACCTTCACCCGGCCGGCCGGCTCGGTGGACGATCGCGGGCGGCAGATCCTTCAAGCACTGGCCCGGGACCCCGCGGGCATCGCTGTCTCGAATATCCGCTTCGCCGACGCCAGAGTGAAGGCGCTGCGTCTCGCCTGGAGCGCTTCGGGTCCCTCTCTCGGGGCGACGCAGAGGACCCTGATCACGCAGAGTTATCCACTGACTCGCATCATTCCCGCGTTCATCGACCATGCCCCGGGCAGGCCGCTCGATCCGGCGGTGGCGGAGTTTCTGCGCTTCATTCTGAGCCGCCAGGGACAACAGGCGCTGATCGCGCAGAGCGGCTATCTGCCGCTCGGGCGGCGGCAGATCCGCGCCCAGCTGCGACGCATCGGGCGCATGAGTGTCCGCTCCGGCCGCCGTCCTCGGCGGCGCGGTGCGCGAACAGGACCGGAGACCTCCGCGCGCGTCGCGTCTCGAGACACCTTGCGGGTGTGGGGCAATCCACTGCTCGCGGCGCAGGCGCGAGGCTGGGCGAGGGGTTTCGAGGCGATCCATCGGCGCGCGCGAGTCGAGCTGCACATGAGCGGTAGCGACACCGCCATGGCGGGACTGTACACGGGGCGGGCGGATGTGGCCCTCATGGGAAGGGCGGCAACGGATAGCGAAATCAAGGCCTTCGAATGGGTTTTCCGCCATGCCCCGGCGCGCGTGCCGATTCTTCTGGGCAGTCGCGCCACGATGGGAAAATCACCGGCGCTCGCTGTGTTGGTGCGCAATGACAATCCGTTGCGGCGAATCGATTTTGCACAGCTTCAGGGCTTGCTCGATGCGCATCCGCCGCCGGGGGTGGGGCGTGTGCGCACCTGGGGGCAGCTCGGGTCCGAGGGTCCGCTGGCCGCGCACCGGATCGATGTGTACATGGCCGACAGCGACAGCGGCACGGGGCGGTTCTTCCGGGACACGGTGCTCGGCGGCACCGGGTTGCTCGAGTGGTCGCATGTGTTCGAGCTCGGCGCGCGCGGCGGCCATGCCCGGATTCTTCGTGCTCTGAGCCGAGATCCCTTCGGTCTCGCGATCACTGCGCTGCCGCGCAACGGATCGCCGGTGAGGGCGCTCGCGCTGGCGCGTAGCCCATCTGGGCCGTATCGCCGGCCGACTGTCAGGAGCCTGCGCGAGGACCGCTACCCGCTCGAGCGGACCGTCTACGCGTACTTCAACTCCAAGGCCATCGGCGCCGAGGCCGGGCGGTTCATCCGCTTCATCCTGAGCAGCCGCGGTCAAGCACGGATTCCCGCAGGCGGGTATCTCGGTCTGCCCGCGCCCGCACTGCGCGCGGCCGCTGCGCGGGCACATCAGTAGCACTTGCCGCGTCAACGCTGCCGATGACGCGAGGTTATGGTCCGCACGAGCCGATCGCCGGCAACCGAACGGCTGCCGGAGGTGCTGAGAAGCAGCGCGTCGTGCTCGAGGTCCTGAGCAATCCCAACGCGGTCAAGGTCAACGGCCAGGGCCTGATGGGTCAGGCCGGTCACGCTCCCTGGCACCCCGGGCAGAGGAGGCGGGAGGTCGGGCGGTGCATGCCGCCGCCCGCCGCAAGGGCGTGTACTGGGGCCGATCGGACGCCCCCCCAGGTATACTAGTAGGCCCCACGCACCAGGCGTTTCCCATGTCCAAAGTACTTCCCCTCTCCGGCAAGGCTCCTCCGGAGCGGTCCGCGGACCTCAATACCGTCGAGGAGATCCTCGAGGATCTGAAGGCGGGCCGGATGGTCATCATCATGGACGATGAGGATCGCGAGAACGAGGGGGACCTCATCATGGCGGCCGAGCGTGCCACTCCGGAGGCCGTGGCGTTCATGATTCGCCACGCCAGCGGGATCATTTGCGTTCCCATGGAGGAAAATCGGTTACTGAGCCTCGATCTTCCTCAAATGGTCGAGAAAAACAGCGAATCGCATCGAACCGCATTCACTGTCTCGGTCGACCTGATGTCGGGGACCACGACCGGAGTCTCCTCGGGCGACCGCGCGGCGACGATTCGCGCGCTGGCCGATGCGAACGCCAAGGCTGCCGATTTCGCCCGGCCCGGGCATATCTTTCCGCTGCGCGCACGCCGGGGCGGGGTGCTAGTCCGTACCGGTCATACCGAGGCCGCCGTCGATCTGTGCCGTCTCGCAGGCCTGCAACCGGTCGGAGTGATCTGCGAGGTCATGAACGAGGACGGTTCGATGGCTCGCCGGCCCGACCTGCAGACGTTCGCGCAGCGCCACGGATTGAAGATCGGTACGATCGCCGACCTGATCCGCCACCGCCTGCGCAACGAGCGCTCGATCGAGCGCGTGTCCGAGCAGACCGTGCAGACCGAGCTCGGGGAATTTCGCCTCTTCGCCTACGAGGACCGGGTGAGCCAGGAGGTGCATCTCGCGCTCGCCAAGGGCTGCCTCGATCAGGCCTCGCCCCTGGTGCGCGTCCACGTGGCCGATCCCTTGCGCGACCTGCTCGGCATCCGGGCCGATCCGCGCGCCTGGACGTTGCGGGACGCCATGGAGCGCGTGGCGAGCGCCGGCAATGGCGTGATCGTCATTCTGCGCGACCGGGAGTCCTCCGGAGATCTGCTCGGATCGGTGCGGGCGCTCGCCTCACCGGGGGGCGCCGACCCCAGTGGCGCCTGCGGCGCCGTACCGGCGGCACAGCGCAGTGAAGTGCTCAAGACCTTCGGCATCGGCGCGCAGATCCTGAAGGACCTGGGTGTGAAGCGCATGCGCGTGTTGTCGGCACCTAAGCAGATACACGGCATTGCCGCGTTCGGTCTGGAGATCGACAGTTATGTTGGAGAGGATGCTTGAGCGCGCCACGCACGCTGGAAGGGGAGGTTGTCGCGCGCGGCCGCAAGGTCGCGATCGTTGCGGCCCGTTTCAATGATTTCATCGTCTCGAGCCTCCTCAAGGGGGCCACGAGCGCCTGGCTGGAGCGCGGCGGCGCCGCGGAGGATCTGCTCATTGCCCGCGTCCCCGGGGCTTTCGAGCTGCCGGTCGCCGCGCGCAGGCTCGCCGGCGCTGGGCGCTACGATGCGGTGGTGGCACTCGGCTGTGTCATCCGCGGCGGCACGCCGCACTTCGAGTACATCTCGAACGAGTGCGCCCGCGGGTTGCAGCAGGTCGGCCTCGATACCGGCGTGCCGGTCATTTTCGGGGTGCTCACCGTGGACACGGTGGAGCAGGCGATCGAGCGTGCGGCGGTGAGCGCCGGCAACAAGGGCGGGGAGGCGATGGAGGCGGCGCTCGAGATGGCGGGACTCATGGCGCGGCTGGGATCATGACGGCCGCGCAGCTTTCCTCCCGCGAGTTCTCCCGTCAGCGTTCCCTGGCGCGCAAGCTCGCGCTGCAGGCGCTCTATCGCTGGCAGATCAACGAGTGTCCCTGGCAGGACCTGGTGCAGGAGTTCTCCGGCGCCGAGGACATGCCGCGCGCCGACCACGAGTATTTTCGCGAGCTGGTCGAGGCCATCTCGCGCTCGCATGCGGTGCTCGATGAGCAGCTCCGCTCGTGGATGGATCGCCCGCCGGGGCAACTCGATCCCATCGAGCACGCGATCCTGCTGATCGGCCTCTACGAGCTGCGCAGCCGCCTGGATGTGCCTTACCGTGTCGCGATCAACGAGGCGGTGACGCTCGCCAAGCGCTTTGGGGCGACCGACGGACACAAATACGTCAATGCGGTGTTGGATCGCGCGGCGCGCGCGCTGCGTCCCGACGAGCATTGATGCTTGAGAGGGGCCGGCCGGCATGCCGCTGTCGGAATTTGACCTGATCGAGCGGTATTTCCGCGGCTGTGGCGTGCGGCGCGAGGATGTCGAGCTCGGTGTGGGCGATGACGCCGCCGTGCTCGAGTGCCCCCCCGGACAGCGTCTGGTCGCCGCGATGGATACCCTGGTCGAGGGCGTGCATTTCCCCCGCGGGTGCCCCCCAGCTTCCGTGGGTCACCGTGCGCTCGCCGTCAATCTGAGCGATCTCGCCGCCATGGGCGCGCGTCCCGCCTGGGCCTTGTTGGCCTTGACCTTGCCCGAGGCCGATGAGGCGTGGCTGGCGGAGTTCGCCTCGGGATTCGCCGAGCTGGCGCGCCTGCACGAGGTGGCGCTCGTCGGAGGGGACACGACGCGTGGGCCGCTTTGCGTCACGGTGCAGATCCTGGGGCACCTTCAGGGACCGGCGTTGCTGCGCTCGGGCGGCCAGCCGGGGGATGCGCTGTTCGTGTCGGGAACGCCCGGGGACGCCGCGGCGGGTCTTGCACTCGAGCAGGGGAGACTCCCGGCGCCCGCTCGGGCGGAGTATCTGCGCGAACGATTTCTGTACCCCACGCCGCGGGTGGCGCTCGGCAGCGTCCTGCGCGGATACGCAGACGCCTGCATCGATGTGTCGGACGGACTGCTGGGGGATGCCGCCAAGATGGCGGCCGCCAGCGGCTGTGGCGCGGACATCGTCTATGCCGACCTGCCCGTGTCGCAGGCCTTGCTCGAGGCGGTGGGACCCGAGCGGGCCCGCGAGCTCGCATTGACCGGTGGCGATGACTACGAGCTGTGTTTCAGCGTACGTCCCGGGAGCCTCGAGCGGTTGCTCACGCAATTGCCGCCGCAGCGGTGGGGCTACACCCGTATCGGCACGCTGCGCGCAACCCCAGGGACGGAGGTCATGCGCGATGGCGAGCCGATGGCCTTTGCGCATGCCGGATACGAGCACTTCGTCCGGGGAAGCGAAGGCGGCGCTCACGGTTAAGTGAAATCGCCGCGGGCGCTCCGCCGTCAATCCTTGGGGCGCATCACAGCCGGACCGCGCACGCGCGTCGTATCCTGGCGTATACCCCACAACCCCTTGCGAGACATGTCCCAAGCCTCAGGATCTGCCGCGTCTTCGCAATCCGGCGCGCGAGGCGCCCCGGCGCGGATCGGAAAGTACGAGGTGATCAAGGAGGTCGGCCGCGGCAGCACCGGCGTGGTCTACCTTTCTCATGACGCCTACTACGGGCGTGATGTCGCGATCAAGGTATACAACCTCGATTCGGGCGCGGACGCCCAACGCTCGCGTTCCGCCCGCAAGATGTTCCTGTCCGAAGCCCACCTGGTCGGCATGCTGCAGCACCCGTATGTGCTGCCCATCTTCGATGCCGGCGAGGAGAACGGCCGTTGCTACATCGTCACCGAGTACGTTCATCACGCGCGGACCCTGTCCACGTACTGCCGCCCGGACAATCTGCTGCCGCTCGATGATGTCATCGAGATCGTTTTCAAATGCGCGAAGGCGCTGCATTACGCGCACACGCGCGGAGTGATCCATCGGGACATCAAGCCTTCGAACATCCTGCTGACGCAGGATGGCGAGGTGCGCATCATCGATTTCGGCATCGCGCTGGTCTCCGATGCCGACATTTCCCGGATCGAGGGGATTGCCGGCAGCCCCTCTTACATGTCGCCCGAGCAGGTCCAGAGTCTCGATCTCACGCCCCGCTCGGACATCTACTCCCTCGGGGCGGTCATGTACGAGCTGCTCACCGGCTCGCGTCCCTTCCGCGCGGGCAACCTGCACAAGCTTCTCCACCAGATCGTGTACGCCACCCCGCCGCCGATCCACAAGCTGCGGGCGGGGGTGTCCGAGGAGCTGGAGAACGTGGTCGTCACGGCGCTGCAGAAGGACCCGGACAAGCGCCAGCGCAGCGGACTCGAGCTGGCCGCCGAGCTCGCCCGAGTCCACCAGCGCCTGCGCCAGAGCAACACCCACCTCGATCTGCAGGAGCAGTTCGGCGTGCTGCGGCGCCTGAAGTTCTTTCACGAGTTCTCGCACGTCGAAGTGCGCGAGGTGCTGCGCGCAAGCCTCTGGCAGAACTATGCCCAGGGCGAGGAGATCATCCGAGAGGGGGATCTCGATGACCGCTTCTATGTCCTCGTCTCCGGCCAGTGTGTCGTCGAGCGTCACGGACGGCGGATCGCCGCCCTCGGGACGGGCGACTGCTTCGGCGAGGCGAGCTACATTCCCGGAGCGAAGCGCACCGCCACGGTCCGCGCCGACAGCGTGGTGACGGTGCTCAAGGTAAGCGCCACGCAGCTCGAGCAGGTCTCGATGTCCTGTCAGCTGCGGTTCAACCGGGTGTTCCTGCGCACCCTCATCGGGCGGCTGCAGGGCGCCGAGTAGCTTCGCGACAAGCCCCTAAGTCCCGCGCGCGGCGCGTAGATCATGTACGCTTGCCCTCCGTGCACATCCTGCTCATAGAGGACGATATCGAGGCCGCCAGGTTTCTCATCAAGGGACTGCGCGACAGCGGCTACACGGTCGATCACGTCGCCAGCGGCCAGGAGGGGCTCGCGCGGGCGCTCGCCGGACGATTCGACCTCATCGTCACCGACCGGATGCTGCCGCATCTCGATGGCCTCGCCATCATTCGACATCTGCGCGGAGCCGGCCTCACCACTCCGGTGCTGGTGTTGAGCGCCCTCGGCACGGTGGATGATCGCATCCGTGGCCTGAAGGCGGGCGGCGATGACTACCTCACCAAACCCTTCGCGTTCGATGAGCTGCTGGCGCGCATCGAGGCGCTGCTGCGCCGCCACGCAAGCGGCGCCGGGACGACGCGCCTGAAGGTGGCGGACCTCGAATTCGATCTGCTCGAGCGGCGCGTGACCCGAGGGGGACGCGAGATCGATCTGACCTCGCGCGAGCTGAGGCTGCTCGAGTTCCTGATGCGCCGCGCCGGGCAGGTGGTCACCCGCACCATGTTGCTCGAGGGCGTGTGGGATCTGCACTTCGACCCGCAGAGCAATCTGGTCGATGTGCACATCAGCCGCCTGCGCCAGGCGGTCGACCGCGGATCGGACCGCCCGCTCATCCATACGGTGCGTGGCTCGGGATACGTGCTGAGGGAGGAGTCGTGAGGAAGCCCTGGGGGAGGGATCTCTTCCATACCACGGCTTTCCGCATGTCGATGGGCTACACCTTTCTCGTCACCCTGGCGGTGGGCGTGACGCTCGGCAGTACCTACCTGCTCACCCAGAGCATCATCCAGGGCAATACCGACCTGATCATCGATACCGAGCTCGACAGCCTCGAGAACCAGTACGTCCGGCGGGGCATCCCGGGTGTCACCGATGAGATCAACGTGCGCATCGACAGCTGGGGTCGTATCGGCGCGGTATACATGCTCGCCGGCCCCTCGTTTACCCGCCTCGCGGGCAACGTGACCAACTGGCCGTTCGATGGCGCGCCGGCGGAGCGATGGCCCGAGTTTCGCATCGAATCGATCGAGCCCGGGCAGCGCTCGGTGCATCCGGTGCGAGCCGGCGTGCGCAGGCTCCCCAATGGGGACTGGCTGCTCGTCGGCACCGACATGTCGCAGGATCGGCGCTACTCGCGCATCTTTCAGATCGCGACCCTCTGGGGCATGGGTCTTTCGATTGCGGTGGCGGCCGTCGCGGGATTCGCATTCAGCTTCCGCCTGACGAGGCGTCTCGGCGATGTCACGGAAACCTGCGTGCGCATCATGGCGGGGGAGCTGGGACACCGTCTGCCGGTGGGCGGCGCCAGTGACGAGTTCGATGCGCTCGCGGTCTCGGTCAATCATGTGCTCGACAGGCTGGAGGAGCAGACGCGGACCCTGCGCGCGACTTTTGACAGCGTGGCGCACGATCTGCGCGCGCCATTACACCGGCTGCGCACGCGCATGGACGCGGTGCTGCGCCTGCCGGGTCTCGAGCCCGGGATACGCGAGCCGGTGGAGTCGTCGCTGAAGGAGGTCGATCGCCTGCAGCGCACGCTGGCGACGCTGCTGCAGATTGCGCTCGCCGAGTCCGGCGCGCCGCTCGCCTCGGTGGTGTCCGTGGATCTCTCGGAGCTCGCCGCCGAGCTGGTGGAGCTGTTCGAGCCCGTGGCGCGAGAGCGCGGGCAGACGCTCACCGGGAATACGGACCCGGGAGTGGGCGTCCTCGGGAATCGGCAGCTGCTCGCGCAGTTGATCACCAATCTGGTGGAGAACGCCCTGAAGTACGTGCCTGCGGACGGTCGGATCGAGGTCGGGGTGCGGCGGCTCCACGATGGCATCCGCCTGACGGTGAGCGACAACGGTCCGGGTATGCCGCTCGAGGAGCGCTCGCGTGCTGGTCAGCCCTTCGCGCGTATCGGCCAAAGGGAGGGCAGCGGTGGCGGGCTGGGACTGTCGCTGGTTGCGGCCATCGCACGGCTGCATCGTGCGCAGCTCACCCTGGAAAACAATGATCCGGGCCTGCGCGTCGTGGTGGATTTCCCCGCCGCCCGGACCTGAGGCGGGTCAGGCGTCCTTATCTCGCTCGATGAGCGCGTATGCCGAATGATTGTGAATGGACTCGAAGTTCTCCGACTCCACGACGTAGGCGGCGATCCGGTCATCGGCATTGAGCCGTGTCGCAACGTCGCGCACCATGTCCTCGACGAACTTCGGGTTGTCGTAAGCGCGCTCGGTGACGAATTTCTCATCGGGCCGCTTGAGGATCCCGTACAGCTCGCAGGATGCCTCGCTCTCGGCGACCTCGATGAGCTCCTCGATCCAGATGTGGTGACGCAGCTTCGCGGAGATCGTGACATGGGAGCGCTGGTTGTGCGCTCCGTAGGAGGAGATCTTCTTCGAGCAGGGGCAGAGGCTGGTGACCGGCACCACCACCCGCACCCACATTTCCGTCTGGCCATCCCGCCGTTCCCCGATCAGGCTGGCCCGATAGTCCATCAGGCTCTCCACGCCCGTGACCGGTGCGCGCTTCATGATGAAGAACGGGAAGGTCATCTCGATGTGCCCGACGTCGGCCTCGAGCCGCTCCGTCATGCTCTCGAGCATGCCGCGGAACGACTCCACGGAAATTTCGCGCTCGGCATGCAGGATCTCGACGAAGCGTGACATGTGCGTCCCCTTGAAGTTGTGGGGGAGGCTGACGTACATGTTGAACGTCGCAATTGTGTGCTGCTCTCCGGCCGAGCGGTCCTTCACCCGGACCGGATGGCTGATGTCCTTGATGCCGACCTTATTGATCGGCAGATGGCGGGTATCGGCCCGCGACTGAACGTCCTCGACTTCGGCGAGAACCGTGCGCGCCGCCTTGGCCGTACTGGTCGGAGAACTCATGCCGGATAGCGTACAGGATCGCGGAGTGTTTCACCTATACCGAACGGGAGAAGGGCTTGCCAAACCCGTGTCACCGTCCGGCTTCCTCGCTCGAGCCCGGGACCGTTTCCGGGCTAGGCGCCGCCGACCGAGCGGACGCGCTCGGGGGCCTGAAGCGACCACCAGTGCTCGACGCTCGCGATGAGACTGGCGGTGTCCAGGCCCGCGGCGGCCAGACAGGACTCGCGCGAGCCGTGCTCGATGAAGCGGTCCGGGATGCCGATCTGCAGCAGCGCAGGGGCCAGCCCCTCGGCGCACAGGACCTCTGCAATGGCCGAGCCGGCTCCGCCGGCGACGGCATTCTCTTCCAGGGTGACGAGGGCGCGGTGCCGCGTGGCCAGCTCGATCACCAGCGCCTCATCGAGCGGCTTCACGAAGCGCATGTTGACCACAGTGGCGTCCAGGCGCTCCCCGATACGCAGGGCGCTCTCCACCAGGGGACCGAAGGCGAGCAGCGCCAGGCCACAGCGCCCCTCGCGCATGATCTGCGCCTTGCCGAGGGGCAGCGCGCGGAAGTCCTTCTCGAGCGCCACGCCTGGCCCGCTGCCGCGCGGATAACGCACTGCGGAGGGGCTGTCGAGCGTGGTGGCCGTATAGAGCATCTGGCGGCACTCGTTCTCGTCGGCGGGCGCCATGATGACGAGGTTGGGAATGCAGCGCAGAAACGACAGGTCGTAGCTGCCTTGGTGCGTGGCGCCATCCGAGCCGACCAGGCCCGCCCGGTCGAGGGCGAATACGACCGGCAGATTCTGCAGCGCCACATCGTGGATCAGCTGGTCGTAGGCGCGCTGCAGGAAAGTCGAATAGATCGCGACGACCGGCTTCAGGCCCTCCGTGGCGAGGCCCGCGGCGAAGGTGACGGCGTGCTGCTCGGCGATGGCGACATCGAAGTACCGATCCGGGAAGCGCTTGGAGAAATCGACCAGATCCGAGCCTTCGCGCATCGCGGGCGTAATGCCGATGATGCGCTCATCCTGCGCGGCGATATCGCACAGCCATTGGCCGAAGATCTGCGAATAGGAGGGGCCGGAAGGGGCTCCCTTGATCAGGGTGCCGCTCGCGGGATCGAACGGACCCGGGCCGTGCCACTTGATCGGGTCCGCCTCCGCGGGGGCATAGCCTTTGCCCTTGCGCGTCACGACGTGCAGGAACTGTGGCCCGTGGAGCTTGCGTACGTTGCGCAATGTTCCGACCAGCGCACGCACATCATGACCGTCCAGGGGACCGATGTAATTGAAACCGAGCTCCTCGAACAGCGTTCCGGGCAACACCATGCCCTTCAGATGTTCCTCGGAGCGGCGCGCGAGCTCCCACACCGTGGGCATCTGGCGCAGCACCTTCTTGCCGCCCTCACGCAAATGGGCGTAGATGCGCCCCGAGAGCGCCGAGGCGAAATAGTTCGACAGCGCCCCGACGTTCTCCGAGATCGACATGTCGTTGTCGTTCAGGATCACGAGCAGATCGTTGGGGAGCGAGCCCGCGTGGTTCAGCGCCTCGAAGGCCATGCCCGCGGTCATGGCGCCATCGCCGATGACGGCCACCACGCGGCGGTGCGTCTCCTGGCGGGCGGCGGCGATGGCCATCCCCAAGGCGGCACTGATGGAGGTGCTGGAGTGACCGACACCGAACGTGTCGTACTCGCTCTCCGTGCGCGTTGGAAAGGGTGCGAGTCCCCCGTGCTGCTTGATGGTGTGCAGGTGCTCGCGCCGGCCCGTCAGCACCTTGTGAGGATAGGCCTGGTGGCCGACGTCCCACACCAGCCGGTCGTGGGGTGTGTCGAAGACATAGTGCAGGGCGATCGTCAGTTCCACCGTGCCCAGACCGGCGGCGAAATGCCCGCCTCGCGTGCTGACGGTGTGGATGAGGAACTGGCGAAGCTCCCCGGCGAGGACCGGCAGTTGCGCCTCCGGGAGCTTGCGCAGGTCGGAGGGGAGGTCGATTGCTTCGAGCAAGGGGTAGTTGTGCGGGGCGCTCATTGGGCGGCAGTGTACACGGCGAGACGGATCACGATCCTTCTGTTGCGCATCTGCAACAAAGGGATACAAGGGGTTACTGGGCCGGGGACTCCGGAGGCTGCGGTCCGTCGGTCGTGGCGAATGGCTCGGTTTCAGGCTGGCCATTGCGCTTGAGGAGGATTTCGACCCGCTGCTGGGCGGCTTTGAGGGAGCTCTGGCAGTGTCGCGTCAGCTCTACGCCACGCTCGAACGTGCTCAACGCCTCCTCGAGCGGCAAGTCGCCACGCTCCAGCCGCTCGACGAGGGATTCGAGCTCCGAGAGCGCCTGCTCAAAGTCGGGGGACCGCGGATGATCCGCCAAGCCAGATATCTCCCCACGGCCTGCGGCCGGGATTTACGGGGCCCGCTGCGCGAACCCGTCCATGATGCGGCGCGTCGCGCCGGATAGAATCACAGCCCACGACCTTATACGGGACCGTGCAATGCGGTCAATTACCATTGACGCGCTCGGCAAGCACGCTTAAAGTCTTGGTTCCAGTTAGAACCAGTCTAAATTGGAGAGCGGCATGAACCTCAAAGGCAGCAAGACCGAAAAGAACCTGAAGGACGCGTTCGCGGGCGAGTCCCAGGCCAATCGCCGGTACCTGTATTTCGCGGCCAAAGCGGACGTCGAAGGCTTCAACGACGTGTCGGCGGTTTTTCGCTCCACGGCCGAAGGCGAGACCGGCCATGCGCACGGTCATCTCGAGTACCTCGAGGCGGTCGGCGACCCGGCGACGGGACTGCCGATCGGCGACACCAAGCTCAATCTGAAAGCGGCGATCGCGGGGGAGACCCACGAGTACACCGACATGTACCCGGGCATGGCCAAGGCGGCCCGGGAAGAAGGCTTCAACGAGATCGCCGATTGGTTCGAGACGCTCGCCAAGGCCGAGCGCTCGCACGCCAATCGCTTCCAGAAGGCATTGGACAATCTGTAGCGCGCTTGCGCGCGGGACTTGCGGGGTTCGCCCCTCGAGGGGCG
>DAHVQK010000018.1 GCA_027317845.1 Gammaproteobacteria bacterium
CTGCCCGCCCAGGCGGCATCGGATTGCTCCTCGTTGAACGCGTTGGGGAGCCCTCCCCATCCGGTGTAGCGGTTGAGCGTGCGCCGCTCGTCCGCCGTCGGTGTGCGGCCGGCCGCCTCGAGCTCGCGCACGAGAGCGATGGCCTTCACGTTTGCTAGATACTTCGTCACCTCGCCGTTGAGGTCGGAGAAGACCGTCCGATCCAGTCGCTCCCAAATGCCGCGCGGGGAATCCCGCTCGGGCACCGGGGCGGCCAGCACCGGCACGCTCTCACTCGTCTCGATCGAGCCGAGGCCCTTCAGTGGATCTTCACCGGGACCGAATCCGGGCAGCCACATGTCCGCCACGAATGACCCTTGGCGTACAGACTGAGATGTCTGCAATGCACTCTCCTATGACCTTTTTTAATGACCTGCAGGTCTATAGGGAGCGGTGCGGGGGAAAGCCCTGAGGAATCGGCCCGCGCGGCAGGGATAAAAAACCCCCGGCGCTCGGCCGGGGGTGCTATTACTTCGGGCCGGCAGCTTCAGAAAGCTGCCGTTCGAGTTCCGCGATTCTCTCGCGCAGCTGCTTGTTCGCCTGGTAGGCATGCCAGGAGCTGCCCTGGCGCACGCTGGTGCGGATCGCCTCGACGTCCTCGGCCGAGAGCCCGGTCAGCGCGCTGGCGGTGCTGATCAGCACCTTGCCGCTGTCCCAGTCGAACCCCGCATGGATCCCTGTGACCGCGACCGCGGGAGTGCCGCCGAGGCCACCCTCGCTCTGGACCATCACCAGGAGTTCCGGGTCGCCCCCGCGCAAGCGGATGCGCTCGAGAAAGGACAGCGCCTCGCTGAGCTTCATCGCAGCGGCCCCTATACCGCCATGGCCGCAGTGAGCGGCGCATGGTGCCGGTAGCCCTCGAGACGAAAGTCGCTCGGCTTCACTCGATCGAGCCACTCGGGAGCGTAGAGACCGGTTGCGCGGTAGTCGGGCACCCGATCATCGATCACGAGGCGCGGCGCCGGGTACGGCTCACGTTCCAGCATCGCCTCGACCATCTCCATCTGGTTCTCGTAGATGTGCGCATCGCCGACGAAGTACACGAGCCACCGAGGCGTGTATCCGGTGAGACGGGCCACGAGCGAGAGCAGCGCGGCCCCTTCGCACAGATTCCAACTCGCCCCGAGGCCGAGGTCGTTCGATCGGATGTAAAGGCTCATCGAGAGCTCCCGCCGCACCGAGTTCGGCAGGAACTGGTACAGCAGATGGCATGGCGGCAACGCCATCTCATCGAGCTGCGCGGGGTTCCATGCGTGAAAGAGAATGCGCCGGTCGTCCGGGTTGGACATGATCGTATCGAGGCACTCACGGAGCTGATCGATCTTGCGGTGGTACACCCCCACGGCTTCGTGCGGCTCGCCCCCGAGGCCGACCCCCTCGTGGTTGTCGAAGTACGCCAAGCTCCTATAGCCGCGGCGCACCGCGTCGGCCACTTTCGCGCTATCGCCGGCCCGAAGCACCTTGTACGCATCCCAGGCCCGCCACTGCGCCCCGTAGATCGGGCCGAGCTCGTCCTCGCCGCCCCGGTAGGGGTTATCGAGCCAAGCCTGGTTCTCGTTCGCATTTTTATCCCACACGCGCGAGCCCAGGGCCCGGAATTGCGCGGCCGATGTTGAGCCGCGGAGGAACGCGCAGAGTTCGCCGAGCGCCGACTGGAACGCGAGCTTGCGCGTCGTGACGGCCGGGAAGCCTTTCGCCAAATCGAACCGCATGGACACCCCGGGGAAGCTGATCCGCCGGATGCCGGTGCGGCTTTCGAGCCAGGTGCCCTCCTCGAGCACGAGCCGTAGAGTGTCGAGATACTGCCGCATGATTCTCCTGCTGGTTAAGGACCTAGCTGTCTCTAGGTAGCAGCGCGGAAAAACTCGACCAGCCGGCGAGAAGGGGAAAATCGAGGCGGGCCGTCTGGCATTCCGGATAGCCAGAAACGAACTACCCCGCGCGCAGCGGGGCAGTTCGTACGATCCTGCGCCTTAGCCGGGGGTTTCCCGCGGCAAGCACTCCATACGGAGCCGGTTCAGCGCACAGGGGCGACTTGTCGAGAGAAAGTATAGCCCAGACCACTGCTGTCCAAATTGGGCTGAATCCGGCCTGGTGACTGCGGTTTTTCCCGAGTAATTGGACGGGGTTTTCACCAGGTTCAAGTCCAGGCCCCCTATGCTGTCCAAGTTAAAACGCCATCGCAACCTGCAGCGGCCCGGG
>DAHVQK010000025.1 GCA_027317845.1 Gammaproteobacteria bacterium
TCTACGGCACGCTCGAGCAGCGCCGCGAACTCAAGCGCTTCATCCGACGCTTGCGGATTCCGGGCTACCGAAAGCGCGCGCTGTACCGGAATTTCTACCCCGTCGGCAACGGCGCGATGCTGACGAGCTTTACCTGTGAGCGAGTCACCGAATGATTGAGTTTACCCCCGAGGCCGTCCGCGAGATGCTGTGGCGCGAGATGAAGAAACGCCCAGGGAAGCCGCTTTCGCAGCGCGAACTTGCGGTCCAGATCGGGGTTTCGTTGCCGTTCTTAAACAGCACACTCGCGGGCGCTCGGGAGCCACAGGGGAAAATCCTGGAGTTTCTCGGCCTTGAGCGCGTGAGTCGTTATCGACGAACTGTGGACAAGACAAATGACTGACTATCCTTCATGGATCTGCGCCGCCTGCGGATCGACGTTTCAGAAATCGCATTCTTTGGTGCGTCGCAGAGAGGCGATGGCAACCTTTCATCAGCCGGACCCTGCCGATGTGGACGACCGGTGCGGCTGGTGCGGCGCATCGGACCAACCGCTGACACAGCCAAGAGATTACGGATATCCACCGGCTCCGCGGTGTTCAGATCAGACTCAGAGAGGTGGTGAATGACCGACGTCAAGCGGCGCATCGCTAGCGAAATAGAGAAAGCTGCCGATGCGTACATGACTAAATGGACACCGATTGTCGGGGAAGATCGAGCAAAAGCTGGCGCGTGGGACATTTTGCTTCTCGCAAAAAATATCTCTGATGGCGCTTGACATGCACAAGCGGCTTGGCTATACTATGCCCATCGACTAAGGAGATAGCCATGCACCCCGACCGATTCGACGCTTACCGAGAACAGATGCTCCGCGAACTGGCCAGTGATCTGGCGGACTTGGTGGAATCCGGAGACATGACCCAAGAGCAAGCGAATCAGTGGTACTCAGACAAGGCGGACCAGTGGACGGAGGCGGCATGAAGCCGCCCAAGGCCGTGAGCTCGTATATGGCCGAGATCGGCGCTAAGGGCGGCAAAGCCAAGGGCAAGCGCAAAGCGCGGCCCAGCGCTCACTACAAGGCTGCTGCGGCAAAGCGGTGGGCGAAGGTGAAGAAATGATCGATCTCAAACTGACGACGGCCCAGCTAGATGCTCTTGAGATTGCGGGGGCATTTGAGGAGCCAATAGATGAAGACGACGAGTTTCTGGCCGCATCTATTTCGGACGGGCGAATCGTAACGACCGACCCGACCAGACTATCCTCTATCCTGCTGGATCTTGGAAACGGAGCTGACGATTTTTGCGAAGGACGCGCGCCATGCGATGAGCCGGTCCTGAAGCGCATGTACAAGTCGCATCGGGATATTTTCTACCGACTCGCAAAGAAAATGCTTTCGTGATTTTGGGGAAGGTGACAAAGATGGCTAGCATCCCGTACGAAACTGCCACCAGCGGCAACAAGGCGCTCGTTGAGATCCAGCGCACGCTGGAGAAATTCGGTTGCCAGAGCTTCGGCACGATGACCGACGCCGAACGCGGGCTGACCATTGTGCAGTTCAAGTGGCGCGACCGGCAGATCGGCCTAGAGGCGAGTTGGAAAGGCTACGCGGCCGCTTGGCAGAAAGCTCACCCATGGGCATCGGTTCGCGGCAACGACCGGCAGGCGTATGACCGGAAGGCCCTGGAAATCGGTAGGACGGCGGTGTGCTCAGTCCTGCGGGACTGGATCAAAGGCCAAGTCACAGCGGTCGAGTGCGGCATCATGAGCTTCGACGCCGTGTTCATGCCGCATATGCTACTGCCGAGCGGCGAACGTGTGATTGACCGGGTGGAGTCGTCCGGAATGCTGCCAGCGCCAGACGACAAAATCGTTAAGTTGACCCGTTCCTGCTGAGGAAGGTGACTAATGCCTGACGTCGGGAAAGACGGCAAGCGAAAAGGCGATCTGCATCCGCGCGATGCTAGGCGCATAGACGCTGCGCCCCCTCGCGCCACGCCTGCTGCTAAACCGCACAGGAAGGCTTTTAAGCTTTTCGGGTATGCCTATGAAGAGCAATGGCCAGTGTACCGAAACGGGCGCTACGCATGGAATTGGCGACCTACGGTGCGATGGTTTGCGACAGAGCGCCAGAGAGATCAAGCCTTCGCTGCGGCGGTTCACAAGTCGCAAAATTCGACTTTTGAGCGGTGCTTCGAGAAAGTGCGTCGAGAGTCACGTGATGCCGTAGGAGATGAACATGGCTGAGAGCATCATGAGCGTCAAAGATGCCATTCAGTACGCGCGACTCGCAAATGCGCAGCCTCCTTCAGAATGGTGCGACAGCGAAGAAGCGGCCATTGTGCTATCCAAGGCGTATGTGAAGTTACTTGAGGATTTTGAGCACGCACAGCATTTCATGCGCACATGGCTAAATTTAGCTGAACGTGAATGGACTGAAAAAAAGATGATCGTAGACTGGCCTGCCACTATTAGGCGTGGACTCTCTGAGATCGAAAGATCCGTTCCTTCCACATCATCTGAACAATCGTGACTGAATACCTGAAGCAACGAGCCGAGGTTATGAATCCGCCAGTGTCGGCAGCTTGGGGCACTGAGGCAAGGAACCTCAACATGGCTCAAATGGTGATAGGGCTTGGGGTTTGTCCTGCCGAAAGGCGAAAGGCGGCGCAACGCTATGCCAGCGCTTCGCCGCGCTACCCCCTGTGAGGTCCTAACAATGACTGAGTTCGTCAGCCTTGAGGATCACATCAAGTCGCTGCCTTGGAGGTTCCGACTGCGCATGTGGTTCTCCCGGCGCAAGGTGCGCAAGTGGATTCGTCAAGGCTACGTGCCTACGATCTACGATTGCTGCGCGCAATGCCTCCATCCAATCGAGCCGAACGACGATGCCAGACTATGCACGCATTGCGGCGGCAGAAACATGAGGGTCAAGTGACAATGGACCAGGAGAACCGAAGTGAGTAGGAATGTCGAAGTGGTTTGCGATTCTTGCCAAGGAGTAGCCATTACCTTTGGCTCGCATGAGGATATCGACGCTGGCTTAAAAGATGCTGGATGGAGTACGGACTCCGAAGGCCGAGATTTGTGCGACGAATGTTCCGCTCACAGCGCAGAGGGTGAACATGGCAATTGAATTGCGTTGGTATCAGTTCCCCGCGAGCGCTGAACTTGTTGATCACGACCATGCGATTTACGTGCGCGCTTTGCGTGCTTTCCGCGTCCTGCAATTCCGCACCACTACTGGGCCGCCGGAGCACCAATGGTGGAGCGAATGGAGGGACGTACCGCTGGTCATGGGTGAGCGAACATCTCAAACCGTGTCCGGAGAACCCTCGGATGCCGTATCCGCTGACCCCTCAAATAGTGCTTGACTGTGACCAGTCACAATGCTAGTATCTCTTCCCATGAACACGACGCACCTTGATGCCTTGGAACTCCGGCTTTCCCACGAGCGCGAGCGGCTGGCAAAAGCCAAGACTGAGCGCGAGCGCCAGATACGCCAA
>DAHVQK010000048.1 GCA_027317845.1 Gammaproteobacteria bacterium
CAACGACCGTGAGGCAGACGCCGATCCATCCTGAGTTCGGGAAGAACACGCCGGCCGCATTCAACGGGGATTCCCACCCAATGAGCCCGACCGGCGGCAGCGCGGTGAGCGCGAGCGCGAGGAGCGCGCGCGGCCAGGTGGAGGCGAAGGCCCAGGGGGTCGCGAGCAGCAAGCTCGCCCCGATCCACGCACCGATGGCGAGGATCACGATGTGCGGCGCGGCGGTGCCCGCCGCGGAGTTCCAATAGCCTTCGACCGCGCCGAGTACCGGCCATGAGCACTGCCCGTAATAGAGCAGCGCTGAGAGAAGCCGGGCGCGCCAACTGGGAGCGAGGGCGCAGGCGAGCGGGAGGAGGATCGAGAGTGACGGCCCGATGAGGGGCATCTCCTTTAACGGGCCTGTTCCGGAGTGCAGCCACGCGAATCCCGCGAGACTGGCGATCGCCAGGCTGGTGAATGTATCCGTGGCAGTGCGGCGATTGAGTAGATAGCGGTTCAAGTGGACTCCTCATACGTCGTCTGCGAGTGATTGCGATAGGTTGACCAGGTGGGGTAATAGGCGCTTGCTTGGTCTCCCCAAGCCGACCACCCCGGGCGCGCGCCGCGCGCGAATAGTTCGAGGTACGGACCGGGGCTGGACGCCTCGATGATCGGGTACAGTTCGTCGGGTTTGCGCGAGTGCTCGCGCTTGCGCGTGGCGAGGAAATTCACCTGCCTGCGCGCCGGGGCAAGCGTGCGTGCGTTCTTGCCGCGCACGCCGAATAGCACGAGTTCGGTCACGTTGCGGAAATAGAAGCCGACACCTCGCCCATCCGGTCCGCCGTCCTTACGGACCTTGTGCCAGATGAGGTTGCTCTTGTACTGAAATCCCCAAGACTGCATGACGCGCAGGCCCTCGGGGAGCAGCGCGTTCGGGACCCACAGGTAAAGATGCGCCGGCTCGGTCACGAGCCGCGCGACCGCGAGCGCTTCGATCGCATCCAGTGGCATCGTGCTGTAGCGCGTAAGGCGCTTGTGCTCGGGGGCGACCTTGCCCGTCTTGTTCTGGAACTGCCACGGCGGGTCGGCGAGGACGGTATGAAAGCCGCACCGCCCGAAAGTCTCGAGAAGATCGGGGCAGTAGCCGCGCGCGGGATTTGCCGGCACCCCTGCCGCGCCCGGTGTCGGGGCTACGCCCACCGCAAATCCATCTGTCCGCCGCGGGCGGCGGTGCCGTTGCGCTCGAGCAGCGCGTGCTCCTCGAGGGCGATGCGCCGGCGGGCGATCTCGAGATAAGCGGTTTGCGCTTCGATTCCGACGAAGCGCAGTCCCTCGCGCATCGCCGCCACACCGGTCGATCCGGACCCCGTGAAAGGGTCGAGCACCGTGCCGCCTGGCGGCGTGACCAGGCGGCATAGATAGGCCATCAGTGCGGTGGGCTTGACGGTCGGGTGCGAATTTCCGTCGCCGCGGTCCGCGCGGCTCGCCTTCGCGCAGTAGAAAAACCGGGCGGCTGTGCGCCCCTCATCCCCGCAATCCGCTCGAGGCTCAGGTTCTCGAGTGACGTGCTTGAGCGCGCCGTACACCGAGTTGCCCTGCGAGTCCCCGTCGTTCCTTGCTCGCGCGAGCTGGCCCGGCGCTTCGGGGAAAGCGGCGAGAACCTCATCGCTGCCGTCATGGATGACGTTCGCCGGCCAGCGTCCCATGCGCTGCGGCGAGACACGTGATCCGCCCTTGAGACCTCCCCCGAAGCCGCGCTTCGATCCACTCTCGAAGTGCTCGATCCGTACTACGGAACCTTCCGGGGCAGGCACACGGCAGCCATCGATATTGAGCGCGCCGGTTCCGTAGCGCGCGACGTTCGCCTCGAGCGTCCGCTCCGCGAGCGGCTTCCGCGCGAGCACGATCGGCTCGTGCGCGGGCTTCAGCGCCGAGCCCCATCCCTGGCGCTCGCCGGTGAGGTTCTTCGACTTCGGGAACCCTGAGCCATAGAGCCAGAGGATCGAATCGCGGATCTCGAACCCTGCATCCTCGATCGCGCACACCATCCGGTGCGCGGTACGGGTGCCGCCGAAGGCGAGCAGGTGCGCCCCCGGCTTCAAGACCCGCAGACACTCGCGCCAGAGCG
>DAHVQK010000051.1 GCA_027317845.1 Gammaproteobacteria bacterium
CCTGACCACCCGGAGGAATTGACTGATGAAGCGATTCGCAGGCGTAATTGCTGTCACGTTGATGCTGACTGGATTGGCGTGCTGGATCGCGGCGCCGTCGCAGGCCGCCACGGCGGCGAAGATCTCCTTCGCGAGGGGCTCGCCGCTCCTCAAGGAGAAGCCGCTCAAGATCGTCGCGATGGCCCCCAAGGGATCGCTCCACAACCCGTACGACGGCAACGCGAAGATGGCCAAAGAGGGTCATGCGCTGTTCATGAGCTACGGTTGCAGCGGCTGCCATGGCGGTGGCGGTGGCGGTGGCATGTGCCCGCCGCTCATCAACGGTGTCTGGATCTACGGCGGAAGCGACGACACGCTGTTCCGCCTCATCTCACTCGGCTCGCAGAAACTCACTCAGAAGGGATACCAGCGGGAGGCCCTGGAGAATGTGGTGGGTCCGATGCCCGAGATGGGAGTCGTGATCAAACAGTCGAGCGATCTATGGAAGATCATCACCTGGATTCGATCGGCGTACGACGGCCCCCCGAATCACAAGTACCACTGATCGGCGCGTGACCGTGCGGCGCGCACCGGGCGGTTTCGGGTTGTTCGCGCTGGCCGTGCTGGCCGGCGCGAGCCTCGCCTTCGTGGCGCCCGCGGCGCCGGTGCAGGCGGCGGTGCGGTCCTTCTCGATCACCTTCCTGCGCAAGACCTATCATTTCAACAAGGAGGTCCTGCCGTCGCTCCTCGAGACTCATCCCGCCGATCTCGGGGTGTCCGGCTCCGAGGAGGCGACCTCCGAGCTCAATACCGCCGGCAGGTTCATCGGCTGGCATTTCACCTTGAATGTCGTCACCGTGCCGGAGGGCGGCAATCTCGCGGCCACGGCGCAACGGCTCCTCGCGCACGGCCCCAGGGTCATCATCGCCGACCTCGAGGCGAATGATCTCCTCGCTCTCGCGGACCTGCCGGCGGCGCGGAACGCCTTGATCCTCGACATGAGGACGATTGATGACAGCCTCAGGCAGCGCCAGTGCCGCGCGAATGTCTTTCACATCCTGCCGAACCAGGCGATGCTCACCGATGCGCTGGCGCAATATCTGGTGTGGAAGCGCTGGAGCCGATGGTTCATCATCCAGGGGCCGACGGCGGGGGATGCGGTGTACGCGGCGGACATCCGCCGCTCGGCGACCCGCTATGGGGCCCGGGTCGTCGCCGAGAAGACCTACCGTTACAACCCCGGCTCGCGCCGCAGCGACACCGGCTATCAGCAGATCCAGACCCAGATGCCGCTCGCGACCGAGGCCTCGGGCGATTACGATGTGATCTTCGTCGCCGACGAGACCGATCTGTTCGGCGACTACCTGCCCTACAACACCTACGCCGCCCGACCGGTGGTGGGCACGCAGGGGCTGGTGGCGAGCGCCTGGACCCCGGCCTACCAGGAATATGCGGCGCTGCAGATGCAGCAGAGGTTCGATCTCTTCGCCCATCGCGGCATGACCGAGCGTGACTACGGCGGCTGGCTTGCCGTCAGAATCATCGGCAACGCCGTCATGCGGGCGGGAATCACCTCTCCTCTCGCCATGCGCAAATACCTCAGATCGAAAGACTTCCTGGTTGCCGGCTACAAGGGGCAGGGGCTCACCTTTCGCCGCTGGGACAACCAGTTGCGTCAGCCGGTGCTGCTCTCGACGCCCCTCATGACCGTCTCCATGTCGCCGCAGCACGGGTTTCTCCATCCGGGGTACACGACCGATACCCTGGGGTTCGATGAGCCGGAGACGAAATGCCATCTCGGACACTGACCGGGCGTCGCGCCGCGCTGCTCCTGCCCGCCCTCGTGCTGTGCTCCCTCGCCGCGGGAGCCCGTGCGAGCGAGCTGTTCGTCTCGAACGAAATCGATGATACGGTGACCGTGCTCAACGGCGAGACGTACCAGAGGATCGCGACGATTCCCACCGATCAGCGGCCGAGGGGCATCTTTGCGACGCCGGACCACAGGTACGTGCTGGTGTGCGACGGCGATTCGAGCAACATCGACGTGATCGATGCGAAGACGTTGAAGGTCGTGCGCAGGATCGGGACCGGGCCTGACCCTGAAACGCTCGCAATGTCCCCCTCGGGGGACAAGGTCTACGTGTCCAATGAAAACAACGCCCTGGTCACGGTCATCAATTTCGCCACCGGCAAGTGGATCAAGCAGATCCCGGTCGGCATAGAGCCCGAGGGGCTTGCAGTGAGTCGGCACGGGCGGACCGTGGTGGTGGTCTCCGAGACGACCAGCATGGCCCATTTCATCGATACGAGGACCTGGAAGGTCGCGGCCAACATCCTGGTCGACACGAGGCCGAGGATCGCGCAATTCACCCGCGACCAGCGCTATCTGTGGGTTTCCTCCGAGGTCGGGGGGACGGTCTCGGTCATCGACCCGCGCACCCATCGCATCCTTCACATCATCAATTTCCACATACCGGGTGTGGACCGGGAATACATCGGACCCGTCGGCGTGCGCTTCACGCCCGACGATCGCACGGCGTTCGTGGCCCTGGGCCGCGCCAACCGGGTCGCCGTCGTCGATGCGCGGACGTACGAGGTCGAGAAGTATATTCTGGTCGGCCAGCGGCCCTGGCAGATCGCCTTCAGCCCGGGCCACAAGAGGCTCTTCGTCGTCAACGGTCTCACCAATGACCTGACGATCATCGATGTGTCCTCCGAGGAGGCGGTGAAGTCCGTTCCCGTCGGCCGTCTGCCCTGGGGGATCGCGGTCATCCCGTGAGCCGCCTGCCGGGCGCCACGGCTCACTTGGGCGCGCTGGTCGCGGCGGAGCCGATGAGTTCCCGGTGGTGGCGCAGGACTTCATCGCGCAGCAGCTCGATCTCGGGGCCGCTGTGGCGCTGGCTGCGCGCGAGGCTCACCTCCACCTCGCCCACCACGTGGGCCGGCGGAGCGGAGAGCAGCACGAGACGGTCCGCGAGCACCAGCGCCTCGCGCAGGTCGTGCGTGACGAACAACACTGTCGTGGGCCGGGCGCGCCACAGCGTGAGCAGGAGCTCGCGCAACTGCTCCACCGTATCGTGATCGAGCGACACGAAGGGCTCGTCCATGAGCAGCAGGTCCGGCTCGATCGCAAAGGCGCGCGCGATCGCCACCCGGCGGCTCATCCCGACCGACAGCTGTGGCGGATAGAGATCCTGCGCCCCGGGGAGGCCGACCGCCGTCAGCATGTCCTTGACGACGGCATCGGCGCGATCCGGGGGCAGCACCAGCGCGATG
This sequence comes from Gammaproteobacteria bacterium, assembly GCA_027317845.1. Taxonomy (GTDB): domain Bacteria; phylum Pseudomonadota; class Gammaproteobacteria; order Steroidobacterales; family Steroidobacteraceae; genus 13-2-20CM-66-19. The sequence goes on from DAHVQK010000051.1 coordinate 3,256, forward strand.
TTCTCGTAGACGGTGCGCCAGGGAAGCAGCCGCGGCTCCTGAAAGACGTAGCCCACCCGCGCCGGGCGGCCGTCGGGGCGCGGCGCAAGCCTCACTTCCCCGACATAATCGCGGTCGAGCCCGGCCACGATATTGAGAAACGTCGTCTTGCCGCAGCCCGAGGGACCGACGAGGGCGACGAGCTCGCCCGCCGCGATCCTGAGCGAGAGACCCGCGAGGGCCTCGTGAGACGCTGCGCCGCGCGCCCGCGCATAGCGTTTCTCGCGGATCTCGGCGAGCAGGGCCGGCGTCACGGGCGCCATCGTCCGGCGCGCCGCTCGAGCGGCTGGAAGAGCACCCACTCGATCAGCTGGATCACCGCCACGAAGGCGATGGTGTAGGCGAGGATGCCCGTCACGTCGAACTGCTGGAAGTAGAGCTGGATCTCGAAGCCGACACCGTTGCTGCGCCCGAGGAGCTCGACGATCAACACGATCTTCCACACGAGGGCGAGGCCCGAGCGGGCGGCCGCGAACAGATAGGGGTAGAGCTGCGGCAGGATCACGTGCCGAAGCGTCCGCCACCGGCCGACATGAAAGCTCTGCGCCATCTGCGAATAGTTCCGATCGAGCGCGCGGGCGCCTTCGCGCAGCGTCACGGCGACGGCCGGGATCTTGTTGACCGCCACGGCGCCGATCGCCGCCGCCTCGGTGAGCCCGAACCACACATAGGCCAGCACGATGATGACGAGCGCCGGGAGATTCAGCAGCAATACGAGCCAGCTGTCGAACAGGACGTCCAAGGTCCTAGAGCGGCCCATCACGATGCCGATCGCGGTGCCGACGGTCATCGCCACGAGAAAGGCGGCCGTCACCCGCGCCAGGGTGATGCCGAGATTGAACGGCAGCGTGCCATCGGCGCACAGGCGCGCGAGCTCGATGAATACGGCGCTCGCCGAAGGCAGCATGCGGCTGTGCAGCGACTCGGCGGCGAGCTGCCAGATGGCGATGAGCAGGGCGATCGAGCCGATACGCTGCGCCAGCGAGAAAGCCCGCAGCCAGAAGGCGCGCTGCGCGGCGCTCGAGCTCATTCAGTAACGCACCGATTCGAGGAACGTGCCGGGCTGCAGGGTGGAGCTCGAGCCGACCAGTGTTCTGCCCCCGAGGCGTGCGAAGAGGGCGTAGAGGGCTTCGGCCTCATGGCGCTCACGCGTGCCCCAGTGCAGTGGAATGCCGGCCCGGAAACCCTTGCGCAGCGCCGCGAGCTGCGCCGGGTCGCGCGCCCCGGTTCTCGGTCCGAGCCAGCGCCACTCGGCATCCGATGTCGCGAGGATCGACTCCGCCTGACGCGTGGCGCGCACGAAGCCGGCCAACGCGCGGGGATGCGCCCTTGCCCACCGATCGGACACGACATACCCCACGAGCGGGATCGGGACTTTGAAGCCGAGCTGGCGCAGCGCATCGCTCATCGGCAGGACCACCGGAAGGCCCCGGCTCGTCAGCTGCGCGGCGAAATTCCAGTACGTCAGCACGGCATCGAGGCGACCGGCCAGGAGCTCCTGATTGAGCAGGGGCGGGGAGCCGTAGGAGACTCGCGCATCGCGTGCGAGGTCGATGTGCCGCGCGCGCGCGAGCGCTTGCAGGATCACCCAGCTCTTATCGAGTGGGCTGCCGGCCACGCCGAGCCGGCGATGGCGCAGGTCGGCGAGGCGATGGATCGGCGCGCCGCGTGCGGCCACCAGCGCGCCGAGATCGGTCGAGAACGGAAAGAACGTCCAATGCGCGCCGGAGGCGCGTTCACGGGAAACCCACAGCCAGTCCGACACCGCGCAATCGACGCGCCCGGCCTGCAGCGCCACCAGGGTCGCCGGGGTGCTCGCCAGCGCCAACTTGTCGATGCGGATGCCGTTCGCCCTGTCGAGTCCGTGATGCGCGATGACATCCATCACCCAGTTCACGGTGCCGAACTTCAAGACCGCGATGCGCAGTGTGGGCGCCGCCCGCGCGATCCCGGGCCCGAGGGCGGCCACGAGAAGCAGGACGATATATCGGCGGACGCAGCGCAACGGTCGTGTTCCCCCGCGGGCCAGCGGCCCTTCCGGGCGTGTCGCCCAGGATCGTGCATCGCCGCAACAGGCCAGACAAGCCCTGCGGCGGTGAGACGATCGCATTATGGCATACTGTTCCCGATACGACACAGATCGGTCCGCCGCGGGGATCGGGCCCTGTTTTCGAATGCGCCGTTGGCGGGCCGGGGGGATTTGTTGTCCAATGCCTGATGGCGGGACGCAGCGCCGCAGGCCTCGGTCCGACCCGTGTGCCGGGCGCGCGGGTGCGCCCCGGGCGGCGGCATTGTCGGCCGTGAGACGATGAGGCGTGATGTTGGAGGTCAAAACACAGACGGGAGACGCCGGCGCCGCGGGCCCAACGGCCCGGGAGGCGCCGCCGCTGGTCGTTGAGGGACTCAGTCACGCGTTCGGCAAGCGGCAGGCCTTGCGAGAGGTATCTTTCCGACTCGAGCGCGGCGACCGGACGATGCTGCTCGGTCTCAATGGCGCCGGCAAGACGACACTCTTCTCACTCATCACCCGCCTGTACAATCATCGCGGCGGCTCGATCCGGATCTTCGGGTGGGAAATTCAGCGCAAACCCTCGGAGGCGCTCGCCCGGCTCGGCGTCGTGTTCCAGCTCCCGACCCTGGATCTCGAGCTCTCGGTCGCGCAGAATCTCTTCTATCACGCCGCCCTGCACGGCCTGCCGCGCCGTGAGGCAGCGGCGCGCTTGAAGCGTGAGATAGAGCGTGTCGGACTGACCGATCGGCTCCGCGAGAATGCGCGCACATTGAGCGGCGGACAACGGCGTCGCGTGGAGATCGCGCGTGCCCTGATCCATCGGCCGAGGCTCCTGCTCCTCGATGAGCCGACGGTGGGGTTGGACGTCGCGAGCCGGCAGTTCCTGCTCGATCATGTCCGCATGCTGTGTCGTGAGGAGGGGCTTGCGGCCCTGTGGGCGACACACCTGATCGATGAGGTCGATGACGAGGCGCGCGTGATCGTGCTGCACCGGGGCCAGGTCCTTGCGGAAGGGCCGGTTCCGGAGGTGATCCGCCGCGCGAATGCCACATCGATGCGCGAGGCGTTCGATAAGCTGACCGGCGAGCACCTCGAATGAAGCCCGTCCATTACTACCGCTGCATGCGCGGCATCGTGTGGCGCGAGGCGTTGCGCTTCCTCAACCAGCGCGGCAGGTTTCTTGCGGCCCTGGTGCGCCCGCTGGTGTGGCTGCTCATCTTCGCCACCGGATTTCGCTTCGTGCTCGGCGTGTCGATCATTCCGCCTTACCAGACCTACATCCCGTACCAGGTCTACATCGCGCCGGGTCTCATCGGCATGATCCTGATGTTTCAAGGCATGCAGAGCTCGCTGTCGATGGTCTGGGACCGCGAGACCGGCAGCATGCGCACGCTGCTGGTGAGCCCGCTGCCGCGCTGGTACCTTCTGCTCTCGAAACTGATCGCGGCGGTCATCGTCTCGGTCCTGCAGGCGTACGTCTTCCTGATCATCGGCTATTTCTGGGGCATTCACCCGCCGCGCTGGGGCTACCTCACGGTGCTCCCGGCCCTGATCCTCTCGGGCATGATGCTGAGCGCACTCGGCCTGTTCCTGTCGTCGGTGATCCGTCAGCTCGAGAATTTCGCGGGCGTCATGAATTTCGTGATCTTCCCGATGTTCTTCGCCTCATCCGCGCTGTATCCGCTGTGGACCGTGAAGCAGGCGAACGAGAAGCTCTACTACCTCTGCATGGCGAACCCCTTCACACACGCGGTCGAGCTGGTCCGCTTCGCGCTCTACGAGAAGTTCAACCATGTGTCATTCGCCGTCGTCGGCGGGTGTCTTGTCCTCTTTGCGGTCCTCGCGATCGTGGGTTACGACCCCGGGCGAGGCCTCATCGCCCGTCGCCAGGGGGGCGAGTGAGTCTCGCGAGGCGCGCCGCGGGCGGCCTCAGAAGCGGATTCTGATCCCGCCGAAGATCTCAAGCGGCGCCCCGGGGCTTTCGAACCGGTTGTCCACTCCGGGACCGTTGGTGAGGGCGTTCGCGGGAATGCCCGGGGCTCCGACGCCCGTCGGATCGCTGAGGATTCCCCAGGTCGCGTACCTGCGATCGAGGAGATTGTCGATCGTGGCAAAGAGCTCCACGCGCCGCAGGGGGTGGTAGCTCGAGTGCAGGCCGACCAGGACGTAGCCCGGAATCGGCGCCAGCTGATTGGACTCGTCTCCGACGTAGTGGACGCTGCTCACGATGTTGATGCTGGCGCCGACACTCCATCGGGGCAGCACCGAGTAGTCTGCGCCGAGCTTCCAGCGGTTCTCGGGGATCCCGGGCAGATTGTCACCGGGACTCACCTGGATACTGCCGGTCGCATTGCGGAACGGGTTGAACCGCGACAGGAATCGCTGCGCGGTGAGGAACGTTGCCTTGATGAGGCTGTAGTTGGCGTACGCGGACCAGCGGGGCGCGTGAAAATCAAGCCCGAGCTCCACCCCCTGCCGGCGGGTGTCGCCGATGTTCTGGAAGTAGCCCGAGGCGTGCGAAGTCGCGATGGCGTGGATGTCCTCGTACAGCACCGTGCGGAACACGCTCGCATTCCAGTCGAGCACCCCATCGAGGCCGGGCAGGCGCACCCCCCGGCCGCGCAGGCCGAACTCGGCCGCGTGGGAGACGACCTGGGCGAGCGGCGGGTCTCCCGAGAGACTCGAGGGCAGCACGCAGGGGGCGTTCGGGTTCGCGCACTCGAGTTCGCCCGGGGTCGGGACGCGGTTGTTCACCGAGTACTGGCCGTAGACGGTGAGGGAGGGCAGGAGTCTGTAGGTGGCGCCGAGGGAGGGGTTGAAGTGCACAAACCGGTTGAAGCCATTCAGGTTCGCGCCGAGCCGGTCGGCGATGTTGTCATGGGCGAGGTTGTAGCGGCCGCTCGCCGTGACGGCGAGGGAGCGTGTCACGTTGAACGTGTCGGTCAGGTAGGCCCCGATGCTCTTGTTCACCGAGGTGGCCGATACCGGCGTCGCATCGCTGTTCGCAATGGCGCCGGGAGAGTTCTCGGGAGTGACGACGAGGAGGCTCGAGGGCAACACGATGAGCTGGGGATCGAGCCGGCCGACCTGGGCGCCCGCATAGTAGTTCGTCGAGGCATAATCCACGGCGACGCCGGCGGTGAAATGATTGGCGTGACCGAAGATCCCGCCGCCGTTCGAGGCCTGCAGCGTGATGCCGCGGCCGAAGGTGTGCAGGAACTCGAAATCGTTCTCGCCGATGTACAGGGTGCCGCCGGCCGATAGGTCCGGCAGCGGCTGGCCGGAGGAGTTGGCGAGGGGGATGAGCCCGCCGGGCTGGCAGAGGGCCCCGGGGAAGCTCGTGCAGCTCGTGTACTCGGTGGTGTTGCCATTGGTGACCTGCTGGGCGAAGTCGCGAGAATAGATCACCGTCTGCAGCGCCCAATGGCCGGGGAGCGCGAGCGTGCCGTCCAGGGTCAGGAACTTCAGCCGGTTCTCATTCCCCTGCGGTCCGGTGAAGACGAGCGAGCGATTCACCGCGAGCTCCTGCACCGGCACCGCGCTTTGACCCTTGAGCAGGTTGTCGTCCCAGGCGTAGCTCAGGTCGAGCGTGCCGGCGCTCCCATGGAGGCTCGCCACGGCGTACAGGTCGCGCAGCTGGTCGCTCGAGAACTTGCGCCACCCCTTCCAGTTGAGGCCGCGGCCCGCCACGTAGAAGCCGAATATGCCGGAGTGCACGCCGTATTGGGCGCTCATCTGCTGGCGGTGAAACGAGCCGCCCGAGAGCTCCAAGTCCCCGCCCTGGTGGGTGAAGCCGTTCTTCATGGTGACGGAGATCGCGCCGCCGAGCGCGTTGAGTCCGTAAACCGCGCTCGAGCTCGTCACTTCGACCCGCTGGATCGCGGTAGGCAGAATGACATCCCAGTCGACGGTGTCGCCGAACGCCTCGTTGACGCGCACACCATCCACGTAGACGGCGAGGCCCTCGGGTGTTCCGGCCACCGATGAGGCCTCGAACCCCCGATACAGGATATCCGGCTGGAACGGATCGACGATGTTGTCGTTCACGTTGATGCTGCCGAGGCGCGAATCGAGCGCGGTGGTCAGGCTGGCCGTGCCCTGGCGGGCGAGGTCGGCGGCGGACAGGAGCTGCACGTTGCCCGCAATGGCATCGAGCGGAATCCTCGAGCCTGCAAGCGGTGTTGCGCTGATCACGACCTCCCTGAGGCCTCCCGGGCCGAGCGGGGAGTTCGCCGCGTGAGCGGCACCGCAGCCGGCGATGAGCGCGCCGAATGTCGTGAGCCCGGGGAAGAAGCCGCGAGGGGATCGGCCGCGTGTCTGATGGCGCATTGTCGGCATGGTGTACGGGAATGCGCGGGACGCGCAAGGGAGTTGCGCCTGGTGGCCGCTGTGGGCGCGGCCGGCGGCGGCCACTGCGCCGCGCAGTGTTCCAATACGGAACGGAGCATCGCGAATGGAACAGCAGGATGCGACGCGGGACGCGGTGTGCTCAGCAGTCCACTGCGCGGCGCAGTGGCCGTTCGCGTGCGGCAAGGAGCCGCAGTTTGTCCTGGATTGCCCGCGCGGCGCCCGCTGGCGAGGCCTCCGTGCCCGCATCTCATTCCAACCGAAGTCAGCCGCCGGCATCGCCTGTGTCGCGCCGTGGCATGAGGCTTGCACACTGACCCACCCAGACGGGCCGCGCGCAAGCCGGTCCCGGTCGTACAACCTTAGAACAGAGGGGAACAACGAGTATGACCAGGTTTCAAGCCTTCCTTCCGCGGCGCTCCCTGTGGCGGATCGCCCTCTCCGCGGTCCTGCTCGCGCCGGCCGCGGGAGCCTTCGCCGCCGGCTATCCGGTGGTCACCAACGCACGGCTGCTGCACGCCGCGAGCGACAACGGCTGGCTGATGTTCCTTCGCGACTATACCGGTGACAGTTATGCGCCGTTCCGCCAGATCAATACGCGCAACGTGTCCGGCCTGAAGCCGGCGTGGGATTACAAGATCGGCATGAAGCAAGGCTTCGAAGGGTCCCCGATCGTCAATGGCCGCTACCTGTTCGTCACGACGCCGAAGGATCACCTGATCGCCTTCGATGCGGTGACGGGCAAGGTGCTCTGGAAGTACCAGAAGAGCCTGGCCGGCGTCGGACTGAAGACGGTGTGCTGCGACGTGGTCAACCGGGGTGTGGCGCTATACGGGAACAACGTGTACATGGCGACACTGGACAATTACGTTGTCGCCCTGAACGCGCAGACCGGCAAGGTCGTGTGGCAGAAGCAGATCAAGCCGGCGGACGTGGGTTATGCGATGACGCTGGCGCCGCTTACTCTTGAGGGCATGGTGATCGTTGGAACCTCAGGTGGCGAGTACGGCGCGCGCGACTTCGTCGTGGCGCTCGATGCCAGGACCGGACGCGAGATCTGGCGCCAGTACACGGTCCCCTCGCCCGGGCAGCCGGGCAGCGATACCTGGCCCAAGGGCGAGATTTACCAGCACGGTGGCGGGTCGGCGTGGCTTACGGGCACCTACGATCCCTCGAGCGACACCCTGTTCTGGGGAGGAGGGAATCCCGGGCCGTGGCTCGCCAAGCTTCGCCCCGGCAAGAACCTGTTCACGGATTCCCTGCAGGCGTTCAATCCGCGCACCGGCCAGCGCAAGTGGTACTACCAGTACACGCCGCATGACTCCTGGGATTACGATGGCGTCAACACGCCGATGATCACCAGCCTGACTTACCACGGCAGGCGCTACCAGGCCATCGTCCATGCCGACCGCAACGGCTGGCTGTATGTCATCGACCGTCGCACGCACAAGCTGATCTACGCGGTGCCCTTTGCCCACGCCATCTCGCTCGCAGGCTTTCGCGACGGCCTGCCCTATACGGACGATGCGGTGCGGCCGGCGGTGGGGAAGCAGATCTTCACGTGCCCGAGCTTCCTCGGCGGCAAGAACTGGTGGCCCGCGTCGGTCGATCCCGCCACGCACATGGTGTACGTGCCGACGATCCATACCTGCATGACCATGAAAGGTGCTCCGACGTTCTACAAGCCGGGTCTGCCCTATCTCGGGGAGACCTTCAAGGTCGTACACGACCCGAACGACTCGAATTGGGGTGCCCTGCAGGCGTTCGATCTCGATACCGGCAAGCGGGCATGGAACCACGAGACCCGGCTCCCCTGGGATGCGGGCGCGATGAGCACCGCCGGCGGGCTGGTGTTCAGCGGGACTCCCCAAGGACACCTTCTGGCGCTCGATGCGCGCACGGGCCAGGTGCTCTGGAGGAGCCCGAAGCTCTCCTCGGGTATCATCGCTCCGCCGGTGACCTACCGAGTCGATGGCAGGCAGTACGTGGCCATTCTCGCCGGCTGGGGTGGCGCGACTCCCATCTGGGGCGGCGACATGGTCAAAAGTGTCGCCAACATCCCGGTCGGTGGTCACTTGTACGTCTATTCTCTGAATTAGGTCCGCCGTGAGTGTCCGTTTGCTGCAAATCTGCGCTTATGCGCTCGTTCTCACCGCGCTGCTCCCGCGGCGCGGTGAGGCGGCATCGCCCCCGCCGGCGTTGTACACACGGTCCCAGGCGCTCCAGGGGGCGTCGGCGTTCGAGTGGAAATGCGCCTCATGCCACGGGCATCACCTGCAAGGTGGCGTGGGGCCGGCGCTCGAGGGCCCGATCTTCGCCTCGGCGAAATCGGACTTCACCATCCAGCAGGTCTACGAGTTCCTCTCAGTGGAGATGCCCGCGTACGCGCCGGGTTCGCTCACCCGCACACAATACCTCGACATCACGGCCTTTCTCCTGCGGCAGAACGGTTACCCGGCGGGGGTGAGGGCGCTGACGGATCGGATTGCCAGCCATTGCACGGTGCCGTTGCTCTATCGGCCTGCCGCCAAAGCGTCCCCGAAGGTTGTGAAGTCGAAGGCGCTGGCGGGTAAGCCGTTGATCGTTCCGCGGGTGAATGCGCCCTGAGCTGAGCCGCCGGCCGGGCAGCCGGCGGTCGGGCGGTGCGTCGACTGCTCCGAAATGCAACACCGGGCGGCCGCCCCCGGGGCGGCCCATTGCGCCGGAAGGCCGGATGCGGTATTCCACGATGGACATTCGTTCGAGGCGCGAACTAAGGTCGTAATCACCGTAGAACCGGTCCAAGAGCGGGCACCCGATGCCGCTCGAGGGGGGGGGATGAGATTTGAATCTGCAGCTGCGCAAGAGCCATCGCCTCCGGCGGGCGCGGGTGAGCGCACGAAGGTCGTCTCGCTGTGGCACGAGAGGGCGCGCCGCCTGGGGTTGAGCGAGCGGCAGCGGCCGGACTTCGGTGCGCTGGCGCGGGGTGAGCTCGCAAGGCTCGTCGAGCAGCATCACGCGCTCTACCGGCATGCCCTGCCCGTGATGGAGGTGCTGCACCAGCAGATCCTCAACACCCACAGCATGGTGATTCTCACCGACCAGCGCGGTCTCATCGTGCACTCGCTCGGGGACGCGGATTTCCTCGAGAAGGCCGAGCGGGTGGCGCTCAAGCCCGGCGTGCTCTGGTCCGAGGACAGCAAGGGGACGAACGCCATCGGCACCGCGCTCACCGAGCGACGCGCCACGCTGGTGCACGGGAGCGAGCATTTCCTCGCGGTGAACCGTTTCCTCACCTGCTCATGTTCGCCCATCCGCGATCCGCGCGGCGAGGTGATCGGAACGCTCGATGTTTCGGGGCCCCAGGAAAGCTATCACGCCCACACCATGGCGCTGGTGCGCATGTCGACGCAGATGATCGAGAATCACCTGTTCGTCGATCGCTTCGGCGAGGCGCTGCGCATTCACTTCCACAGCCGCCAGGAGCTAATGGGGACGCTGCTCGAGGGCATCGCGGCCTTCGATGAGGGAGGACGCTTCCTCGCCGCCAATCCAAGTGGTCTCACGCAGCTCGGGATCGGTCCCGAGAGCGCCTCGGCGCACAGCCTGCAGTCCCTGTTCGGCCTCGATGTCGGGGTGTTGCTCGGCAGATGCCGGGGCGAGTCGCTCCTGCGCCTGCATTTGCGCAATGGCACGCCCGTGGTGGGCCGGGTCGAGTTTCGCGCGCGCGCCGAGGCGCCGACCTGCGGAATCGAGCCGCTCTGCGGCGCGGAGCCGGGTCTGCCGGAGCAGGGCGCGAGTCCCGCGACGCCCCGTGGCGCCCGGGTGTCTCAGGCCTCAGGCACCCCGCGCGCCTCGAGGAAGCCGACCGGTGGACCCTCGCTCGCCGATCTCGACACCGGAGATCCGGTCATCGCCGAGGTGCTCGCCAAGGTGCGCAAGGTGCAGGCGCATGACATTCCCATCCTCATTCTCGGGGAGACCGGCACGGGCAAGGAGCTCCTGGCGCAGGCCATCCACAACGAGTCCGCGCGCCGGCATCAACCCTTCGTCGCGGTCGACTGCGCCTCGCTTCCCGAGTCCCTGATCGAGGCGGAGCTGTTCGGCTACGAGGAGGGCGCGTTCACCGGGGCTCGCCGCCGGGGCAGTCCGGGCAAGATCCTGCTCGCCAACGGCGGAACGTTGTTTCTGGATGAGATCGGCGAGATGCCCCTGGCGCTGCAGACACGACTGCTGCGCGTGCTGCAGGAGCGGGCCGTACGGCCATTGGGCGGACAGCGGCCGATCGACGTCGATATCGCGGTCATCTGCGCCACGCATCGCAACCTCAAGGACATGATGCGCCGGGGCGAGTTCCGCGAGGATCTGTATTACCGGCTGAACGGTCTGGTGGTGCGGTTGCCCGCGTTGCGGGAGCGGCGGGACCTCGAGGAGCTGATCCGCCGGATCCTGAGCGCGCAGTGCGCGACGGCGTCTTCCCTCTCGCCCGAGGTGTTGGCGCTCTTCCGGGCCTGCCGCTGGCCAGGCAACATCCGGCAGCTGACCAACGTGCTGCACATCGCGGGCGTCATGGCCGGGGCGGGCCCGATCGGGCGGGCCGAGTTGCCGGAGGATTTTCTCGACGATCTGTCGGTGCCTGAGCCCCAGGCGCAGCCGCCGCGTGCCGCCGCGCCGGGCGAGGTGAAGTTGAGGGAGCTGCACCTCGCCACGGTCGCCGCGGTGCTCGAGCGCAACGCCGGCAATGTCTCGGCGGCGGCCCGCGTGCTCGGGGTCTCGCGCAACACCGTCTACCGGGCGTTGAGGAGCCAGGCGCCCGCTCCGGCGCCGTCCGTGGAGTAAGCGGTCAGGGCCTGGGGAGGGGGCAGCAGCCGATGGAGCTGCGCGCTCGATGTCCGGCACGAGTCGCGGCCGGGGGAGGCGCGCATCGTGGCGGGACATCCGCCGATCGTTTTCCTCGAGGCACTTTTCCGGCGGCCCATGCAGGGTGAGCGGAGCGGCACGCTCCTGGTGGGCATGGAGTGTGAAGTTCCCGCTGAGTTTCTCCGCGTCCTGTTTCGGACCCTGGTTCAGGGTGCGCACCGCCTTCTGCGGGAAGGGAAGCCCGGTCAGCCGTCTGAGCTCGGCATCTGACAACACCGGCCGGTCGGTCTTCTCGGGGACGTACTCGATGTATGTGTCGGTGAAGAATCGCGCGAGGAGGCGGCGATGCTCGGCAGAACCCATCCTGGGCGTCGAGGTCTCAAGGTCTGCTGGAGCCCCGGACGTGTTGCAACTCCTTTCTGCCTTCGATCCAGTACCAGGATAGCAACGCCGGGGCCCCGAAGAGAATCTCCCGCATGCGCTTGGCGAGCGACAGCGCGAGCGCGAGATCTCCGTCGATGCCGAGCAGGTGTCCCACGCCGATGAGCGTCGCCTCCTGCACGCCCAGTCCCGCGGGCACGAGGAAGATGAAATTGCGCGCCACCTGCGTCAGGCTCTCGATCGCAAGGGCCGCGCCATACCCCACGGGATGTCCGAGCCAGCGCAGCGCCAGCCAGGTCTCGATGACCGAGGAGAGGAGCCCGGCGAACTGCCAGCCGAGGGTCCCCAGGAGGCGCGCCGGCTGGTTGATGAGCGCGCGAATGGCCGCATCGAGATTCGCGGACTTTCCGTTGAGAAAGCTCAGTGTCTCCTCACCGAGCATCCGCACCGCCAGCTTCTCCAGGCGCTCGAACACCGAGCCGTTGCGCAGCAGCACGGCGGCGAGCAGGATCACCGGCAGACTCGCGCCGAGGCCGATCAGCGCTTCACTCACCGAATGCACCGTGTGCGTCACGCGCAGCAGGCAGGAGATTCCCAGGGCGACGAACAGGTATTGGCTGAACAGGGTGATCAGCGTCTCGGTGGTCACGCTGGCGGCCGCCACCACCCCGTCAGTCCCCTTGGCGGCGAGCAGCCGGATCCCGACGAGCTCTCCGCCGATGTTGGCCACAGGCAGCAGGCGGTTGACCGCCTCGCGCACGCTGGCGATCCAGAACAGCGTGCCCGGTGCAACCCGTTCCTCGAGCAGCGCCTGCCAGCCGCGCGAGTCGAGCGCGATGGGCAGGGTGTGCAGCGGTACGAGCCACAGCAGCACCCATCCGGCGCGCACGAGGGGTGTCAGGATGGCGGTGCCCTCGTGAGCGATCAGGCCAATCAGCAGAGCGAGGCCGGCGATGAGGGCGATGCGGACGGCGAGTCTCATGCGGCGCGCGGGGACCTCATGGGTTCCTGGGCGCGCACCAGGCTGAGAAACCCTCCGGTGGCCGAGCCCGAGGCGGCAACCGCTGCGCGCACGCGGGGGCTGAGCAGCGCATCGAGCTCCTCGCGGTGGCGGTATTGGCTCATCGCCGGCGTCAGGGCGCCACGGGTCCCAGGATGCAGATAGATTTCGCTCACCCCGTCGGGCAGTTGGGTGAGGATCCGGAGCAACGCCGCCTCGTCCATCGCGCCACTGTCGGTCACGCCGAAGACCTGGTCGTTGTGGGTCACTCCCGCGGCGCGCAGGCGGCGCTTCATGAGTGCGAGCCATGGCGTGAGCAGTCTCGAGGCCGCCCCCTTCAGCGGGCCCGCCCGGCGCGCGACCCAGACGGGCTCCCTGGGCAGTCTCACGGCCGCGAGTCCAAACTCACGCCCGATGCGCAACGCCATCTCGAGCAGTGTCGGATGCAGGTGGAAGTGCTTGTGGGCGTTGACATGGTCGAGCGGCAGGCCCGTGCGGGCAAATGCCTCGAATTGAGCGCGGATTTCCGCCTCGAGCTGGCGGCGGACAGTGGGCATCGCGAAGAAACGCAATCCCTGGCGTGCCATGGAGTCCCGGAAGCGTCCCGAGGCGTCGACCAGCGCCGGGATGCGCCCAGGCGGCAACACCGAGCGCCCATCGGCGAGCACCAGATGCAATCCGACCGCAAGTCCAGGCAGCGCTCGCGCTCGCCGCACGGCATCAGCGGCTGCAGGCGCGCCCACCATCAGACTCGCCGTGGTGAGCACACCTTCGCGGAAGGCCATCTCGACGGCTTCGTTGACGGCCTCATGCAGGCCGTAGTCATCGGCGGTGATGATCAGGAACTTCACGCAGGTCCGCTCGCCGGATCACTCTCGTGCTCCGGCCCCGCAGTCACGCCTCGTGCGCGCGCAGGAAGCGGAAGAACTCCACGCCCTCGCGCAGCCGCCGCTTGGTCATCTCCCAGCTGCGCAGCATCTCCCCGGTGAGTTCGGCGATCTTGCGCGGCCGGAAGTAGAACCGTTTGTAGAAGGTCTCGATCCCGTGATAGATCTCTTTGGCCGAGAGGTGCGGGTAGCTGATGGGCGAGAGCTGCACGCCGCGGTCGTTGACCAGGTTGAGGTCCTCGTGCGCGGTGATCCAGCCGTTCTCGACCGCTTCGGCATAGAGCTGCGTGCCGGGGTAGGGGGCGGCGAGGGAGACCTGGATGGTGTGTGGATTGATGTCCATCGCGAACTGGATGGTCTCGCGGATGGTGTCGCTGGTCTCACCCGGCAACCCCAGGATGAAGGTGCCGTGGATGGTGATGCCCAACTTGCGACAGTCGCTCGTGAAGCGACGCGCGATGTCGGTGCGCAGGCCCTTCCTGATGTTGTGCAGGATCTGGTCGTTGCCCGACTCGTAGCCGACCAGCAGCAGGCGCAGGCCATTGTCCTTCATGATCTTCAGCGTCTCGTAGGGGACGTTGGCCTTGGCGTTGCACGACCACGTGACCCCGAGCTTGCCGAGTCCGCGGGCGATCTCCTCCACGCGCGGGCGAAAGTCGGTGAAGGTGTCGTCGTCGAAGAAGATCTCCTTCACCTGCGGCATGTTCTCCTTGATCCAGCGCACCTCGTCGACGACGCTCTGGGCGCTGCGCACCCGGTAGCGATGGCCGCCGACCGTCTGCGGCCACAGGCAGAAGGTGCACTTGGAGCGGCAGCCCCGTCCGGTATAGAACGATACGTAGGGGTGCTGCAGGTAACCGATGAAGTAGTTCTCGATGGTGAGATCGCGCTGGTAGACCGGAGTGACCCACGGCAGATCGTCCATGTTCTCGATCATGGCCCGGGCGGGGTTGTGCTCGATCTGTCCGTCTGGCCTGCGGAATGAGAGGCCCATGATGGTGGGGAAGGGCCGCCCCTCGGCGACTTCCTTCAGCGTGTAGTCGAATTCCTCGCGGGCCACGAAGTCGATGGCACGCGAGGCTCCGAGGGAGCCCGCCGGATCCACCGCCACCTTCGCTCCCACCATGCCGACGAGCAGATTCGGGTTCTCCTCCTTCAGGAGTTCGGCCACCTTGGCGTCGGTGGGGAAGGAGGGGGAGCTGGTGTGCATGACGATGAGGTCGTATTGACGCGCAAGCGGCAGCACATCGGCCATGGACAGCCCATCGGCCGGGGCATCGAGCAGGCGGCTGCCGGGCACGAGCGCCGCCGGCTGCGCGAGCCACGTCGGATACCAGAACGAGCGGATCTCGCGCTTCGCCTGGTAGCGCGCGCCGGCGCCTCCGTCGAATCCGTCGAACGACGGAGCTTGCAGAAACAGCGTCTTCATCATGAGTACGTCCTCAGGTAATCGGGCGGGCCGAGCCGTCGCGGGCCACGCGGTAGCGCTGCTGCCGCCAATGGACGTCCCGCGCCGCGAAACCCCAGCACCAGAGCGCAAAGCCGAGCACATCGCCCACCGCCAGCGCCAAAATCCGTCTCCAGAGTCCCGCACGGTCCGATTCCGGCGCCTGCGCCGCAGGTCCTGGAGCGTAAACCAGTAAATGTAGCATTACCCGCACCGCCACGGTTGCGCCCAAAAGAGTGAGCGCCGTTGCGCCCCCGCTGAGCGCCCAGCCGAGCGCCGCGACCGGCACGCCGAAAGTCACTCCCGCGGAGGCGTATCCCCCTGGGCGTACCGCGCGGATGGTCCGCAGCCATCGGGTCTCGTGCCGCGCCAGCTGCCGGAAGGTGCGCTCATCGACCAGGGTCTGCACCTCGATGTCCGAGAGCACGGTGGCCAGGCCCAGCCGCCGGCTCAGCTCACCGATCCGATAGTCGTCGGCGAGCTGATCGGCGATGGCGGGGAAGCCCCCGATGGCCGTGAGCGTCTCGCGCCGCAGCGCGATGGTGGCCCCGAATGCGAAGGCTCGCGAGCCGAACAAGGCTGCCACTCGCACCGAGGGCATGAACCAGTCGTTGACGAACAGCGCGCCGAGCTCGGACCAGAGCTTTGCCTCGCTTGGGCGGTGGGCCGGCCGCCCCCGGTACGGGCAGGTGACGATGCCGACCCGCGGGTCCGCGAGCGGCGCGCACACCCCCTCGAGGTAGCCGGGCGGCACGTGCACGTCGCTGTCGGCCAGCACCAGCCACTCATGGCGGGCCGACTCCATCATATTGATGAGGTTGCTGACCTTGGCGCTGTGACCGTGGCGGCGGGGGTCAACCACCACGTCGATGTCGAGCGCGGGAAATTCCCGCTCGAGCCGGCGGACGGCCTCGAGCGCGGGGTCCGTCGGGTCCTGCAGACCGAATATAATCTGCACCCGGTCCGGATAGGCTTGC
Source organism: Gammaproteobacteria bacterium (assembly GCA_027317845.1). Taxonomy (GTDB): domain Bacteria; phylum Pseudomonadota; class Gammaproteobacteria; order Steroidobacterales; family Steroidobacteraceae; genus 13-2-20CM-66-19. The sequence continues at coordinate 19,184 of DAHVQK010000051.1, forward strand.
CGGCACAGGGAGCGCAAACCCTCGTCGAGATGCGGTTCCGCCCCGCATAACGGCTTGAGCACGGTCACGGGGCGCAAGGCGCCGGACGCTGAGGCCGCCGTTTTGTTGCGCCCAAGCGTCACTGCCACTGAGGCGATGATCAGGTAGCCCAGTGCGGCGGCGGCAAGAAGGAGACCCAGGGCGGTCATGCTCGGACCCGTTACAGTGAACGTGGAGGCGGCTATCATGTCCAAAACCATCCCCACGCTGCGGACTGCTCCATGAGCGAGAGAGCCAGAGGACTTCGGGCCCATGAACGGCGCATAGGGTACACGGTCGGGCGTGCACGAGGGATGGCATAATGGATCGGGACAGTGGCGAACCGGATATGTTGCAAGGGAGCGACAATGGGGTCGGCGCGGAGGCGCTGATCCTGGTGGATGAGACGGATCGCGAGGTCGGCCATGCCAGCCGATCCCGCTGCCACGAGGGCAGGGGATTGCTGCACCGGGCGTTCTCGCTGTTCATCTTCAATGACCGGGGCGAGCTGTTCATCCAGCAGCGCTCGGCGGCGAAGCGGCTCTGGCCGTTATACTGGTCGAACAGCTGTTGCAGTCATCCCCGGCGCGCCGAGAGCATGGACGGCGCGATCCATCGGAGGCTGCACGAGGAGCTCGGGCTCGATTGCCTATTGCACTTCCTGTTCAAGTTCCAGTATCAAGCACAGTTTGACGGCGCCGGGGCCGAGCATGAGCTGTGCTCGGTGTACATCGGGCGCAGCTCCGCACCCGTGCGTCCCAACCGTGAGGAGATCGCGGCCTGGCGCTGGGTGAGCCCGCGCACGCTCGACCGGCAGATGCAAGAAGAGGGCGGTGAGCGCTTCACGCCCTGGTTCAAGCTCGAATGGGAACGGATCAGGCGCGACCACGGGCAGGCGCTGCGCGCGCTCGAGGGTTCCGCGGCGGCACGATAGACAGGGGCTTCGTCTTTACGGAGCCAGCCGGTCGATGAGACCGGCCCAACCATGGGAGTCGGATTTTGGGTATTCCTCTGATTCAACAGTACCGGGTCGCGCGGTACATCCTCGGACGCAAGCTCCGGGGGGTCAAGCGCTACCCCCTGGTGCTGATGCTGGAGCCTCTGTTCCAGTGCAACCTCGCGTGCGCCGGTTGCGGCAAGATCGATTATCCGAAGGAGATCCTGCAGAAGCGCCTGTCGCTCGAGGAGGCGCTGCACGCGGTCGAGGAGTGCGGCGCGCCGATGGTCTCGATTCCCGGCGGCGAGCCGCTCATCCACAAGGACATGCCGCGCATCGTCGAGGGCATCGTCGCGCGCAAGCGCTTCGTGTACCTCTGCACCAACGCGATCCTGCTCTCCAAGCACATCGAGGAGTACCGGCCTTCCCCCTATCTCACCTTCTCGGTGCACCTCGACGGCAACCGCGAGCGCCATGACGAATCGGTCTGCCAGGAGGGGGTGTTCGACAAGGCGGTGGCCGCGATCCGGCTCGCCCGCTCCAAGGGTTTCCGCGTCACGGTCAACTGCACCCTGTTCCAGCAGGAGAACCCGGACGACGTGGCCGACTTCTTCGACATGGCGATGACGCTCGGCGTCGAGGGCATCACCGTCTCCCCGGGCTACAGCTACCAGCACGCACCCCGTCAGGACGTGTTCCTCGGCCGCAGCGCGAGCAAGCAGTTGTTTCGCGAGATCTTCAAGCGCGGCCGCGAGCGCCATGCCCGCTGGTCGTTCAATCACTCGTCCATGTTCCTCGATTTCCTGGCCGGCAATCAGAGCTACCAGTGCACGCCCTGGAGCACACCGACCTACAACATCTTCGGCTGGCAGCGCCCCTGCTATCTGCTGACCGACGAAGGCTACGCGAGGAGCTACGCCTCGCTCATGGAGGATACGGCGTGGGAGCGCTACGGCGTCGGGCGCAATCCGAAGTGTAACAATTGCATGGCGCATTGCGGTTACGAGGGCACGGCCGTGGATGACGCCTTCGCCCATCCGCTGAAGGCGCTCATGACCTCGCTCCGCGGCCCGCGGCTCACCGGCGCGATGGCCCCGGACCTGCCGGTCCTCTACGAGGAGCCGCCGCTTGCGGCCGCGAGGCCGGCGGAGGTGATCATTCCGCTCGATAAGGTGGGTAGCAGCGCGAACCGGGAAGGCCGCCGTGTCAGCGGCGCTTGAGACCTTTGGCGCGCAGCTCGAGGCCTGGCGCGCGCGGATGGAGGGGGCTCTCGAGAGGCGTCTGCCGCGCGCGGACGAGGTGCCGGTGCGGCTGCATGCCGCCATGCGCTACAGCGTGCTCGGAGGGGGCAAGCGGGTGCGCCCGATTCTGCTCCTCGCCACCGCACGCGCCCTCGGGCTGAGCGAGGAGCAGGTCGAGGCCGCCGCCTGCGCGCTCGAGCTGGTGCATGTGTATTCGCTGGTGCACGATGACATGCCGGCGATGGACGACGATGATCTGCGCCGCGGCCGCCCGACCTGCCACAAGGCATACGATGAGGCGACCGCGCTCCTGGTCGGAGATGCCTTGCAGTCGCTCGCCTTTGAGCTGCTCGCGCACGATCCGGCGCTGCCTGCCGATCCGGCCGTCCGGGTGCATCTGGTGGGCCTGCTGGCCGATGCCATCGGCAGTCTCGGGATGGCCGGTGGGCAGGCGATCGACCTCGAGTCCGAGGGAGCGAAGCTCGGCATCGAGGAGGTCGAGCGGATGCACTCGCTCAAGACCGGGGCCCTGATCCGCGCCAGCGTCATGATGGGTGCGGCCTGCCGGTCGGGGCTCGATGAGGCCGCCGAGCGCGCGCTCGCGGGCTTCGCCGGTCCCATCGGGCTCGCCTTCCAGATCCAGGATGACCTGCTCGATGTGCTCGGCGACACCGCCACCCTCGGCAAGGCCGCGGGCGCTGATCGAGCACACGAGAAGTCCACTCACCCCTCCATCATCGGCATACCGGCCTCGCAGGAGCGGGTGCGCCGGCTGCACCAGCAGGCTTTGGAATCGCTCGCACCGTTCGGCGGCAACGCCGATGCGCTGCGGGCGGTGACCGAGTGGCTGCTGGCGCGGCGAAACTGATCGCCCTTCGCCGCCATGCAGCCCGAATTCGCCCAGTCCGACACGGCGTACCAGGAAGCGATCCTGCCGCACGTCTCGCGCACTTTCGCGCTCACCATCCCGCAGCTGCCGCCGGCGCTGCGCACGGCGGTCACCAGCGCTTACCTGCTCTGCCGCATCGCCGATACGATCGAGGACGAGCCGTCGGTGTCCGCGGCCGACACTTACGCCTGCCTGTGCCGATTCACCGCGGTGGTCCAGGGGAAGGAGGACGCATCGCGTTTCGCGCTCGATGTGACACCCAGGCTCTCCGATCACACGCTGCCGGCCGAACTCGATCTGCTTGCCAACACGGCGCGGGTGATTCGCGTACTGCGCGGCTTCGATGAGCGCCAGCGCGGCGCCATCTGCCGCTGTATCGAGGTGATGAGTCACGGCATGCATCACTTCCAGCGCACTGCGAGCCTCCAGGGGCTCGCCCGCTCCACCGATCTGGATGCCTATTGCTACTACGTGGCGGGCATCGTCGGGGAGACTCTGACAGAGCTCTTCTGCGGATACTCGCCGCAGATCGGTCGCCATTACGAGGAGCTCTACGCGCTTGCGCCGTCCTTCGGCCAGGGTCTGCAGATGACCAACATCCTGAAGGACGTCTGGGAGGATCGCGGCCGGGGGGCCTGCTGGTTGCCGAGAGAGGTGTTCAGCCGTCATGGCGTGGACCTCGCCACGCTCACCCCGGAGCGCTCGGATGAGCGTTTTCACGCGGGGATCCTCGAGCTGATCGGCGTGGCGCACGCGCATCTGCGCAACGCGCTCGCCTTCACTCTGCTCATTCCCGCGCAGGAGGTGGGAATCCGGCGTTTCTGCCTGTGGGCGGTCGGACTTGCGGCCCTCACGCTGCGCAGGATCCAGGAGACTCCCGGCTATACGAGCGGCCGTCAGGTGAAGGTGTCGCGCCCGGCGGTGGCGATGACCCAGTCCCTCACCAATCTCTCGGTGCGCAACGACCGGATGCTGCGCCAGCTCTTTGAGCGGGCGACGCGCGGGTTGCCGCTCGCGCCGGGTCCGGTGCCCCTCAGACCCGCCGAGGTCTATGCCGGCGTGGCCGATGCGCGCCATCAGCCTCCTTCCGTGCAGCTTGGAGGCACGGCTTCTTGAACGATGACGCACGAACGGTGGAGCTCGCCGACGGCTTTCTGCGCGGCGAGGCCGAAACCTCCGCGGCAACGGCGCCGCCGAGTCTCGAGCAGGCGATCGGCGCGGCGCGCGATGCGCTCATCGGGCTGCAAAGCGGCGACGGGCATTGGCTCTTCGAGCTCGAGGCGGACTGCACCATCCCGGCCGAATACATCATGATGATGCATTACCTGGATGAGATCGATGAGCGCCTGCAGGGCAAGCTCGCGGTCTACCTGCGGGCCCATCAGGCCGCGCACGGCGGCTGGCCGCTCTACACCGGCGGAGAGCTCGATCTGTCGTGCACCGTCAAAGCCTATTTCGCCCTGAAACTCGCGGGCGATGATCCGCAGGCGCCGCACATGCGGCGCGCCCGCGAGGCGATCCTCGCCCGCGGCGGCGCGGCGCACGCCAACGTCTTCACCCGTATCGCACTCGCGCTGTTCGGCGAAGTCCCCTGGCGAGCCGTACCCTACATCCCGGTCGAGATCATGCTGTTGCCGAGGTGGTTCCCGTTCCATCTCGAAAAAGTGTCCTACTGGTCACGCACGGTGATGGTGCCGCTGTTCGTGCTGTGCACGCGCAAGCCCGTGGCCCGCAATCCGCGCAGGGTGCACGTGCGCGAACTGTTCACGGTCCCCGCGGAGGAGGAGCGCCACTACTTCCGCCTGCCCCAGCAGGGCAGATGGCTGGCACGGATCTTCTTCGCGCTCGATCGCATGGGCCGGATGATCGATCCGCTCGTCCCGGCCGCGATGCGCGCGCGGGCCACCCGCCTCGCGGAGCAGTGGACGCTCGAGCGCCTGAACGGCGAGGATGGGCTCGGGGCCATCTTCCCGGCGATGGTGAACGCGCTCGAGATGATGGTGCTGCTCGGTTATGCGGCGGATGATCCCCGCCGGGTGACCGCCAAGCGCGCCATCGAGAAGCTGGTGGTGGAGCAGGCCGACCGCGCCTATTGTCAGCCCTGCGTCTCGCCGGTGTGGGATACCGGTCTCGCCTGCCTCGCGCTGCAGGAGGCGGGTGATGATCGGGCGCTCGCCTCGGCGGTGCGCGGCCTCGACTGGCTCGCCGCCCGGCAGGTTCTCGATGACATCGGCGACTGGCGCATCAAGCGCCCGCACCTGAAGGGCGGGGGCTGGCCGTTCCAGTTCGGCAATGCGCACTACCCCGATCTCGATGACACCGCGGTGGTCGCCTGGGCCATGCACCAGGCCCATGAGCGCTCCCCGGGGCGCTACCCGGTGGCCATCGAGCGCTCGCTCGAGTGGCTCGCGGGCATGCAAAGCCGCAATGGCGGTTTCGCGGCTTTCGATGTCGACAACACACACTACAACCTCAACCTGATCCCCTTCGCCGATCACGGCGCGCTGCTCGATCCGCCCACCGCTGATGTCACGGCGCGGGTGGTGACGGTGCTCTCGCACGCCGGCCGGCCCCAGGATCGCCCCGTCATTGCGCGGGCGGTGGCCTACCTCAGGGACGAGCAGGAGAAGGACGGCTCGTGGTTCGGCCGCTGGGGCACCAACTACATCTACGGCACCTGGTCGGTGCTGGCGGCGCTCGAGGCGGCCGGCGTCGCGGCCGCGGATCCGGCGGTCCGCCGGGCGGTGGCGTGGCTGCTTGCGCGTCAGAACCGCGACGGCGGCTGGGGTGAGAGCAACGATAGCTACGATCCGGCGCGCCGCGGCGAGCGGGGCTTCGAGAGCACGCCGTACCAGAGCGCCTGGGCGGTGTTGGGATTGATCGCCGCCGGCGAGGTCCGCCACGATGCCGTGCGGGCGGGAGTCGACTACCTGCTGCGCACTCGGCAGGACGGCCTCTGGCGGCATCCGAGCTTCACGGCGCCGGGCTTCCCGCGCGTGTTTTATCTCAAGTATCACGGTTACAGCGCCTTCTTCCCGCTCTGGGCGCTCGCGGCGTATCGCAGGCGGTCGGGGTCCGGACAGCCTTGATGCACTCGCCGGGAGCGGTAGTGGGCGCAGCGGCTACCCGGGCAGGCGGCCACGAGGGATCGCATGAGCCGATCGGGCGCGTAGGCATCGTCGTCGCGCTCGCGCGTGAAGCGCGTGCGTTCGCCCCGGATATCGCCTCCAGAGACGCACTTCAGGACGGATCGGTGCATGGGCTCGCGGACGCCATGCTGACGGTGAGCGGCATGGGGTGGGATGCGGCCGCCGCGGCGGCGCGCCGGCTGGTGCAGGCCGGCGCGATGGCGCTGGCCAGTGTCGGTACCGCCGGGGCGTTGGACCGCGCACTCGAGAGCGGCGCGATCATGTTGCCGGAGGAGGTGGTGGCTCCAGAGGGTGATGCGCTCCCCACGCACGCGCTCTGGTGGCAGGCGCTGTCGCAAGTGTTGCCGCGTGGTCAGGTGTACGCGGGCCGCCTCCTCACCACGCGGCTGCCGCTCGGCCTGCGGCTCGACAAGGCCATCGCCCGGCGGGAAACGGCCTGCGTGGCGCTGGACATGGAGAGCGCGGCCATCGCCCAGGTGGCCGCCGGGGCGGGGCTGCCGTTCATCGCCGTGCGGGTGATCGTGGATACGGCCGGTGAGGATCTGCCGGGCGCGGTGCTCGCCGCGAGCGCTCAGGCGAAGGTCTCGACCGGAAGGCTCCTCGCGGGGCTCGCGCGCGCACCGTGGGAGGTCGGCGCGGTGATCCACCTCGCCGGGCGCTTCAGGACCGCCTGCGCCGTGTTGTCCGGGATCGGCGAGCCGGGTCTGCCGGCCCGCCGGGCATTGACCGAGTTGAACTGGGAGAGGCCACGTTGAGAGCGTTGGTGACGGGCGCCACGGGTTTCGTGGGAGCGGCTTTGGCGAGAACGCTGTGCGCGGCGGGCTGGCAGGTGCGCGTGCTGGTGCGCGCGGCCTCGGACCGGCGCAACCTCCGTACGCTGTCCGTCGAGCCGGTGGTCGGGGATCTGACGGATGCGAGCTCGCTCGAGCGCGCGGTCGAGCATTGCGACGCGGTATTTCATGCCGCCGCCGATTACCGTCTCTGGGTGCCCCAGCCCGAGCAGATGTATCGGGCCAATGTCGAGGGCACACGGAATCTTCTCGAAGCGGCGCATCGCGCCGGTGTGCAACGCATCGTGTACACGAGCAGTGTCGCGACCATCGGTCTGCCCCCGGACGGCGGGCTCGGCACGGAGGCGACGCCCGTCGGCCTCGCCGACATGGTCGGCCACTACAAGCGCTCGAAATTCCTGGCCGAGCGCCAGGCGCTCGAGGCGGCCGAGCGCGGTGTGCCGGTGGTCATCGTCAATCCCGCCGCGCCCGTGGGGCCGCGCGACATCAAGCCCACGCCGACCGGGCAAATCATTCTCGATGCGGCGCTCGGGCGCACCCCGGCCTATGTCGACACCGGCCTCAACGTCGTTCACGTCGATGATGTCGCGATGGGGCACGTGCTCGCCTACCACCACGGACGGCTCGGCGAGCGCTACATCCTCGGGGGGCAGAATCTGCCGTTGCGCGATATCCTGATCGAGGTGACGCGCCTCGCCGGGCGCCGCCGGCCGCTCCTGCGGCTGCCGCACGGAGTGGTGCTGCCGATCGCCTATGTGGCGGAGTTCCTTGCGAAGCTCACCGGCAAACCCACCCGTGTCACGGTCGACAGTGTGAGGATGGCGCGCAAGTACATGTACTTCTCGAGCGAGAAGGCGGTGCGCGAGCTCGGCTACCGCTTCCGGCCGGCCACCCTCGCCTTCGAGGATGCGCTCAAGTGGTTCCGCGAAGAAGGGTATCTCGGCAAGGGTCTCAGAACGGGTAGTTGATCCCGGTGAACACCGCGATGCCTTCGCTCCCCTTGCCGATGTCGACATAGCCGACCACCGAGGGCGGGGCGATACCGCGGAACCCCACGCCCACGACGTTGTGCAGATGATTGAGCGGCAGACCGTTGCTGTGGAAGACGCGGCCGGAGTCGATGAAGGGCGTCACCTGGATGTCGATGTGAGTCGAGAGCGCATCGAAGGACAGCACGGTCTTGCGCAGCTCGAGATTGGCGACGAAGGCGTCGCGATCGTAGAAGCGGGAGGTTCCGTAACCGCGCAGCGGCTGCGAGCCGCCGATCATGTCCTCATCGCCCCCCAGGCTGCTCAGCGCCCAGAACGGCACGTGATGCGCCGTGGGCTCGTAGTGCAGACCCACGTGGGTCGCCACGGTGAGGGTGCGGCTCGGGGACCAGTAGAAGTGCCCGTCCAATCCCGCCTCGGTGAACAGGGAGTCGCCCACGTCCACATTGCGGCTCGCGACACCGCCAAAGAAGGTGACATACATTCCACGCGTCGGAATGACGATGTCGTTGCGCGTGTCGTAGATCAGCGAGACGCGATTCAGCAGCTCGTGCGTGGTGCCCAGTCCCAGGATGTCCGTGAAGCGCCGGGTGATCGAGGGCAGGTGAGGCAGCAGACCCGCGCTGATCTTCACTTTCTTCACGATGAAGGTGTAGGCGAGCTGCCAGGCGTGTGTGATGTTCCAGCCGAAGGTCGCGTTGGCCCACATCTTCTGGGCGGTGTAGACGGTCTGGTTGATGCGCAGCGAGTTGTTGCCAAAACCGTAGAAGCGCGGCGTGCCGCTGCGGTCGTACACGGTCTCGACGCTCATCGACCAGGGGCTCTCGCGCAGCAGTCCGGTCTGCAGCAGCCCATCGAACCAGCTTTCCACGTGCTGACTCGCTCCGCCCGTGAGGTACCACTGCGAGTTCGGCGAGGGGTATTCGAATATCCGTCCATCGACGCCCCAGCCGAAATACGGGTTGTGGTTGATGTCCGGGGCGATGATGCGCGTGATCTGGTTCTGGGCATTGGTGTGCAGCACGGTCGGGATGATCCCGAGCGTCGTGCCGCTCAAGGGGTCGACGGCGGTGAGCGGCACCGGCAGCACCGGCCAGGTGGTCGGATTGAGCCAGTTGATCCGGCTCCTGTGCGGCTGCGCCTTGACCGTGCTCAGGCGGGCGGCGGTGGCGGCCGCGGCGGCGGTGGCGGCCGCGGCGGCCGTGGTGGCCGTGGTGTCCGGCGCGACGGGACCGGCGAGCGGGGTCGGTGGGCTCGCGGCGCAGGCGGCGCGCACCAGGCATGTGAGGGCGGCCGTGGCGAGCGCGGTCCGGGGAGCTCGGCGGGAATGCATTGGGGACGGTAGCGGGCTCATGCCACTTCCAGACGATCGGTGCGCCCTCTGCGGCAGCGGGAATGCGCGGAGGACCACCAGGGACTCCTCATGGGATCAAGCGGGCCGCTCCGGCACACGACCGGCTCCTCGCCGGCGCGGACGACTGTGACGGGATGCGGGCGAGCGGCGGATTATATCGAGGTGAGGCGGATTGGGGCATGATTGTGCAGAGCTTTCGTGACGGACGGTGCCCGTGACTCTTGTGGATCTCGCCGCGGCGTTGCCGCTGGCCATCTGGACATACCTCCTGCTGTTTCGCGGTCGTTTCTGGGCGCCGCAGGAGCTCCCACGGTCGGTGCGGGAGGTGCGCGCCAAGGTCATCGCCGTGGTGCCCGCCCGGGACGAGGCGGCAACGATCGGACGGGCGGTGCGATCGCTCCTCGGGCAGGACGTGCCGCTGCGCGTCATCGTGGTGGACGATGGCAGCACCGATGGCACCGCGGATGTGGCGCGTGCCGGCGCGGTGGCCGCCGGCGCGGCCGGGCGATTGACTGTGCTGCAGGGCGCGCCCCTGCAACAGGGCTGGACCGGAAAACTCTGGGCGATGTCACAGGGCGTCGTGGCGGCAACACGGTTCGACCCGGATTACCTGCTGTTCACCGATGCCGACATCGAACACGACCCGCGCACGATCGCCGCGCTCGTCGCATACGCCGAGGAGCGGCGGCTCGACATGGCGTCGCTGATGGTGAGGCTGTCGACCGCCACGCTCGCCGAGCGCTGTCTGATTCCGGCCTTCGTGTTCTTCTTCCTCAAGCTCTATCCGCCGCGGTGGATCGCCTGCGCGCGCTCCAAGGTCGCGGGGGCTGCCGGGGGTTGCATCCTCATCCGGCCGGAGGCGCTCGAGCGGGCGGGGGGACTTGCCGCCATACGCGGCCGGATCATCGACGATTGCGCGCTGGCGGGGGCGGTCAAGGCGAGCGGCGGGTCGCTCTGGCTCGGACTGACCCGCAGCACCCGCAGCCTGCGCATCTACGGCAGCTTCGGGGAGATCGGCGCGATGATCTCCCGCACCGCGTTCAACCAGCTGCGCCACTCGTGGTGGGTGCTCGGGGGGACGCTGCTCGGGCTGTTGATCGCCTATCTCGCCCCAGTGCTGCTCGTGGGGGCGCGCGAGCCGGCTGCCGCCTGCGCCGCGGCGGCCTGGACATTGATGACACTGTGTTATCTGCCGATGGTGCGCTTCTACCGTCTCTCGCCGCTCCATGCGCTGCTGTTGCCGGCGGTCGCGCTGTTCTACGCCGCGGCCACGGTGCACTCGGCGGTGCGGTTCGCCCTGGGCAAGGGGGGGCAGTGGAAGGGCAGAGCGCAGGATGTGCGCGTGCAAGACGGCGTCTGATCATGGAGGCGGCGGCCGGGCGGATCGATCTGTGGTGCACCTTCCTCGGCGAGGTCGAGGCGGCGCTCCTGCCGCGGTATCGGGCATTGCTTTGCGCGCCGGAGCTCGAGCGCATGGAGCGCTTCCACTTCGCCCCGGACCGGCACCGGGACCTGGTCGCCCGCGCGCTCGTGCGCACGGTGCTCTCGCGCTACGCGCCGCTCCCGCCGTCGCAGTGGCGGTTCTCGGCCGATGCGAGCGGGCGGCCACGGATCGTCAATCCCCCGGCCGGTCTCGAGCTCGATTTCAATCTGTCGCACTCCGCCGAGATGGTCGTGCTCGCCGTCTCCGACCGCGCGGTCGGTGTCGATGTGGAGCACATCGCAAGAGATTCCGACATCGATCGGCTGGATCGCTGTTTCTCGGCCACGGAGCGGGCGGGCCTGCTCGCCCTCGCGCCGCCGGGCCGGCGCCGGCGGTTCTTCGAGCTCTGGACGCTGAAGGAGTCGTATCTCAAGGCGAGGGGGGTGGGTTTGCGGCTGCCGCTCGATGCTTTCGCGTTCGGTTTTCCGGGCGAGCGCGGCTTGCGGCTCTCCTTCGCGCCGCCCATCGAAGACTGCCCGCGGCGGTGGCGCCTGCGGCAGTTCACGCCGCGCCCGGATTATCTCGTGTCGGTGTGCGGTGAGCGCAGCGAGAGGCCTGGCCCGATCAGCGTGTATGAGTTGGTGCCGCTCGCGTGGCAGCGCGTGCTGGAGGTGGACTTTTTGCGCTCGAGCGATGAGGGACCGCCGCCGGGGCACGGGCCTTGAGCTCACGCTCCCTCGCCATCATGGCCATGCGCTGCGCGCGGTAGGGGCTGCCGGGGTACCACTCGGGCCACTGCCCGCTGTTGGCGAGATCCTCGCCCAGCTGGTAGAGCGTCTGAATGTCCTCCAGCACGCCGCTCAGGTCCCAATGGGGATTAAATGCATCGGACGGCGAGGCGTAGCGGTGCAGCAGGAAGTCGCGTGAGGCGGCTTCGCCGGCGCTGCGTCCGCCGTCGACCAGATCGAGCCCGGGACCGGCGAGCAGCGCCGGCACGCCCGCGCGGGCGAAGCTGTACTGATCGGAGCGGTAGTACATCCCGATTTGCGGCGCGGCATCGGGCGTGGGCGTGCGCCCTTGCAGCGCGAGCATCTGCCGCAGGTCGTCCTCGAGCTGCGACTGGCCGGCGCCGAAGACTGTCATGTCGCGCGCGCGACCGAGCACGGGCCACGCGTCGATGTTGATGTCGGCGACGGTCTTCGCAAGGGGAAAGACGGGGTGGGCGACGTAGTAGCGGGAGCCCGCCTGGCCGGCCTCCTCGAGCGTCGGCATGAGGAACAGCACGCTGCGCTCGGGACGCTTGCGGTGCGCGAAGGTGTCGGCGATCTCGAGCAGGGCCGCGAGGCCGCTGCCGTTGTCGATCGCGCCGTGGAAGATCTCGGGGCGGCCGCGCGCCGCGCGCCGCATGCCGAGCTGGTCCCAGTGGGCGCTGTAGATCACCACTTGACCGGGGTGGCGGCTGCCTTTGAGAAGCGCGAGCACGTTGTCCGACCACGAATAGCTGACCGCGCTGCGCAGGACGATCGATGCGCTGGCATCGAGCGTGACGGGCTCGAAGCCGCGCTGTGCCGCCTCGTCCATCAGCGTATCGAGGTTGACGCCGGCGGCGCGGAACAGCCGTCGAGCGGCGGCCTGCGTGAGCGAGCCGGCCACCGCGAGTCTCGGCCCCGGCGCTGCGCTCGCCGGCAGCGCCTGCTGGGGTTCGCTCGCGGCGTTGCGAACGGCGGTCCAGGGCAGGCCGGAGGCCGCGGTGGTGTGGATGACGAAGCAGGCGGTGGCGCCCATGCGTGCCGCCTGCGCGAATTTGTAGAGGCGCCGGCCATAGCGGCTCGCGGCGCGCCCGTTGAACCGCTGTGGATCACCGGTCGTCTCCCCGGGGTCGCGGCTGAGCACGATCACGGTCTTGCCCCGCACGTCCACGCCCTGATAGTCGTTCCAGTGCCACTCGGGGGCATCGATCCCGTAGCCCATGAAGACGATGGGCGAGTTCTTGAGCACGACCAGCGGTCTCGCCTGCTGCGTGCCCACCACCATGTCCGTACCGTAGGCAAAAGACTCGACGCCGTGCGGCAGGCTCACCTTGAGCCGCACCGCCGGATCGAGCAGCCGGGTCGAGACCACCGGCACGGCCTGGAACCACGAGCCGCGGTTGCCCGGCTCGAGATGCATGTGCCTGAGCTGCTCGACGAGGTAGCGCGTGGTGCGCACTTCGCCACGGGTGCCGGGCTTGCGGCCCTCGAAGGCATCCGAAGAGAGCGCCTTGACGATGCGAAGAAAGTCCTCGTCGTTGATCTGCGGCGCGAGGGTGACGGCCATGGGCGGCGGCGTGGCGGACGTGGCGGTCGTCAGCGCAGCGGTGGGGCCCGGGCTCGAGGTGCGCCCGCGGCACCCCATCAGGACGAGGGCGAGCAGGCTGGCCAGGGCGGCGCGGCGCATGCGGGCTCGTTCGTGCAATCCGATGGCCTCCAGCCCGGTGGGAAGACTCGGCAGGGTCGCACCCTGCGTGGCTTACGCCGTGCGGCGCGGGTGTTCATGATACGGGGATCGCCCTCGGTCCGGGGGTTACGAAATGTTCATCGTGAGCGCGCCCGCC
>DAHVQK010000055.1 GCA_027317845.1 Gammaproteobacteria bacterium
ATGGGCGCTTGCGCAGAAGTTTCCGGCCGAGGAGGCCATGACCCGGGTCCGGGCGATCGAGTTCCAGGTGGGCCGCACGGGAGCGCTCACGCCCGTCGCGCGCCTCGATCCGGTGTTCGTTGGCGGTGTGACCGTCAGCAACGTGACGCTGCACAACTTCGATGAAGTATGGCGCAAGGACGTGCGGGAAGGCGATACCGTCGTGGTCCGGCGCGCAGGAGATGTGATCCCGGAGCTGGTTCGTGTGATCCCCGAGCGGCGGCCGAAACCCGCGCCACACAGGGTACAGCTGCCCAGTCGCTGTCCAGCGTGCCACTCGGCGGTCATCAAGCCCGAGGGTGAGGCGCTCGCGCGCTGCACCGGAGGATTCACCTGCCCCGCGCAGCGCCAGGAGGCGATCCGGCATTTCGCAGGCCGCCGGGCGATGGACATCGAGGGTCTCGGCGACAAGCTCGTCGAACAGCTCGTGGAGGGCGCGCTGGTGCGCGCTCCGGCCGACCTCTACACGCTCACCGTCGAGCAGCTCCAGGGCCTCGAGCGCATGGGGGAGAAGTCCGCGGCGAACCTGGTGGAGGCCATCGAGCGCAGCAAGTGGACCACACTGCCGCGGCTGCTCCATGCGCTCGGCATCCGTGAGGTGGGGGAAGCCACGGCGCTCGCGCTCGCACGGCACTTCGGGGAGCTCGAGCCGCTGATGGGCGCGAGCGAGGACGACATCCAGCGTGTGCCCGACGTGGGTCCCGTGGTTGCCGCACACATCGCCGCATTCTTTGCCTCACCCGAGCACCGCGAGGCGATCCGGCGATTGCGGGACCAGGGTGTGCGCTGGGAGCCCTTCGACCCGGGCGCGGCCGCTGTGCCGCTCGCGGGCCAGACATTCGTGCTCACCGGCACGCTCGAGGGACTCAGCCGGGAGCAGGCGAGTGAAGCGCTCACCGCGCTCGGCGCCAAGGTCTCGGGTAGTGTCTCGAAGAAGACCCGCTACGTGGTCGCGGGCGCCGAGCCCGGCTCGAAGCTCGAGAAGGCCCGCTCGCTCGGCATCGAGGTGCTCGATCAGGATGCCCTCATGCGGCTGCTCGCGCGGCACCACAAGTAAAAAAAGCCCCGGATCCTTCGACCCGGGGCTCGTTCGATGTCATGAGCGGCGTTGGCCGCCGAGCGGATCAGCCCGCGTTGGCGGGCGCCGCCGCCGCGGGAACCGCCGGCGGGCCGGCCTGACCCTTGGTCTGCGCATCCGTCTGGGTGTCGAGATAGGTGACCACCTTGTCCTTGCCGATCAGCGTATCGGTGTAGGCGCGGAACTGCTTCGCCTCCACGATCTGGGTCAGTCGGGCCTTGACGGAGGCGAACGGCGGCGGGGCGAGTGGCCGGGTGCCGAGCAGCTCGATGACGTGCCAGCCGAACTGGGTCTGTACCGGAGCCTGGGTGTACTGGCCGACCTTCAGCTGCGCGACCGCATCGGAGAAGGGCTTGACCATGTGATCGAGGGTGAACCAGCCGAGATCGCCGCCGTTGTCCTTCGACGGATCGATGGAGTATTTCTTGGCGAGGGTGGCGAATTTCTGGCCGTGGTTGAGATCCTGGATGACCTTCTGCGCGGTCGCCTGGTCCTTTACCAGGATGTGCTCCGCGTGGTACTCGGTCTTCGGCATCTTCGCCACCTCGGCGTTGTATTCGGCCTGAAGCTGCGAATCGCTCGGCGCGCGCCCGGCGAGGAATTTGTCGGAAACCGCCTGCTCGAGGATGTTCAGGCGCGACAGCGCAAGGAGCGATGCGGTGTTGTTTTGCTTGTCCAGACCCTGCTTCTGAGCTTCCTGCGCCACGGCCTGCGCGCGGATCAGGCTGTCGAGGGCGAGCGCGCGCTGCTCGGGCGTGAGTGTGCTCGAATCCTTGCCGCTGATGCCCTTGACGTAGAACTCGTACAGGGAGCGGCTGATGGGGGTGCCGTTGACCGTGGCCACCACGGGCGAGGCGCCGTTTTGCACCGCGGACTTGGGCTGGCAGGCAGCGAGTCCGACCAGGGCGCAGGCGATGCAGAGGATCCTGAGTTGCTTCATGGAGATGCTCATTGAGGTAGTGGTGGGCAAAAGGGGATGGAAACCCGGCCGGCCGCGCCGGCCGGGTCAGGAGGCGGGTCGCTCCGCTCCGTGTGGGGCGGTGGCGCGGATGTTCAACGCGTGGATCCCATGACCCATCAGCGGCGCGAGCGCCTCATAGACCATGCGGTGGCGCTCGAGTGGCGGTCGTCCCGCGAACGAGTGCGCGACGAGCGTGACCCGGAAATGGCCTCCGGAGCGGGCTCCCGCATGGCCGGCGTGTCGGGCGCTGTCATCGAGCACCGCGATCGACAGCGGCGAGAATGCGCTCTCGAGCATGGCGCGGATCCGGTCCGCCGTGGCGCTGGTCGTGGCTTGGGGTGTAACGGAACTCATCCGCTCGCGCGGTCGCAGGTTGCGGTCAAGGTTGCGTATCATAACGCACTATCCACAGAAGGCGGAGGCGGCCTCGGAAAGGCGCGCATGAGCCAATATCTCGAGCTGCACCCCGTCACGCCCCAGGCCCGCCTCATCCGCATCGCCGCCGAGATCGTGCGCGATGGCGGTATCGTCGCCTATCCCACCGACTCATGCTATGCGCTCGGCTGGCACATCGGCGATGCCCGGGCCATCGAGCGGGTGCGGCGCATCCGCAGCGCGGATCGCCACCATCATTTCACCGTGGTGTGCGCGGACCTCGCCGAGGTGGGGCGCTTCGCCCGGATCGAGACCTGGCAGTTCCGCATGCTGCGCAGCTGCCTGCCCGGACCCTACACCTTCCTGCTCAAGGCCACGCGGGAGACGCCGAGGCGCCTGCAGCACGAGCGGCGGCGTACCATCGGGGTGCGCATCCCCGATCATCCGGTCCCGCGCCTGCTGCTCGCGGAACTCCGCGAGCCGCTCATGAGCAGCACGCTGCTGCTGCCCGATGAGCCGGCCCCACTCACCTCGGGGCGCGAGATCCAGGAGCGGCTCGAGCACGAGATCGAGGCGGTCCTCGACGGGGGGGACTGCGGCATCGAGCCGACGACGGTGGTGGATCTGTCCGTGACCCCACCGGTGGTGGTGAGGCGGGGCAAGGGGCCGCTCGGCCCGATCCTCGGAGGGGCTGGCGAACACGGTATACTGGACGTTTAACGATGCGAGAACGGCTTCGATGAGCACTCCCAATCCCCGCGGCCGCGTCCTGTCCGGCATGCGGCCCACGTGCCGTCTGCACCTGGGCAATTACCACGGGGCGCTGCGCAACTGGGTGCGATTGCAGTACGAGTACGAGTGCTTCTTCTTCGTGGCCGATTGGCACATGCTCACCACCGGCTACGAGGACACCAGCCGACTGCCGGAATTCGTGCACGAGGTGCTGATCGACTGGCTTGCCGCGGGCCTCAATCCCGGCGTAGCGACCCTTTTCATCCAGTCGCACGTGCCCGAGCACGCCGAGCTCCATCTGCTGCTCTCGATGCTCACCCCCCTCGGCTGGCTCGAGCGGGTGCCGAGCTATAAGGACCAGCAGGAACAGCTCAAGGACCGCGATCTGGCGACGTACGGGTTCCTCGGCTATCCCTTGCTGCAGGCCGCGGACATTCTCGTCTACCGCGCACAGCACGTGCCTGTGGGTGAGGACCAGGTGGCGCACGTTGAGCTCACACGCGAGACCGCGCGTCGTTTCAACCACATCTATGGCCGCGAGACGGATTTCGAGGAGAAGGTGGAGCGCGCCATCAAGGGCCTCGGCGGACGCAACACC
Organism: Gammaproteobacteria bacterium; assembly: GCA_027317845.1. GTDB lineage: Bacteria > Pseudomonadota > Gammaproteobacteria > Steroidobacterales > Steroidobacteraceae > 13-2-20CM-66-19. The sequence continues at coordinate 3,784 of DAHVQK010000055.1, forward strand.
ACGCTCTACCGCCAGCTGCGGCGCAAGTTTCAGGAGGCCGGCGACCAGGAGGCACTCGAGCGCGGCCGCGCGCTCGTGCACAGCAACACCCGCCTGACCGTGGCCGATCGCGACCGCCTGCTCGGGTACCTGGAGGGCACCGGCGTCACCATCCTGCCCGAGCCCCAGGTGCTGCTCACGCAGACCCCGAAGGTTCCCGGACTCGACGGGCGCAAGATGTCGAAGTCCTACGGCAATACCATCGAGCTGCGCGAGGATCCCCAGTCGGTCGAGCGGAAGCTGCGCGCGATGAAGACCGATCCGGCGCGGGCGCGGCGGACCGACCCGGGCGAGCCCGAGCGGTGCCCGGTTTGGGATCTGCACGGGATCTACTCGGGCGAGGACACGCGCAAATGGGTGGCCGAAGGGTGCCGCTCGGCGGGCATCGGGTGTCTCGAGTGCAAGCAGCCGGTCATCGACAAGGTGCTCGCCGAGGTTACGGAGATGCGCCGCCGCGCCCAGGAGTACACCGAAAATCCTGAGCTTTTGCGCGACATCGTCGCCGAAGGCGCGGAGAAGGCGCGCGATACGGCCCGGGAAACGATGGAAGAGGTGCGCCGGGCCATGCACCTGCGGGCTGACTGAGGCGACATGGAGTCCAAACCGGAACTGGTGATCGTATCGGACGAGACCCGGCCCGATGCGCCCCACGAGCCCAGTCCGCATCAAAGCGGGCCCGAGCAGGTGGAGATGCCCTTCGCCGTCGTCAACGGCGAACCCGTGACCGCGCTGCCGCGCGACCTGTACATCCCGCCGCAGGCGCTCGAGGTGTTCCTCGAAGCCTTCGAGGGGCCGCTCGATCTGCTGCTGTATCTCATCCGCCGGCAGCATCTGGACATCCTCGACATCCCGCTCGCCGATATCACTCGCCAGTACATGCAGTACATCGAAGTGATGCACGAGCTGCAGCTCGAGCTCGCGGGCGAGTACCTGGTGATGGCCGCGACGCTCGCCGAGATCAAATCGCGCATGCTGCTGCCGCGGCCGAAGACCTCCGCCGATGGTGTCGAGGAGGACCCGCGGGCCGAGCTCGTGCGGCGCCTGCAGGAATACGAGCGCTTCAAGCGGGCTGCCGAGGACATCGACACGCTGCCGAGGCTCGAGCGGGATCACTGGGCAGCGGCGGCCGAGCTCAAGGACCGGCAGGTGGTGCGGGCGCTCCCGCAGATCACGCTCCAGGAGATGCTGGTGGCCTTCCAGGAGGTGGTGGTGCGCTCGCAGATGTTCGCGCATCATCACATCCAGCGCGAGGCCCTCTCGGTGCGCGAGCGCATGGGCAACATTCTTGCCTCGCTCGAGCGATCGAGCTTCGTCGAGTTCATCCGGTTGTTCAAGCCCACCGAGGGACGCATGGGGGTGACCGTCACCTTCATGGCGATCCTCGAGCTGGTCCGCGAGGGGCTGATCGACATCGTGCAGTCAGAGCCGTACGCTCCGCTGCACGTGCGGGCCGGCCGCGGTCGCAGCCTGCACGTCGTCGCCGACAACACCGATGGGCCGCAGGCGGAGGCGCAGGACGAGCCGTCGCCGCAGGGCGGAGAGATCCCACGAGAGACAATCGATGAGTGAGTTTTATCTGAGGAACGTGATCGAGGCGGCGCTGCTCGCCGCCGGCCGGCCGCTCAAGAGCGAGGAGCTCGAGCAGTTGTTCGATGAGGCTGCGCGCCCGGGCGAGGCGGCGCTGCGCGAGGTCATCGAGGCGCTCACGCTCGAGTACGCCGGGCGCGGCATCGAGCTCAAGGAGACCGCCTCGGGGCTGCGCATCCAGGTGCGCAAGGAGTTCGCGGCGGAAGTCTCGCGGCTCTGGCCCGAGCGCCCGGCGCGCTACTCGCGGGCGTTGCTCGAGACGCTGGCGCTGATAGCCTATCGCCAGCCCATCACCCGCGGAGAGATCGAGGATGTGCGCGGAGTGGCGGTCAATCCCAACATCATCAAGACATTGCTCGAACGCAACTGGGTGCGCGTCGTCGGCCAGCGCGATGTGCCGGGTCGTCCCGAGCTTCTGGGTACGACGCGCGAGTTCCTGGATTATTTTGGCCTGGTGAGTCTCGATCAGTTACCACCGCTTTCGGAGCTGAAGGCGGTGGGCGATCTCAACCTGCAGCTCGACCTCGGTAGCGCCGCCGGTGTGCCGCCGGAGGCCAATGACCAGCATGCGCAAGGCGAGCCGGCCGCCGGGGAGGACGAGCTGAGGGGCGGGGAAGCGCCCGATGAGACGACCGAGCGGCAAGTCGAGTCCGCGGAAACGGCGAGCGGTGTGGCGCCTGCCGCCGGACCTGAGGACTCTGAGGCTTCGGCCAGGCCGGATCGGAGCGAGAGCGCCGGCGGGCTCGAGGCGGGCGATGAGGGATCAGCCGAGGAGCCGGATGAGCCGACGGGCGCCGGCGAAGAAGGCGATACGCAGGATGCGCCGCCGCGGGAAATGCGAGCCGCGCCCGGCGAATCCACTTGAGGTCCTCATGAGCTCCAGGGCTCGCCCGGCCCGTCCCCGGCGCTCAGATCGAGTGCGCGGCGGTGGCACCGGCCATGCGCATTCGCCCCACCGCACACAGACCGAGGGGACCGCGGAGCGGCTGCAGAAGGTGCTGTCCCAGGCGGGACTCGCCTCACGCCGCGAGGCCGAGGATTGGATCCGCGCCGGTCGCCTGAGCGTGAACGGTCAACCCGCCACGCTCGGCATGAAGGTCGGTCCCGCGGATCAGGTGCGTCTCGATGGCCGCCTCATTCGCCAGCGCGAGGCCCCGGAGGGCGGCCGGGCGTTCATCTACCATCGTTCGAGCGGCGAGAGCCTCGATAAGCCGGTGACTGAGGAGGCGGGGGCGGTTCCGCTTCTCTCGCGCCTGCCCCGGCGCGCCGGGCGCAGGTTCGTGGTGGTGAGCCCGATGCCGAGGATCGATGGGGGGCTCGAGCTCATCTGTGGCGATGGCGAGCTCGCCTCCCGGCTGCAGCGCGGCGTGCGGCGTTGGATCAGTGGGTTCAGTGTCAGGGTTCGCGGTGAGCTCACGGAGCCGCAGCTGCAAGGCGTGCTCGGCGGAGAGCTCGACAGTGGCGAGCGCCTGGAGGTGCTCGGCTGCGAGGGCGCGGGAGGCGAATCCGCCAATCGCTGGTATACCCTCACCGTCCGAGGTGCGAGCGGCAAGGAGGCGCGGCAATTGTTCGAGCGGCACGGCGCGCTCGTCAGCCGGGTGATGCGCACCCAACTCGGCGCGCTCCTGCTCGATCGGTCGCTCGCGCGGGGGCATTTCCGACAGCTCGTACCCGAGGAGATCGAGGCGCTGTCCACCCAGGAGCCGCCGGCCTGACGTGAACGGCGAGCGAACAGCCGCTCACCGGGTGCGTCGCGGGGGGGGGGGCGGGCCCGGCTCGTGGCGCTGCGGCCGAGTTCGGGCCCCGGATCAGGGCTCGCGCACGAAGTGCGCCAGGTAGTTCACCGAGGGGTCGCTCGTCAGCCGGGCTTCTCCGGTGAACGGATTGAGTGTGATCCCCGCCAGGGCGTGGGCCGTCAGGTCCGCGGCGCGGGCCCAGCGGGCAAGCTCGCTCGGGCGGATGAAGCGCTCGTACTCGTGCGTGCCGCGCGGCAGCAGCGAGAGCACGTACTCGGCGCCGAGGATGGCCACGAGGAAGGATTTCAGGTTGCGGTTGAGAGTGGAGACGAACACCGACCCCCCGGGGCGCACCAGCATCGAGAGCGTCGCGACCATCTGCGCCGGCTGTGGCACATGCTCGAGCATTTCCATGCAGGTGACCACATCGAAGCTCCGCGCTTCACGCGCTGCGAGCGCCTCGGCGGAGACCACCTGGTAATCGACCGTAATCCCGTGCGCGCTCGCGTGCATGCGGGCGACCTCGATCATGCCGGGAGCCAGATCGATCGCCGTGACCTGGGCTCCCTCGCGGGCAAGCGCCTCGGCGAGCAGACCCCCTCCGCAGCCCACATCGAGCGCCCGCGCGCCCGAGAGACTGCAGCGCTGCGCCACGAAGCGCAGCCGGACAGGGTTCAGCAGGTGCAGCGGACGGAAGTGCCCGTGCTCATCCCAGAAGCGTTCCGAGAGCGCATCGAACTTGGAGATCTCGGCCTGCGCGGCATTGGGAATCGCTTCGGCTGCGGAAGGATGAGTTGCGGTTGCCATACGAACCCCGGGTGATCAGGTCTTGACTGCGTTGCCTGCCGATGCGTCCAAGGGCAGCCTTCCTGGCCGACCGGTGCGCAGTCGATGCGCACCGTATCAATCCACCCGCCCGATCGCAAGCACCGCGCCAAACGCACCGCAAAACGATTGACGTGCCGCCGAACGTCCTGCTGCGCTGCGCGCGCAATGCAGACAATGACGGGTGCGCGCGAGCGGTCGAGCAAATTGACCCTGACGCAGCGCCGAGCACGCTCTCCGTGCTAACATTGCGCTTTTGGCACGCCCCGAGAGCCGATGTCCGAAATCGCACGCGAAGTCCTGCCGGTCAGCCTCGAAGAGGAGATGCGGCAGTCCTACCTCGACTATGCCATGAGCGTGATCGTCGGGCGCGCGCTGCCCGACGTTCGCGATGGCCTGAAGCCCGTGCACCGGCGCGTGCTCTTTGCGATGCGCGAGCTCGGCAACGACTGGAACAAGCCCTACAAGAAATCCGCGCGCGTCGTCGGCGATGTGATCGGCAAGTACCACCCGCACGGCGACACGGCCGTCTACGACACCATCGTGCGCATGGCCCAGCCGTTCTCCATGCGCTACCTGCTGGTGGACGGCCAGGGGAATTTCGGCTCGGTCGACGGCGATACGCCCGCCGCCATGCGCTACACCGAGGTGCGCATGTCGCGCCTGGCGCACGAGCTGCTCGCGGACATCGACAAGGAAACCGTCGATTTCACGCCGAACTACGACGAATCCGAGCTCGAGCCCTCGGTACTGCCGACACGCGTTCCGAACCTGCTGGTCAACGGGCAGACGGGCATCGCGGTCGGTATGGCGACCAACATACCGCCGCACAACCTCGGGGAGATCGTCAACGCCTGCCTGGCGCTGCTCGATGATCCGACGTTGTCCCTCGGGGCGCTGATGAAGCACGTGCCGGGGCCGGATTTTCCGACCGGTGGCATCATCAACGGCGCACAGGAGATCGCCACCGCGTACCGCACCGGGCGCGGACGCCTGTCGGTGCGCGCCCGCGTGAGCATCGAAGAGATCGGCCGCGGCGACCGTCAGGCGATCGTGGTGACGGAGCTGCCTTACCAGGTCAACAAGGCGCGCCTGATCGAGCGTATCGCGCAGCTCGTGCGCGAGAAGCAGATCGAGGGCATCGCCGGCGATGGCCTGAGGGACGAGTCGGACAAGGACGGCATGCGCATCGTGATCGAGCTCAGGCGCGGCGAGATCGCCGAGGTCGTGCTCAACAATCTGTATGCACAGACCCCGATGGAGACGGTGTTCGGCATCAACATGGTGGCGCTCGAGGACGGCCAGCCGAAGCTGATGTCTCTCAAGGACATGCTGGAGGCGTTCCTGCGGCATCGCCGCGAGGTGGTCACCCGGCGCACCATCTTCGATCTCGCCAAGGCGCGCGAGCGGGCCCACATCCTCGAGGGCCTTGCGGTGGCGCTCGCCAACATCGAAGAGGTGATCGCCCTCATCCGGGCCGCCGCCTCGCCGGCGCAGGCGCGCGCGGGCCTGATGGAGCGCAGCTGGCGGCCGGGCGCGGTCACGGGACTCCTCGAGCGGGCCGGGGCGGTCTCGACCCGACCGGGCGGACTGCCCGAAGGGATGGGACTGCTCGATGCCGGCTATCGGCTCTCGGAAGCCCAGGCGCAGGCGATTCTCGACATGCGCCTGCACCGCCTCACCGGTCTCGAGCAGGACAAGATCATCGGCGAGTACGAGGAGCTGCTCGCGCGCATCGCCGATCTCACCGACATCCTCGCCCGTCCCGAGCGGCTCACCCAGGTGATCCGCGGGGAACTCATCGAGATCCGCGAGAACTACGGCGATGCGCGCCGCACCGAGATCAACCGCGACCAGCTCAATCTCACCACCGAGGATCTGATCGAGCCGCAGGACGTGGTGGTCACGCTCTCGCACGGCGGCTACGCCAAGTGCCAGCCGCTCACGGAATACCAGACCCAGCGGCGCGGCGGGCGGGGCAAGGCCGCCACCGCGGTCAAGGACGAGGATTTCGTGGAGAAGATCTTCGTCGCCCACACCCATGACACGGTGCTGTGCTTCTCCAACCGCGGCAAGGTGTACTGGCTGAAAGTCTACGAGCTGCCGCAGGCCGGCCGGGCCTCCGCGGGCAAGCCCATGGTGAACCTGCTGCCGCTCGAGCAGGGCGAGAAGATCAACGCCCTCCTGCCGGTCAAGCAGTACGACGAGCAGCGCTACGTGTTCATGGCGACCAGCCAGGGTACGGTCAAGAAGACCCCGCTCAGCGCTTTCTCGCGGCCGCGCACGAGCGGCATCATCGCGGTCGATCTGCACGACAACGACCGGCTGGTGGGTGTGGCGATCACCGAGGGCGAGCGCGAGGTGATTCTCGTGTCGAGTGGCGGCAAGGCCATCCGCTTCCACGAGGAGGAAGTGCGTGCCATGGGACGCGATGCCACCGGGGTGCGGGGCATCCGACTCGCAGAGGATCAGGAGGTCATCGCGCTGATCGTGGTGGCCGAGGGCAATGTGCTCACGGCTTCCGCCGCAGGCTATGGCAAGCGCACCCCGATCGAGGACTTCCCGCGTCAGGGGCGTGGCGGCCAGGGCGTGATCGCCCTGCAGACCACCGAGCGCAACGGCGCCGCGGTGGCGGCGCTGCAGGTGTTGCCCGGCCAGGAGATCATGCTGATCAGCTCGAACGGCACCCTGGTGCGCACGCCCGTCGATGACATCTCCGTGCTCGGGCGCAACACTCAGGGGGTGCGCCTGATGCGTCTCGATGACGGGGAGCGTCTGGTCGGGATCGAGCGGCTGGAGAGCCTGGAGAGCCCCGAGGAGGGCGAGGGCGCGGTCGGGCAATCCGCCGACAGCGGCGAGGCGCCGGCGACGGACGCCGATCCGGGCCCCTAGCCCCCGTTCGGGCCGTCGGGCAGGCCGTGATGGCCAAAAGTTCTCAAGCGGCCCGCGCTGCTTGATACTATCGGCTTTCCCCCGATTCCCGAGGTGAGGCGGCCTCCTGGTGCGCGTCTACAATTTCTCCGCCGGTCCCGCGGTGCTGCCGCTGGAAGTTCTCGAGCAGGCCCGTGACGAGCTCACCGACTGGCAGGGCAGCGGCATGTCGGTGATGGAGATCAGCCACCGAAGCAAGGCCTTCGTGGCGCTCGCGGAGGACTCGGAGGCGCGCCTGCGCGCGCTGCTTGCCATTCCGAGCGGCTACAAGGTGCTCTTTCTCCAGGGCGGCGCCACGGCGCAGTTCGCCGCCATCCCGCTCAATCTCACCGCCGCCGGTGCAACGGCGGACTACCTGAATACCGGCACGTGGTCCGCGAAGGCGATCGAGGAAGCGGGCCGGCTCGCTGTTGAGGTCAACATCGCCGCCGACGAGCGCGAGTCCCGATACACCACCGTGCCGGGCCAGGATGGGCTGCGCCTGAGCCCCGACGCCGCGTACGTGCATTACACGACCAACGAGACCATCGGTGGCGTGCAGTTTCCGTACGTACCCACGGTCGAGGCGCCCCTGGTGGCCGACATGTCCTCCGACATCCTCTCGTGTCCGATCGAGGTGGGCCGCTTTGGAGTGATCTACGCCGGCGCACAGAAGAACATCGGACCCGCCGGACTCACCATCGTCATCGTCCGCGAGGATCTGCTCGGCAAGGCGAGGCCCGGCGTTCCGGCGATCCTCGATTACGCGCAGATGGCCGCCCACGGCTCGATGCTCAACACCCCGCCCACCTTCGCGTGGTACATGGCCGGACTCGTGTTCGAGTGGCTCGAGGGGCGAGGCGGGCTCGCGGCGATGGAGGCGCACAATCGCGCCAAGGCCACGCTCCTCTACGGCGCCATCGATTCCTCGGCGTTCTATCGCAACCCGGTCGCGCGGGAGTGCCGCTCGAGGATGAATGTGCCGTTCACGCTCGCGCGCCCGGAGCTCGATGCGCTCTTTCTCAGCGAGGCGAAGCAGGCGGGGCTCGCGCATCTTCAGGGACACCGTCTGGCGGGCGGCATGCGCGCCAGTCTCTACAACGCGATGCCGATCGAGGGCGTCGAGGCGCTGGTCGCCTTCATGAAGGAGTTCGAGCGCCGCCACGGGTAGGGCTCCTGCGCATGAAATACCGCATCCTGACGCTAAACCACATCAGCGCCCGGGGGCTCGAGCGGCTGCCGCGCGAGCGCTACGAGGTCGCCTCGGGGCTCGAGCGGCCGCACGCCATCCTGGTGCGTTCCGCCGACATGCACCGGATGGTCATTGCGGATACGGTGCGCGCCGTGTGCCGCGCGGGCGCGGGCGTCAACAACATACCGGTGGAGGCACTCAGCGCCCGCGGCGTGCCGGTGTTCAATGCCCCCGGCGCCAACGCCAACGCGGTCAAGGAGCTGGTCCTCGCGAGCCTGTTTCTCGCGGCGCGCAACATCTGCCAGGCCTGGGTCTTCGCACGCGGCCTCGAGGGCGATGATGCCTCGATCGATGCGCAGGTGGCGAGCGGCCGTCAGGCGTTCTTCGGCTTCGAGGTGGCCGGGCGCATCCTGGGGGTGGTCGGTCTCGGGGCGGTCGGCGTCGAGGTGGCCAACGCCGCCGCCGCCCTCGGCATGCGGGTCCTCGGTTACGATCCGAAGATCACCGTGCAGCGCGCGGGGCAGCTGTCCGCGGGCGTCGAGCAGGCGCTGTCGCTCGATGACCTGTTCGCGCGCTCGGATTTCGTCACGGTGCACGTGCCGCTCAACGAGCAGACCCGCGGCCTCGTCAACGAGTATCGCGTGAAGCTCATGCAGAAGGGCGGGGTGCTGCTGAACTTCTCGCGACCCGGCATCGTCGAGGATCGCCAGGTCGTGGCCGCGCTCGATGCCGGACGGCTGCATGCCTACGTGTGCGATTTTCCGAGCAGCCTGCTGAAGAGCCATCCCCGGGTGATCACCCTGCCGCACCTCGGCGCATCGACCTCCGAGGCCGCCGACAACTGCGCGGTCATGGCCGCGGACCAGCTGCGCGACTTCCTGGAAAACGGCAACATCCGCAACAGCGTCAACTATCCGGAGGCGCAGCTTCCCCGGTCCCCCGGAGTGACCCGCCTCGCCATCGCGAGCCGCAACGCGCCCAGCCGGTTCGGGCGGATCTGCGGCTGCCTTGCGGAGGCGGGCCTTGGCATCGAAAACCTCCTCAACAAATCGCGTGGGGAATTCGCTTACACGCTGATCGACCTCAGCGGACCGGCCGGCGAGGGCCTCATCGAGAAGCTGCGCCCCTTGGAGGGCGTCCTGTCGGCATATCTGATCTGAACGGCTCACCTTCGATCCAACACGAATGACCAGGCAAAAATCCCCCTCCAGCAGAACACGCGCCGGCGCCGCACTCCCGGGCGAGGCCCTGGCCGCGGTGCGCGGCCGGATCGATGCGGTCGATGAGAAGATCCAGCAGCTGCTCAACGAGCGGGCGCGCCTCGCGCAGCAGGTCGGGATCTCCAAGAGCCGCGACGGCAGGACCATCGATTTCTATCGCCCGGAGCGCGAGGCCGAGGTTCTGCGCCGCGTCCGGGTGAGAAACCGCGGACCGCTGCGCGATGAGGAGGTGCTGCGGCTCTTTCGCGAGATCATGTCGGCGTGCCTCGCGCAGCAGGAGCCGCTGAAGGTCGCCTACCTCGGGCCCGAGGCCACTTTCAGCCAGACCGCGGTGCTCACCCATTTCGGCCACTCGGTGCGCGCGCTGCCGCTCGGCTCGATCGATGAGGTCTTTCAGGAGGTCGAGTCGGCGGCGGCGGACTTCGGCGTGGTACCGATCGAGAACTCCACCGAGGGCACGGTCAACCACACGCTCGATCGCTTTCTCACCTCACCGCTGAAGATCTGCGGCGAGGTGGAGCTGCGCATTCATCATCATCTGATGGGCAACATGGGCGCGCTCGGACGCATCGTGCGCATCTGCTCGCATCCGCAGTCCCTCGCCCAATGCCGCAACTGGCTGCAGGAGCACCTGCCGGAGGTGGAGCAGATCCCCGCCTCGAGCAATGGCGAGGCCGCCCGGCGGGCCCGCGACGAGCGGGGCACCGCCGCCATCGCCGGCGAGACGGCCGGCGAGGTCTACGGACTGAAGGTGCTCGCGGCGCAGATCGAGGATCGTGCCGACAACACCACGCGCTTTCTGGTGCTCGGCCGCAAGCTCCTTGCCCCGAGCGGCCAGGACCGCACCACGCTCCTGGTTTCGGTCGGGCACACCGACGCGCCGGGGGCGCTGTACCGGCTGCTGGAGCCCCTTGCGCGCCACCGCGTCAGCATGACCCGCATCGAGTCGCGCCCCTCGCATCGGCGCAAGTGGGACTACGTGTTCTTCATCGATATCGACGGTCACGCGGACGAGCCGCACGTGGCCCGGGCTCTTGCCTCCTTGAAACAGCGCGCGTCGCTGTTCCGGCTGTTGGGCTCCTATCCCCGCGCGGTTCTCTGAGGTGAGGGTGGTGACGATGGGCGGAAAAGGGGCGCATTACCGGGTCGCACCCGGCGGCGAGGTGGCGGGCGAGCTCACGGTGCCCGGCGACAAGTCGATTTCACACCGGTCGCTGATGCTCGGCGCGATTGCCGAAGGGCGGACCGAGATCACGGGCTTTCTCGCGGGGGCGGACTGCCTTTCGACCCTCGGCGCGCTCGGCGCGCTCGGCGTACGCATCGAGCGGCCGGAGCCCGAACGTGTACGCATTGAAGGGGTGGGGATCGAGGGGCTGTGTGGCGCTTCCTCGCCTCTCGAGATGGGCAATGCCGGCACGGCCATGCGCCTGTTCATGGGCCTGCTTGCGCCACAGCGCTTCGATTCGGTGCTGGTCGGCGACGAGTCGCTCACCCGGCGGCCGATGGAACGGGTGGCCGGTCCGCTGCGCCAGATGGGCGCGCGGATCGATACTCGCGAAGGCCGTCCCCCTGTCGTGATTCACGGCACCCCTGAGCTCAGAGGGATCGATTATCGGCTGCCCGTGGCGAGCGCCCAGGTGAAATCCGCCGTCCTTCTGGCCGGGCTGCGCGCCGCCGGCCGCACCCGTGTGATCGAGCCCGCTCCCTCGCGGGATCACACCGAGCGCATGCTGAGCGCCTTCGGGGCGTCGGTGGTGCGTGAGGGGCCGAGTGTCTCGATCGAAGGCGGCCAGAGACTGAAGGGGACGGCCATCACGGTGCCCGCCGACTTCTCCTCGGCCGCGTTCTTCATGGTGGCGGGCTGTCTCGCCGCCGAGCGTGGCCTGCTGTTGCGCAACGTGGGGGTGAACCCGACGCGAACCGGGCTGCTGACGATGCTCGAGCGGATGGGCGCCGATATCCGGCTCCACCCGCACGGCGCCCCGGACGGGCGTGGCGAGCCCATTGCCGATATAGAAGTGCACAAGAGCCGTCTGCGCGGCATCGAAGTGCCCGAGGAGCTGGTGCCCCTGTCGATCGACGAGTTTCCGGCTTTCTTCATCGCCGCCGCGCTCGCGGAGGGCGAGACGCTGGTGCGGGGGGCGCAGGAGCTGCGCGTCAAGGAAAGCGATCGCCTGGCGGCCATGGCCGAGGGGCTGACCGCCCTAGGGGTCGAGAACCGCCTGCTCGAGGATGGCCTGTGGATCCGGGGCGGCACGGGCTTCTCGGGCGGTATCATCGAAAGCCATGGAGATCACCGTATCGCCATGGCTTTCACGATAGCGGGTCTCGCCGCGCGCGGCCCGATCGAAATCCGCGACGTCGCCAATGTCGCCACCTCATTCCCGGGTTTTCTGGAGCTGGCGCGGACCGCCGGTCTCTCGATCGAGGCGGCGTGAGCGTTCCGATCCTCACCCTCGATGGCCCGAGCGGCTCGGGCAAGGGAACCATCGGCAGAGCGGTGGCGCGCCATGCGGGCTGGCATCTGCTCGACAGCGGTGCCCTGTACCGCCTGGTCGCGCTCGCCGGACGTAAGCGTGGACTTGGCCAGAGCGATGTCCAGGGTCATGCCGCCCTCGCTGTGTCCATGGACGTCCGGTTCGCGGCTGAGGGGGAGGCGGAGCGGGTTCTCCTCGATGGACGGGAGGTGACGGGAGAGATCCGGACCGAGGAGGCGGGGCAGGGGGCCTCCCGAGTGGCCGCCTGGCCCGAGGTGCGTGCGGCGCTGCTCGCACGCCAGCGCGCCTTCGCCGAGCCCCCCGGTCTGGTGGCCGATGGCCGGGACATGGGCACCGTCGTCTTCCCCGAGGCGGCTTTGAAGGTATTTCTCACCGCCAGCGCCGCGGAGCGGGCGCTGAGACGCTATAACCAGTTGAAAGAAAAGGGTTCCGGTGCTAGCCTCTCCGCCCTTTCGCGCGAGATCGCCGAGCGCGATGCGAGGGACTCCAGCCGGGCGGTCGCCCCGCTCGTCCCCGCATCAGACGCCGAGGTGATCGACTCGACGGGACTTGCGGTCGCGGAAGTCGTCGATCGCGTGATCGAGTTGGGTCGGCGTCGCACGCTCTGGGCGTGACGTGCCGGGCCCCGCTGTCGCAAGAGCGAGTGCGCCGGTAAACGGGCTCGCTGAAGATTTTCCGGTCGGTGCGTGATGAGGATGCGCGCGCCGTGTTTGCATCTGCCTGGGCCGCAGCGGAAGCACTGGCTCCAGTGACGTGCACGGGCCCACCACGGGCCGTGCGAGTGAAGGTATGACAGAAAGTTTTGCACAGCTCTTCGAGCAAAGTCTCGCCAATCAGCGTATTCGCCCCGGCATGATCCTCACCGGGCTGGTCGTGGATGTCACACCCGATGTGGTGGTCGTCAACGTAGGCCTGAAGTCCGAAGCCGTCATCCCCCTCGAGCAGTTCAAGAACGAGCGCGGGGAGGTGGAGGTTGCGGCCGGCGATCAGGTCGAGGTGGCCCTCGATTCGGTGGAGGACGGCACCGGCGAGACGCGCCTGTCCCGTGAGAAGGCCAAGCGCGCCCGCACCTGGACGCGGCTCGAGGACGCTTTCAACAAGTCCGAGATCGTCACCGGCGTCATCACGGGCCGCGTCAAGGGCGGCTTCACCGTGGAAATCGACAATGTGCGGGCG
>DAHVQK010000069.1 GCA_027317845.1 Gammaproteobacteria bacterium
TGACTGATGTGACGGCCGAAATCCGCCGGCGGCGGACGTTTGCGATCATTTCGCACCCCGACGCGGGCAAGACCACGCTCACCGAGAAGCTGCTGCTGTTCGGCGGCGCCATCCAGATGGCCGGCACCGTCAAGGGCCGCAAGGCGGCCCGCCACGCCACCTCCGACTGGATGCGTCTCGAGCAGCAACGTGGGATTTCCGTGACGTCCTCGGTGATGCAGTTTCCGTACCGGGATTGCATCGTGAACCTGCTCGACACCCCGGGTCACGAGGACTTCTCGGAGGACACCTATCGCACGCTCACTGCCGTGGACTCGGCGCTGATGGTGATCGACTGCGCCAAGGGCGTGGAAGAGCGCACCATCAAGCTGATGGAGGTCTGCCGGCTGCGCGATACGCCCATCATGACCTTCATCAACAAACTCGACCGCGAGGGGCGTGCGCCGATCGAGCTTCTCGATGAGATCGAGAGGGTGCTCGGCATCCGCACGGCGCCCGTGACCTGGCCGATCGGCATGGGACGCGCCCTGCGCGGCATCTATCACCTGCTCGAGGATCGGATCTACGCGTACCTCGCCGGCGAGCGCGGCCGGGTGGGCGAGAACCAGATCATCGAGGGGCTCGAGAGCCCCGAGGCGCGCGAGTTCCTGGGAGAGGATCTCGTCGCGGTGCGCGAGGAGATCGAGCTGGTCCGCGGTGCCACCGAAGTCTTCGACCCGCAGGCCTACCGGTCGGGCCGCCAGACCCCGGTGTTCTTCGGCTCGGCCATCAACAATTTCGGAGTGGAGGAGCTGCTCGCCTCCTTCACGCGCCATGCGCCCGGCCCCCTGGCTCGCATCGCGCGTGAGCGGCGGGTCGAGCCGCCCGAGGAGCGGCTCACCGGCTTCGTGTTCAAGATCCAGGCCAACATGGACCCGGGGCATCGCGATCGCATCGCCTTCATGCGCCTGTGCTCGGGCCGCTATGTGCGCGGCATGCGGCTCTTTCATACGCGGCTCGGCAAGGAGGTGCGGGTGGCCGATGCGCTCACTTTCATGGCCTCCGAGCGCGAGCATGCCGAAGAGGCCTACGCGGGCGATATCATCGGCCTGCACAATCACGGCACGATCAACATCGGGGATACCTTCACCGAGGGTGAGCGGCTCGTCTTCACCGGCATTCCCAATTTCGCGCCCGAGATCTTCCGGCGCGCGGTGCTCAAGGATCCGCTGAAGATGAAGGCGCTGCAGAAGGGGCTCTCGCAGCTGTGCGAGGAGGGGGCGACGCAGCTGTTCAAGCCGCTGCGCAACAATGACCTGATCCTCGGCGCGGTCGGGCAGCTGCAGTTCGAGGTGGTGGCGTTTCGCCTGCAGGACGAGTACGGGGTGAGCTGCGTGTTCGAGCCGGTCAACGTGCACACCGCCCGCTGGATCGGTGCCACCGATCCGCGCAAGCTCGAGGAGTTCCGCAACCGCGTCTACGAGCACCTCGCGGTGGATCACGGCGGCGCTCCGGTCTACCTCGCGCCCTCTCGCGTCAACCTGCAGCTCACTCTGGAGCGCTGGCCCGACATCACCTTCCGCGAGACGCGCGAGCACGCCGCATAGGACGCCGGCATCGGCCGCGAGATCGATCGCTTAGGGCTTGAGCAGCTCCCGCACCCGCTCGATCTGGGTGGCGAGGCTGGCGCTGGTGCGCTCGAGCTCGGCCTGGCGGGCCCGTTCGGTCTCGACCACCGCGGCGGGGGCGTTGGCGACGAAGCTCTGATTGGCGAGGCGAGCGCGTACCTTGCCGAGGTCCGCCTCGGCTCGCGCGAGAAGCTTGTGCAGGCGTTCCGCCTCGGCGCCCGCATCGATGAGTCCGGCCATCGGCACCAGTACCGTCAACTCGCCCACCAGCGCGGTCGCCGACTGCGGCGCGGTCTCGTTTGCCTCCAACACGGTGATCGAGTCGATGCCGGCCAGTCGCTCGAGGTAGGGCCGGTGGCTTCCGAGACAGGCACGGTCCCCGGCGGATGCGCCCCGCAGCAGCACCGGGATACGCCTGGAGGGATTGATGTTCATCTCGCCGCGGATCTGGCGCACCGCGAGGATGAGCGACTGGATCCAGGCGACTTCGCGCTCACTCGCCTCGTCCGCGGGGAACGCTTCGGGCAGCGGGTAAGGCGCCAGCATCACCGTGGGGCCGGCGCGGCCGGCGAGCGGTGCGGCGCGCTGCCAGATCTCCTCGGTGATGAAGGGCATGATGGGGTGCAGGGCGCGCTGCAGCGCTTCGAGAACGTCCACCAGAGTTCCCCGGGTGCCGCGTTTGGCGGCCTCGGTAGCCGACTCCGATTGCAGCACCGGCTTGGTGAGCTCGAGGTACCAGTCGCAGAACTCGTGCCAGGTGAACTCATACAGCGCGTTGGCGGCGTAATCGAAGCGGTAATCGGTAAGCGACTTTTCCACTGTGGCGAGCATCCGTCCGAAGCGCGAACGGATCCACCGGTCGGCGACCGAGAGCTCCGCGGGGCCATCCGAGGCGGCCGCGGCCCCCGCCGGGTCTTCGCACACCATGGTCACGAACCGGGCCGCGTTCCACAGCTTGTTGCAGAAGTTGCGGTAGCCGGCCACGCGCCCGAGGTCGAAACGGATGTCACGGCTCGGGGAGGCGAGGGCGGCGAAGGTGAAGCGCAGCGCGTCCGTGCCGTGTGGGGCGATGCCCTCGGGATATTCCTTGCGCGTGTTCTTCTCGACCCGGGTCTTCATCTGCGGCTGCATCAGGCCGCTGGTGCGCTTGACCACCAGGGATTCGAGGTCGATGCCATCGACGATGTCGAGCGGGTCGATGACATTGCCCTTGGACTTCGACATCTTCTCGCCATGCTCATCGCGGATCAGTCCATGGATATACACGTCGCGAAACGGCACATCGCCCATGAACTTCAGGCCCATCATCATCATGCGGGCAACCCAGAAGAAAATGATGTCGAAGCCCGTGAGGAGCAGCGTCGTCGGATAGTACCGGGAGAGCTCGGGAGTCGGGTCCGGCCAGCCGAGGGTGGAGAACGGCCAGAGCGCCGAGGAGAACCAGGTGTCGAGCACGTCCTCGTCCTGGCGCAGTGGGTCATCGGGGGTGAGGTTGTGTCTGGCGCGAACCTCGGCTTCGTTCCGTCCCACGTAGACATTACCCTGGCCGTCATACCACGCCGGGATGCGGTGACCCCACCACAGCTGGCGGCTGATGCACCAGTCCTTGATGTTGCGCATCCACTCGAAGTAGGTCCTGGCCCAGTTCTCCGGCACGAAGCGGGTGCGGCCGCTCTCGACCGCCGCGATCGCGGGCTCGGCGAGCGGCGCGATCCTCACATACCACTGATCGGTGAGATAGGGCTCGAGGATGGCGCCCGAGCGATCCCCCCGCGGCACCATCAGTTTGTGTTTCTCGGTCCGCTCGAGCAGGCCGGCGGCCTCGAGCTCGGCGAGCACGCGCTGCCGCGCCTCGTAACGATCCAGACCCCGGAAGCGTTCCGGCACGTTGTCGTTGAGTGCGGCGCGGGGCGTGAGGATGTTGATCTGCGCGAGTCCGTGCCGGCGGCCGATCTCGTAGTCGTTGAAGTCGTGTGCCGGCGTGATCTTCACGCAGCCTGAGCCAAATGCGGCATCGACATACGTGTCGGCGATGATGGGGATGGAGCGCTCCGCAAGCGGCAGGCGCAGCCGCTTGCCGAGCAGGTGCCCGTAGCGCCCGTCATCCGGATTGACGGCCACCGCGGTGTCGCCCAGCATGGTTTCCGGGCGTGTGGTGGCGACCACCACGTGACCCGAGCCGTCCTCGAGGGGGTAACGGAGGTGCCACAGATGGCCGTCTTCCTCCTCGCTCTGCACCTCGAGATCGGACAACGCCGTGAGCAGCACCGGATCCCAGTTGACCAGGCGCTTGCCGCGGTAGATCAGCCCCTGCTCGTGCAGGCGCACGAACACTTCGATCACCGCCCGCGAGAGGCCCGCGTCCATGGTGAAACGGTCGCGCGTCCAATCCACCGAATCGCCGAGCCGGCGCATCTGGCCGGCCATGGTGCCGCCGGAGTGCGCCTTCCACTGCCAGACTTTCTCGAGGAAGGCCTCGCGGCCGAGATCGGTGCGCCGCGTACCCTGCGCTTCGAGCTGCCGCTCGACCACCATCTGGGTCGCGATGCCCGCATGATCGGAGCCCGGCTGCCACAGCGTGTCATCACCTCGCATGCGGTGATAACGCGTCAGGGTGTCCATGAGCGTGTGGTTGAACGCATGCCCCATGTGCAGCGTCCCCGTCACATTGGGCGGCGGGATCATGATGCAGAAAGACGTGCCGTGGCCGCTCGGGGCGAACCAGCCGTTCGCCTCCCACCGCTCGTAGATCCGCCGCTCGATCGCGTGCGGCGCGTACACTTTTTCCATGGGTGAAGGATCGCTGCGGGTGATTGGATCAGGATGTCGGAGGATTATACGGTCACGGCGCCTGTAGATTGTGCGTGCCAGGGGAGAGTCCCATCTGGCGGTACGCCTTGAAGCGCGCCCGGCCGGCGTCGCGGCGCGAGGGCTCACCGTCGATGATCTCCGCGACCCGCGCGACGCGCTCGAGGAAAGGTGGCGGCTCGGTCAGGAGGCCGAGCTGGATCAGCACCTCCACCGGCCCCGCCGGCGCTTCCGTGCCGAGCAGCACCGGCGCCTGCGCACCGGCACCGAGCCACTCGTGAGGCACGAAGCTCCTATCGGAAAAAGTCCACAGCCGCTCATCGAGCGCCTCGAGCTCGGCCCGATCGGTATGCCAGATCAGAACGCTCTGCGAGGCGAGGTAGGCTTTCTCGGCGATGCGGCAGGCGACCGCGAGGCGTGCCGCCGCCGATGCCTCCGCGAGCACGTAGAAGTCGACCCGCACGCGGGTCTCAAAGTCCCGCGCGGTGGATGAGGAAATCCGCGAGCAGCGGCGTGGGACGTCCCGTGCTGCCTTTTTTCGCTCCGCCCTGCCAGGCAGTGCCGGCGATGTCCAGGTGCGCCCACGACATGCCCTGAGTGAACTTGCCGAGGAAGGCCGCAGCGGTGATGGCGCCGCCATCGCGCCCGCCGATATTGGCGAAGTCGGCGAAATTGCTCTT
Source organism: Gammaproteobacteria bacterium (assembly GCA_027317845.1). GTDB lineage: Bacteria > Pseudomonadota > Gammaproteobacteria > Steroidobacterales > Steroidobacteraceae > 13-2-20CM-66-19. The sequence goes on from DAHVQK010000069.1 coordinate 5,096, forward strand.
GAGCTGCTCGGTATATTCTTCGGTGAGCGGTAGTGGCCATGCGCGATCATCGGCGCGCACGCCCGCATCGATGACCTCGCGGATCAACGCCTCGTCATTACCCAGCACCCCCGTGTGGTGATGACCGAGAGCGATGACGCATGCGCCCGTGAGCGTGGCCATGTCGAGGACCGCTGCGGGTTTGAAGCGGCGCGAGTAGTGCAGCACGTCGCACAGGATGAGCCGGCCTTCCGCGTCCGTGTTGAGGATCTCCACGCTCTGACCCGAGGCGCTCTTCACGATGTCCCCGGGTTTGATGGCCTTGCCGTCGGGCATGTTCTCCACGGCGGCGATGATTCCCACCACATTGAGCGGCGCCCGCAGTTGCGACATCAGCGAGAGGGCGGCGATCACGGCGGCCGCTCCGCTCATGTCGTACTTCATCTCGTCCATCTCCGCCGAGGGCTTGATGGAGATGCCACCGGAGTCGAAGGTCACGCCCTTGCCGACGAGCACCACCGGCGCCTCACCCGGCTTGCCGCCCCGGTGCTCGAGCACCACCACCCGCGGGGGCTCGGCGCTCCCCTGGGCGACCGCGAGCAGGCAGCCCATCTTCTCGCGCCGGATCGCCGGCTCATCGAGTACGCGCACCCGCAGTGAGCGATGCGTCCTGGCGAGGGCGCGAGCCTGCTCCGCGAGATATCGCGGCGTGCAGATATTGCCCGGCAGGTTGGCCAGGTCGCGCTGTATCCGGGCGGCTCGCGAGATCGCCTCCCCGTGCGCGAGACCGCGCGCCACTTCGCCGGCCGAGTCCCTGGACACGGGGCCGGCGAGCACCCGATCGAGCCCGGGGGGCTTGGGCTTCTTGCCGGTCTTCAGGTCATTGACGCGATAGAGCCCCGAGCCCGCGATTTCCGCAACGGCCCGACCGAAGTAGTAGTCCTCGAGCTGTCCGGCGTCGGGGCGCTCGAGAGCGACCGCGACGCTGGCGATGCCCGTCCTGGCGAGCGCCGCCACGGCGGCCGCCCAGGCCTTGCGCCAGGGTTTTCGCCCGAACGCTTTGCGGGGTCCGAGGCCCGCGAGCAGCACCCGCGAGGCGGTGAGACCGGGCAGATCGCCCACGAGCAGTGTCTCGGTGGCGCGCCCAGGGAAATCTCCGCGGGAGATGAGCTTTTTCAACCGCCCGCCGGCGGCCTCATCGACGCCGCGCGCTGCCGCGGTGAGCTCCCCGTCCTCGAATACGCCCACGACGAGGCAGTCCACGGCAAGCGTGGCAATGCTCTTGCTCCAGGTTTCGAACCGCATTGCGAACCTCTCCTCAAAATTCCCGGACGCCGGCCCGAGAACCCTTTTCGACGCGGCCGGGGCGAGCCATTGAGCTGCGCCGTCCGCTGCTTTATCTTGATGAGCGCCTCGCGCCACCGCGTGTTGAGTGCGGGAGGCGAGCGCATGCTTCAGTGTAACTCAAGCCGGCGATCCGGCGGGGATTGAAGGAGCCTCCATCGAGTGGGGAAAATTCTCGGACGGTATGTTCTGCGCGAGGTGGTCACGGCCTGGCTGCTCATGATGAGCGTGCTGCTCGTCATTCTCATGGCCTTCGAGGTCTCCGCGGTGCTCGAGCGCGCCGCCGCCAGCCAGTTTCCCGCGGGGGTGATCCTGCGGCTCATCTACCTGGGTGTGCTCCAGTACGTGAGCCTCGTCGCTCCGATGGGTCTGCTGCTTGGGATCGTGTGGGCGTTCGGAAGGCTCTATCACGATAGCGAGATGGCGGCGGCGCTCGCCTGCGGGGTGCGCCCCGCCATTTTCCACACGCCGGTGATTCTCCTCGGACTGCTCGTGGCGGCCGCGCTGGCGGTGGTCACCCTGGTGCTGGCGCCCTCGGCCACTCATCAGGCGCTCGCCTTGCGCAACGAGGCGGTCCGGGCGGGTCAGTTCGCGCCGCTTCAGGCCGGACAGTTCCGGGCCTTCGGCGGCGGCAACGCGGTGGTCTACGCGGAAAAGGTCCAGCCCGATGGCACGCTCGGCGATGTCTTCGTCGAGCGGACGCAGGGCCCGGTGGTGGAGGTGGCGCTCGCGAGCGAGGCGCGGCACACGGCTTCGGCGGACGGTAAGACGCAGACGATCGAGCTCTATCATGGCGAGCGCTTCGAAGGCGTGCCGGGGAGTCCCGAGTTCCGCATCATGCGCTTTGCCGAGCACACCGTGCCGATCCGCATGCCCCCCGAGGCGAACGCCATCACGGATCTCGACGCACAGCCGACCACCGCGCTCCTCGCCTCGCGTGATCCGCGATATCAGGCAAAGCTCCAGTGGCGGATCGCGCTGCCGTTGATGTGTTTCGTGCTGGCCGTCGTGGCGCTGCCCCTCTCGAGGCTCGAACCTCGGCAGGGCCGGTACGCGCGCATCTGGCTCGCCGTGGTGGTGTATGTGGTGTATTCAAACCTGCTCACGGCGGGTGAGACGTGGATCGCCCGCGGGTCGATTCCGGTGGGACTCGGATTGTGGTGGACCCACATCGCGGTCGTGCTGCTCGCGCTGGCGCTCACCGTGGGACCGGCCGCCGCGCAGCGCCTGCGATATCGGCCGGCGTCGGCATGAGCACGCTCGATCGATACATCGTGCGGACCATCCTCGGATCGGTGCTGCTGGTCATGATGGTGCTGCTGGTGCTCGGGGGGCTGGTCGTATTCATCAGCCAGCAGAGAGCCATCGGAGTGGGCCACTACACCCTGGTCGGTGCCCTGTGGTTCACGGCGCTCAATCTTCCGCAGTCCGCCTATGAGATGCTGCCCATCACGGCGCTGATCGGCTCGCTCATCGGGCTCGGGGCCCTGGCGCGCGGCAGCGAGATCACCGTGATCCGTGCCACGGGCGTATCGGTGGCGCGCCTGTGCGGGGCGGCGCTCATCGCCGCGGGTCTGCTCATGGCCATCGAGGCCGTGGTCGGGGAGTTCGTGGCGCCCCAGCTGCAGGAGGCGGCCAACCAGCAGCGCGCGTTCAGCCAGTACGACACCATCAGTTTCGGCGGCGGTACCGGAGCGTGGGTGCGCGACGGGAACCTGATCCTCAACGTGGCGCGCCAGTCGAGCTCGCGGCAGTTCGGTGGCATGCAGGTGTTCGAGCTGTCGCCGCAGCATCAGCTGCTGTCCATCGGGCGGGCGGCGCGGGCGACGGCCGCCGGGCATCACCGCTGGCTGCTGGGAGGGTATGCCGCATCGCGTTTCGATGGCGATCGGGTGATCGCGCGCCAGCCCGGGGAGAAGGTCTTGAATTCCAACGTGTCAGCAGGCTTTCTCGGCTTCGCGGTCCAGGACCCGGAGCAGATGACGTTGCGCTCGCTTTGGGATCTGATCAGCTATCTGCACGCCAACTCCGTGGACGCCGGTCAGTACGTATTCGCGTTCTGGTCGAGGATCGCGCGCACCGTGGCGATCGCCTTCTCGGTGCTGCTCGCGGTGCCATTCGTGCTCGGTTCGATGCGCTCGGCAGGGGCGGGCACGAGGACGTTGCTCGGACTGGCGATCGGGATCGCGTTCTTCCTGCTGCAGCGCCTGATCGAAAGCGGCGCCGTCGTGTTTCACCTCAACCCGGTCATCCTGGCGTGGCTCCCGACCGCGCTGCTGGCCACCGTCACGATGCTTCTTCTCGCCAGGGCGAGTCGCGCGTAGGGGCGGCCGCCCGCGGGGGTCGGGCCATGCGACCCTCGGCCCGGGAGTCGGCGCCTTACTTGTGCGCTCTGCCGTGGTGCGGCAGGGGAGCCAGGAGTCCCGAGAGGGGCTTGAATATCTCCTGGTAGCGATAGTCGGGTATCTGATATGCCCACCCGTGTACCCGGGCGTTGATGCGCGCGGCCTCGGGGCCGGCCTTCGGGGCACTGGCGCGTGAGGTCACCTCGATGAAATGCTTGCCGCCCTTGCCGGCCTGATATCCCTCGACATCGACCTCCAGGCCGCCGAAGGTTTTGAAGACCGCGTGGGAGAGGCGGGTGTCCTTGGGAGGAGGGGTGGCCTCGCGCACGTCACTCAGCGTTAGATTCGACAGCGCGCCGGCCATGTCATCGGCGGCATCCGGGCTCTTAAGCCTGCGGCCGCGGGGAATGCCGTCGACGGTGAAATCGCTCTGGCCCGCCCTGGCGCGAAAGACCACGAAGCCCGGACCCCGTCCGGGCCGTTCCTCGATGCGGCTGACCCGGCTTGGCTTGAGATCGACGATGACCGGGGCGAGCCACTGGGCCGACTTCACGTCCACCCTCACGAGGGGCGAGGCGAGCAGGCTCTGTTTGTGGTCCACGACGCGCACATAGCAATCGTTGCCGTCCGCGGAATGACCGACGATCAGCGACCAGGTCCTCGCAGGCGTCACGACATCGATGCGCGCGCCGCCCGCATTCGGCGAAGTCACATTCTGTACGCCGAGGATCGGATAATTCCGCGCCACGCGGGTTTTGCGCGCCACGCTCTCGAGGTTGCCGAGATCGATGAGGAGCTTGCGCAGCTTGCCCGTATCGGCCGGATAGCCGCGCTCGCGCACGATCCAGCGTTGCGCGCCCTTGTCGATGGTCGTGTGGGCGCCTCCCGCGCCGCTCAGGCGCACTTCGGTCACCTCGTTGAGCGCGGCCGTGAGGCCCGGCAGGACCGCTGCGCCGGAGGACTCGGCGCGCGGCTGGCCACGATGGACGATCCAGGACGCCAGCCCGAGGACGGCGACGCTCACGATGAGCAGATATCCGAGACGGCGTTGGGTCATTGCAGTCACCGCGTATGAGAAGTTGAACGGCGCCGCCGGCGCCAGGCGGTGCCAAACAGCGCGCAGAGCGCGAAGAAACCCGGCACGATGATGATGTTGATGGCCTTCAGCTCGGTGCCGAGCCGGTTGATGCTGTGCACGAGACCGGCCTGCACGGCGCGCAGGCGTTTGCGGATGGTGACCCGCTCCGCCTCGAAGTGCTGGATCTGCCGCGCCTGGGCCGGCGTCAGGATGAGCGTCGACTTGCCGCTTCGCTTCGACTGCAGCAGTGTCAGCTGCCGTTCCGTCCGCCGCAGCTGCTGTTTGAGCTGCTGCTGCTCGGCGCGGTAATGGGCCTCCGCCACGCGGCGCAGCGCCTCGACGCGGGTGAACGGCCGTGTGAATCCCGCCTTGCCGCGGACGCTGATCAGGTCGTTGCTGCCGGCGAGGTCGTCGAGCGCATTGAGCACCAGGTTGCCGTTGCTCGCCATGGCCTGCGAGATCGTCTGGCCGAACAGATTCATCTGCCGGACCCAGAGGTAGTTGGAGAGCATGTCGGCATCGGCAAACACCACCAGATGCAGCGGCTTGGCGGATGCCTTGAGATCCGCATCGCCCGCGGAGAGTATCGCGCCTTTGGGAGGCCCGTCGGGATACGCGCTCTTGACCATGCCCGTGACGCGCGCGGCCAGCGTGTAGCGCTTGCCGGTGGGAGAGAAGCCCGCGAGCAGGTTGGCGGGCTGTGTCGGCAGGGTGAACTGCCGGGCCGGCACGGGCTCGGCGTCCCTGCTCGACCACAGGAGGGGCTCGAACTTCGTCGTCGCGCCCTTGATGGGGCTCAAGGCGCCCGCGGTGGCGACATTGACGTTGGAGAGGCCCGCGGTGATGACATCATGCTGCGACATGTTGGCGCGACCCAGGCCGAGGAAGGCGGGATCCTCGGTCGGCGCGCCGCCCGGTCCCGAGACCGTGAGCGCGAGGCTGCGGTCGGCGATGACTTTGGACGGGTCGAAATGCACGCCCCAGGTCGCGAGCAGCCCGGAAAGCTGGGATCCGGCGGCGGGGGCGCCGGGCCCGGCGCTTTGGGTCACGGGGTCGACGAAGACGATGATGTGACCGCCGCGCAGCGCATACTGGTCGATGGCGAAGCGCGTCGCGGGCGGGAGGCTTCCCGGGTCGGCGAGCACCAGCACCCGCGTGTCCGGTGGGATGGCGCTGGCGCCGGGACTCAGCGTGCGCAGGTGGTAGAGCTGGGCGGCCTGGCTGTACACGACCCAGGGCGGGGTCATCTGTCCACTCTGGGGGTCGTAGCCGCCCGACATGGGCAGGCTCGAGTACCACTCGATGAGCGGCTTTTTCGGATGCGCAAGCTCATAGATCAGCTTGGCGACGTCGTACTCGAGGAAGCGCTGTTTGGCGGGGTCGAAGAAGGGAATCGCCTGCTGCCCATTCGTGGAGTTGGTGCCCGCGAGGCCGAAATAGAACTTGCTGCCCGCGGCATCGAGCGGTGCGGAGGTCACGCCGAGCTCGGCGGCGCGGTCCTGCGCGACGGAGTACGGCTGCGGGTCGATGACGTGCAGGCGGATCTTGCCGTCGGCCTGCCGCGCCAGCTGCTCGAGGAAGTCACGCACGTGATCGCCGTACGGGCGGATCTGCGGCATGTCCTCCGCCGCCCTGCTCGAGTAGAAGAAATAAAGATCGATCGGTTCGTGGATGCTCTTCAGGATCCGTCGGGTGCCGGGGGAGAGCGTGTACAGGTGGTTCTGGGTCAGATCGAGCTGCCAGCCCCTGAGCGCGTAGTCGACTATGACGGTCAGGCCGATCAGCAGCACCCCGAGCGCCGCGACCGTTCCCCACCCCAGGCCGGATCGGCCGAGTGTCGTGCGTTTGGTCATGGTGCCTCACTCCGCCTTGCGCAGGTCGAGCGCGACCGCGGTGGTAAAGAGGAAGAACGCGATGAGCATCGCGAAGTAAAGGACATCGCGCGCCTGCAGGACGCCGCGGGTGATCGATTGGAAGTGCGTCAGGAAGGACAGCGAGGCGACCGTTTCGACGAGCGCGTGCGGCGCCCACCCCTGGAAGGCGTTGATCACCAGCGGATAACCGGCGAGCAGCAGCACGAAACAGGCGACGACTGCGAGGATGAAGGCCACCACCTGACTGCGGGTGAGCGCGGACATGCACGAGCCGACCGCCAGAAAGCCGCCGGCGAGCAGCAGACTCCCGAGATAGGAGGCGACGATGACGCCGTTGTCGGGGCTGCCCAGGTAGTTGACGGTGATCCAGATCGGGAAGGTGAGCGCCAGCGCAAGCGCCGTGAACAGCCAAGCGGCCAGGAACTTGCCGAGCACCGCCTCCCAGGTCCTGATCGGCAGGGTCATCAGCAGCTCGATGCTGCCCGAGCCGCGCTCCTCGGCCCACAGCCGCATCGACAGGGCGGGGATGAGGAACAGGTACAGCCACGGATGAAACGCGAAGAACGGCTGCAGGTCCGCCTGGCCGCGCTGATAGAAGCCGCCCAGGTAGAACGTGAAGGCGTTGGCCAGCACGAGGAAGATCAGGATGAAGACGTAGGCCAGCGGCGTCGCGAAATAACTCGCGAGCTCGCGGCGCAGGATCAATCCCACGTTGCGCATGTGGCTCCCCGGTGGTTGGTCATGCGGTGATGGTGCGAAACACCTCATCGAGCCGTCCCGATTCGAGGTGCAGCTCTTTGAGCTTCAGTCCCCGGCTGTTCGCGAGCTCGGAGATCGCCTGCAGGATCGGCGCGCCGGAGCGCGGCAACGCGGTGAGACGCGCGTCGCGCTCGCTGACTTCGACCTGGGCCACGGAGGGCAGGGCCTGCACCGCGTCCCGGGCCGAGGGCAGCTGCTCGGGCC
>DAHVQK010000079.1 GCA_027317845.1 Gammaproteobacteria bacterium
TCGCGCCGCAACGAACCGAGCTACCTGCCGCACATCGCCCGCACCATCGCCGCGGCGCGCAACGAATCGCTCGAGTCGCTCGCGCAATCGAGCACGGCCGCGGCCCGGCATCTCTTCGCACTGCCGCCTGCACCTGAGACACCGGACGACTGACGCGCCTCCCCGGCGCCCCTTGAGCGAATCACGCCCGTGGCACCGCCCTGCGCTGAGGCCGTTGACAGTCCGGATCCCCTCGTGACATGTTCGATGGCATGGCTGTCCCATCGACACCGCGAACGGCCCTGACACCTCAGTGGCGTGCCTGGATCGCCGAGAACCTCGCGCGAGGCTGCAGCGCGGATTCCTTGATCACCGACATGGTGCGTGAAGGAATCGATCTGCAGGAGGCCCGCCACGCCGTGGGGCAAGGCACCCCCGCCGCGGCGGCGCCGGAGGGCACGGCGTATCGGCCCGAACCCTCGCGCATGGCGCGAACCCACCGCATCGTCGCGGCAGACCGCACGGTCAACGTCTCGATGCGGCTCGAGCGACCCGTCATTGTCGTGCTCGATGAGGTGCTCACCGCGGACGAGTGCGATGAACTCATCGCGCGCTGCGCACCGCGACTGCAGCGCTCGACGACGGTCGATCCGCAGCGAGGAACGCACGAAGTCATTGCCGATCGCAGCAGCGAGGGGACTTATTTTCCCCTCAACGCCGACCCCTTCATCGCCCGCCTCGATCAGCGCATCGCGGCCTTGATGAACTGGCCGCTCGAGAACGGCGAAGGCCTGCAGATCTTGCACTATCGCCAAGGCGGGCAGTACACGCCTCATTTCGACTACTTCCCACCGCAGGACCCGGGCAGCGCCCAGGCAATGGCCGTCGGGGGGCAGCGCGTGGCGAGCCTGGTGATGTATCTCAACGACGTCGAGGCCGGCGGCGGTACGGTGTTCCCGGAGCTCAATCTCACGGTGATGCCGCGCAAGGGCGCCGCGGTCTATTTCGAGTACTGCAACAGTCTCGGTCAACTCGACCCCCTCACCTTGCACGGCGGGCTGCCGGTCCTCGGCGGGGAGAAGTGGATCGCCACCAAGTGGATGCGCCAGCGCCGCTACGCGGCCTCGTAACCGGCCGCGCGGTGCGCCCGCCGAGGTCCGGCGGCCGAGCCGCCGGACCTCTTCACCTGCTTAGCCTGAAGTTCGCCCTGCGGCGAAGCGAAGTTTTCCTGCGGACTCAGCAACATACGTGAGAGTCGACTGCGTGGTTTCTGTCTACGCGGCGATCTGCTCGATCAGCTCCAGGGCGCGGCGCTGCTTTGCGGTGGGCGTGGTGATGAGATCGAAGGTGCCGGAGCGCTCGACAGGGCCAGGAACGCGGCAAGTATTGCGCACGATGCTCGAGAGGTCCTCGAGCAGGGTACGGAAGCTGTGTGCGGGAGTGCCGTCGGGGAGGGTGTGCGTGAGAACCTTCTGTAGCGCCTCCTCGGAGCGCTCGGCGGGGGCCACCGGATCGCGATCGGCTTTTGCCGCCTGATCCTCATCGGCGAACAGCAGCGGGCGCCAGGTCTCGCGCAGGTGCCACTCGACATAGTAGGCGAGCATGCACAGGAAGATGTGGGCGCGCACACGATTCTCGAGCCGATGATGGATCGGACGCACCTTCAGGTCCACGGTCTTCAGCGAGCGGAACGCGCGCTCGACGTTCGCGAGCGCCTTGTAGTTTCTGACCGCATCGGCCGCTGACATGCGCTTTTTGGGGACTGCGGTGCGGATCACATAGATGCCATCGAGCGCCGCCTCGGCGCCGATCTGCTCATCGAGGTGCTTGAACGCAAAGCGCCGCTCCTCGATCGTGAGCTCGAAGTGCTTGGCGACCTTGTACTTGTTGATTACGCGTCCGACGCGCACGCCGATCTTGTCCTTGCCTTTGAGCCGCCCGGCTTGAACGCTCGCGCGCACCTTCTCGAGCTCCTTCCCCGTCGCCTCCAATAACGCCTGGCGCTTGTGGCTGCGCAGCTTCGCCAGCTCAGGGTTGCGACAGGCAATGAGCCGCTCGCCGGGATAGTCGGGGTGGCTGATCTCCACGGGATTGCGCTCATCGAAAAATCCAAGCTGCAGCGTCTCCCCTTCCACGAGCGTGCGGATCTGCGTGCTCTTGAGCGCCGTGATCCAGGAAAGCCCCTCGAGGTCCCGCAACTCCTGCATCGCCTTGTGGGAGATCATGCCCCGATCGCCCACCAGCACCACCTGCTTCAGG
>DAHVQK010000087.1 GCA_027317845.1 Gammaproteobacteria bacterium
CGTACGTAGAGCCTGAAGTCTAGGGCTTGCGGACGGGGGTTCGATTCCCCCCGCCTCCACCAATGAGGTCCCGCCCCGGCTGCAATGCCGGGGCGGGACCGATGACCGCGCCCTCGCCGGTCAGACAGTCCGCTGCAGCCCCCCCATCACCGCCCCGCCCGTATCGGGTGGCCTGACCCGAATCGCCCGTATCATCCGGGACGGAGGCTGATCACGCTCACACCCCTGCCCCGGGGCGCGCGGCTTTGATTAACCGCAATAACGGCTCCGGCCCGAGTATTTTTCCAGCACGGCAAATGCGTTAACCTACGGATCGGCCGGGAATCGCGCACGATTGAGTGATCAGACTGTCGGCGGACGGCGACAGTGTCGGTTATTGCCGCAGACAATGTCCACAACTCACACAGCGGCATCGTTGTCGGACCACGGGAAGATTGGTGTTACCCGCTCATCGAATACATCTGACGGCCTTCTTCGCTCTCCTGTTCCTGGCCACCTCGGCTTGGCCCGCGGTCAATCAGCAGAAACGGCCGGCGCACCCGGCCCGGCCCGCGGCCCATCATCCCGTCCGCCGGGCGCATCCCGTTCGGCCGGTGCCACGCCAGGCGGCCCATCGCCCCACCCCCGTCCCACCGTTCACCTTCGACACCGTGAAGCGCATCGCGTGGCAGCGCGCGTTGCGCCCCTACCGGGTCCGCTCGACGGCCATTCCCGCGGGGCTGGCGCGGCTGAGCTACTCGCAATATCAGCAGATCCGCTTCAGACCCGGCGCCGCCTTGTGGCGGGGCCAGTCGATGTTCAACGTACAGTTCTACCACCGCGGCTTCGCGTTCACCCGGCAGGTCAGAATCTACGAGGTGCTGCCCTCGGGCGTGCGCGAGGTGCGTTACAGCCCATCCATGTTCACGTTCGGCCGCCAGGTGCCGCGGATGCGGCTGCCGTGGTATCTGGGGTTCGCGGGCTTCTCGATCCATTATCCGCTCAACGTGCCCACCCGCGAGGACACGGTGCTCGCCTTTCTCGGGGCGTCCTATTTCCGCGTGCTCGGCCGCAATCAGGTTTACGGGGTGACCTCCCGGGGCCTCGCCATCGACAGCGCCTCGGTCGAAGGCGAGGAGTTTCCGTATTTCACGGATTTCTGGCTCGTCCCACCCGCCCCCCGGGCGCAATCCATGACCATCTACGCGCTGCTCGACAGCCCGAGCGTGGCAGGCGCCTACCAGTTCGAGGTGCGTCCCGGCGCGGTCACCCAGGTGACGGTCACCGCGACGCTGTACCCGCGCGCGCGCATCGGCAAGCTCGGCATCGCCCCGCTCACCTCCATGTTCCTCTACGGGCGGAACTCGGCACGGCAGCGCTTCGATGATTGGCGGCCTCAGGTCCACGACAGCGACGGACTCATGATGCAGACCGGCACCGGCGAGTGGCTGTGGCGGCCGCTGCAGAACCCGAAGCGGCTCGAGGTGAACCGCTTCATGGACGACAATCCGCGCGGCTTCGGGCTCATCCAGCGCGACCGCGACTTCACCGACTACGAGGATCCGCTCGCCCAGTACGAGCGGCGGCCGAGCTACTGGGTGCAACCGCTCGGCAATTGGGGCCGCGGGGGCGTCGAGCTCGTGGAGATTCCGAGCACGGCTGCCGTCAATTACAACATCGATGCGTACTGGGTGCCGAGCGCGCCCGTGGAGCCGCGCCGGCCGATCAGCTTCTCCTACGTGCTGTCTTCCTATCTGAGCTCCGACACACGGTGGCCGCCCGGGGGACGGGCCGTGGCCACGCGCTTCGGTCCGGTCATGCGCGCCGGCCACGCGATAGCGGGAATGCGGCGCGTCCTCATCGATTTCTCCGGCGGCGCCCTCGATGGCCTCGAGGCCAGCCAGCCGCTGCGCCCCGAGATCTCGGCGCGCGGCGCCGCCATATCGCAGATCTCCGTGCAGAGACTGCCCGAGAACGGCCATTGGAGGGTCGCATTCGATGTGAAACCCACCGGCAGTGAACCGGTGGACCTGCGCTGCTACCTCGAGCTCTACGACTCGGCGCTGACCGAAACGTGGACGGACCAATGGTGAGGTCCGCTGCGCAAGCCGACCGTCTGCGCGAGAAGGCGCGTCGGCGCCGTGTGCTCTTTTTCAGCCTGACCCTGCTCACCGCGGCCGCGGCGACCACGATGATGTGGGACATCCTGCAGGCGAACGGCCTCAACAAGCTCGATTGGGCGGGACTCACCCTCTTCTTCGTGCTGTTCGTGTGGATCTCGAGCTCCTTCTGGAGCGCGGTGGTGGGATTCGTGGTGCGCCTGCGGGCAGGGGATCCGGTCATGCTCGATGCCGGGCCGGCCGAGGGAGCGCTTTCGAGCCGCACCGCCCTCATCATGCCCATCTACAACGAAGACACCACACGGGTCGCGGCGGGGCTCGATGTCATCTGGACCTCGGTCGAGCGGCTTGCCGAACAGGCGTCATTCGATCTTTTCATCCTCTCCGACACCCGCGATCCGCGGATCGCCGCCGCGGAGGAAGTCGCGTGGGCGGATCTCGTGTCCCGCCACCGTGGGCAGGGCCGCATCTTCTACCGTCGACGTGCGGAGAACCTCGGCCGCAAGGCGGGCAATATCGCCGACTTCGTGCGCCGCTGGGGCGGAGCGTACGACTACGCAATCGTCCTCGACGCCGACAGCATCATGTCCGGCGCCGCTCTCGTGCAGCTCGCACGGCTGATGGACGCTCACCCACAGGTGGGCATCGTCCAGGCATTGCCCCTGCCCGCCGGCCGGGACACCCTGTTTGCCCGCCTGATCCAGTTCGCCACGCGCTTGAGCAGCCCGATGCTCGCGAGCGGCCTTGCGTACTGGCAGCTCGGGGAGGGCAACTATTGGGGCCACAACGCCATCATCCGGCTCAAGGCCTTCGCCGCCCACTGCGATCTGCCGCGCCTGCCGGGCCAACCGCCGCTCGGCGGGGAGATCCTGAGCCACGATTTCGTCGAAGCGGCGTTCATGCGCCGGGCCGGCTACGAGGTGTGGCTGCTGCCCACCGATTCCGGCAGCTGGGAGGAAGTCCCCTCGAACGTCATCGACTACGCGGCGCGCGATCGGCGCTGGGCGCAGGGCAATCTGCAGCACCTCGGCCTCCTTCGGGCGCGCGGCCTGCACTGGCTGAGCCGGGTGCACCTCGTGACCGGCGTGCTCTCCTACGTGACCTCGCCTCTGTGGCTGCTCGTGCTGTTGCTGAGCTCGAGCGTGGTGATACTGCAGGCGCTGCATGGCCACCAGTACTTCCTCCCCGGAAGCCACTCACTCTTCCCCAACTGGCCGAAATACCGCGACGGGGAAATCGCGGCGCTGTTGTCGCTCACCGGGGTGGTGCTGCTGCTGCCGAAGGTGCTCGCCGCCATGGTCGCACTTCGGGACCGCCGGCTTCGCGCCGGCTTCGGCGGCGCGTGGGGGCTCGCCGTGAGCCTCGTGGTCGAGCAGCTCTTCAGCATCCTGCTGGCGCCGGCAATGATGTTGTTCCATACCACCTTCGTCATCAGTATTCTCAGCGGCAAACCCGTGTCCTGGCAGGCACAGGAGCGAAGCGACCGCGGCGTCAGCTGGCGCGAAGCGCTCAGGCGCCACAAGTGGCACGTTCTCATCGGCATCGCCTGGGGCGCGATCATTCTCAAGCTGGCGCCGCGCTACATCTGGTGGCTTCTGCCCGTGCTCGCGGGGATGGTGCTGTCGGTGCCTCTGACGATGCTGACGAGCCGGGTCGAGTTCGGACGGTGGATGCGCAGGCGAAAGCTGCTGCTCACCCCGGAGGAGACCTGTCCGCCCGCCGAGATTGCGGCGCTCGAGGAGCGTCTGCGCCACGGCGGGCAAGAGGCCACCGTGTCTTCCCGTCCCACGCAGGCCGAAAGGGCGGACGCCTCCATCGGTCCGATGCGGGTACCCGATCAGACACCGCTGCCGATGAAAGCCCAGTCGCTCAGCCACTTCAGCGTGCCCCACGCCTCTGATCGGCGCGATGACAGGACGCGCAGCGAGAGACGCGGGTTCTGAGGCGATCGGCTCTAGAGTCAACCGGAAGGATCACCTGATGAATCGACGAGGCTTTTTGCGGGCCGGCGCGGCCACGATGACCTCCATCGCCCCCTGGCCCTGGGATTTCGCACGCAAAAAGAAACCTCCGCAGCCCCAGCTGGGCATCACCCAGCTCGGTTCGCCCCTGCCCTTCTCGTTCGAGACGCTGAAGAAGCAGGCCCACTCGATGTCCCTCGGCGCCTACAGCGAGCCGGTGCCTCCCCTGCCGCCCGCCATCGCGCAGCTCAGCTGGGACCAGTGGGAGTCGATCACCTACCTTCCCGAGCGCGCGCTGTGGTACGCGGATGACCTGTGCTTCCGCATTCGATTCGATCACCTCGGGTTCACCATGAAGCGCCCGGTCTCCATGTACACGCTCGAAGGGGGCAATGCGCGGCAGATCCTCTTCGACCCCACCCTGTTCGACTACAGCCGATCGGGACTGAAGCCGGCCGACATCCCGAAGAATCTCGGATTTTCCGGATTCAACGTGCTCTTCCACACCGATTGGATCTCCGACCGGGCGGTGTTCCAGGGCGCCTCCTATTTCCGCGCCGTCGATGGCAGCGGCCAGTACGGCATGTCGCAGCGGGGACTCGCGATCGACACCGGGCTCCCACAGCCGGAGGAGTTCCCGGATTTCGTCGCCTTCTACCTCGAGAAGCCCAAGCCCGGATCGACGCTTCTCACCGTGTACGCGCTGCTCGACTCCCCGAGCGTCGCCGGCGCCTATCGCTTCGTGATCGACGTCGCCGACACGCTCGTGATGGACGTGGATCTGAGCCTGTATCCGCGCCGGCAGATCACCCGCCTCGGCATCGCTCCGGGGACCAGCATGTATCTCAAGGGCGAGAACGACCACCGGGTGAGCGATGACTGGCGGCCACAGATCCACGATTCGGACGGTCTTCAGATGCACACCGGGGTTGGCGAGTGGATCTGGCGTCCCCTCACCAACCCGGGCGTCCTGCGCGTCAATTCCTATCTCGATGACAACCCGCGCGGCTTCGGCTTGATGCAACGCGACCGCCGGTTCGAGGACTACCAGGACGATGGCACCTGGTACAACCGGCGGCCCTGCTGCTGGGTACAGCCGAAGAGCGGTTGGGGCAAGGGCGAGGTGATGCTGGTCGAGATCCCCACGGTGGACGAGACCATGGACAACATCGTGGCGTTCTGGAACCCCGCCGGCGAGGTCGTCCCGGGCACAGTCTACGAATACGGATACCGGTTGTACTGGTGCCGCCAGAATCCGTTCGGCCCCCCGCTCGCGCACGTGGAGGCGACGCGCGATGGCATCGGCGGCATCGTCGGACAGCCGCGCAAGGAGTTCTCCTGGCGCTTCGTGGTCGATTTCGTGGGCGGGGACCTGCCGATGCTCGCGCACGATGCCCAGGTGACACCCGTCATCAGCACCTCCAACGGTCACGTCCAGCTCGTCTCGGCGCGACCGCTCACGCCGGTGAACGGCTGGCGGGCCATGTTCGACCTCGCCCCGCAGGAGGTCGGGCAGCCGATCGATCTGAGGCTCTATCTGTCCATGGACGGCCAGGCGCTCACTGAGACCTGGATGTATGAATACACCCCGCCGCCGCTCGCGGAGCAACGCGAAGACCTCAGCGGCTGAACGGGACTAAAGGAGCCGCGCGACCTCGCGCGCGAAGCGCTGCGCCGCGCCTTCGGCATACCCCAGAAACAGCGACGGCTCGGCGAGCTCGAGTTCGAGCAGTCTGGGAGTGCCCCGCGGATCGGGCAACAGGTCGACTCGCGCATACAAGGGCATTGCGGATGACCGCCCGCCGGCCGCGAGCGCCTCGAGCACTTGCGCCCCGACCCGCAACTCCGCCTCGCCAGGCACGCGCGCGGTGATGTGCTCGGGTGCGAACAGCGCTCGAGTCGGGTCCTCGCCGGGCCGAAGCAGCGGACCCTTGCGGATGGCGTGGCTGAATCGGCCGCGGAAATAGAGCAATGCCGTCTCACCCTCCCGGTCGACGCTCTCGAGATACGGCTGCAGCAGCACACTGCGCCCCGCCGACAACAGCTGCCGGGCATGCTCGGCAGCCTCGGCGGCGCCAGTGCGGGCGAGCCTGCGGGCGCCGCGCGAGCCGGCCCCCACGGCGGGCTTCACGACGAACTCAGCACCCGATTGCCGGCTCAGGAAGGAGGCCACGGCCGCCTGCGGATCCTCGCCGGGCTCGATGAACTCGCTCGGCACCGTCGGCACCCCGAGCGCGGACAGTTCTCGGAGATAGTGTTTGTCGGTATTCCAGACGACCAGCCCCTGCGGATTGTACAGCCGGGTCTGCGCCGCGACGCTCGCGAGCCACGTACGAAATTCACCGAGGCGCTCGGTGTAGTCCCAAGTCGAGCGCAGCAGCGCAAGCGCGAAATCCGACCAGCGCACTTCGGGGTCATCCCACTCGACGACGGCGGGATCGAGGCCGCATTCGCTCACTGCCGCGCTGAGCGGCGCCATGTCCTCATCGAGTCCTCGCGCGGCGCGAGCGCTGATGAGCGCCACTTTCCCCCGCGCGCCGCCCGGGCGCTCCCCGCTAGACAACTTGCCCGTCCAGGGTGACGAGGGCGCCATAGAGGTCCGGGCGGCGGTCACGGAATACGAACCAGTTGTCCCGCAGACGGGCCGTCTCCTCGAGATCGAAGCTCGCCGTGAGCACCGCATCCCCCTGCGGTGGCGCCTCGGCCGCTTTTGCGCCCAGCGCATCGGTGATGAACGACGAGCCGTAGAAGCGGATGTAAAGCCCTTGCGGATCCTGCAGCGAGCGTTCGAGGCCATAGCGGTTGGCGGTGATCAGCGGCGTCAGATTGGCCGCCGCGTGACCCTGTTGGGTACGCTGCCAGTGCGCACGGGAATCCACCGCGATCGCCGGCGGCGGCTCGCTGCCGATGGCGGTCGGATAGAAGAGCAGTTCCGCGCCGCCGAGCACCATGGCGCGCGCGGCCTCGGGGAACCACTGGTCCCAGCAGATCCCGACCCCGATGCGCGCAAAGCGCGTCGCCCAGACCTTGAAACCGGTATCCCCCGGGCTGAAGTAGTTCTTCTCCTGGTACCCCGGGCCATTGGGGATATGCGACTTGCGGTATACGCCGAGTACGCGGCCCGCATCGACGATCGCGATGGAATTGAAATAGACCGGACCCGCGCGCTCGAAGAAGCTCACCGGCAGGACGACTCCGAGCTCGCGCGCGAGCTCGCTGAAGTGGCGCACCACGCGGCTCTCCCCGAGCGGGCTCGCCAGCTTCAGGTGCTGCGCGTCCTGCTCGATGCAGAAATAGGGTGTCTCGAACAGCTCCGGCAGCAGGATGATGTGCGCGCCCCGACTCGCCGCCTCGCGCACCAGGCGCTCGGCGGAGGCGATATTGGCCTCGGCATCCCAGCCGCAGGCCATCTGAATGGCCGCCACCGTCACGGGACGGGGAGTGTGCCGCAGGTGCTCGGGAAGCTCAGACATCGGGTCCGGACTCCATCAGGCGGCGGGTCACCAGTGACTCGTTCACCTGCTCGGTGATGCGCATGGCCGTCTCGAGCGCCGTGAGGCCATCCTCGCCGCTGACCACCGGTGGCCGTCCCGTGCGGATGCACTCGAGAAAGGATTCGATCTCGGCCTTGAGCGCATCCCCCTGCTCGAGGCTGTGCTCCTCGATATTCACCGGCAGAGCGCCCGGTGACCCGACGCCCTCGCGCTTGCGGATCAGGGTCAGGATCTTCTGCTGCAGGTCGAGGGACAGGTAGGCATCGTCCTCGAATATGCGCATCTTGCGCTCAGTCTTGAGGCTGACGCGGCTTGCGGTGGCATTGACCACGCAGCCATTGGCGAAGCGGATGCGCGCGTTGGCGATATCGATGGCCTCGGAGAACACGGGAGTGCCGATCGCATCGATGGTGAGCACCGGCGCCCCGACGATGGTCTGGACGAGGTCGATGTCGTGGATCATCAGATCGAGGACCACGTTCACGTCGGTTCCCCTTTCCTTGTATGGGGCGAGACGGTGGCATTCGACGAAGCGTGGCGCGCGCAGATGCGGCTCGGCGGCGAGAATGGCGGAATTGAATCGCTCCAGGTGCCCGACCTGCAGGATGCGCCCGCCCAGGGCGGCCAGGTCGATCAGCTCGCGCGCCTCGCGGGGAGTCTCGGTGATCGGTTTCTCCACCAGGACATGGGCCCCGGCGGCCAGGAAGTCGCGGGCGATGGCGAAGTGCGCGGGCGTGGGCGTGACCACACTCACCGCGTCGACCTCCCCCAGAAGCGCCCGGTAATCTTCCACAGCGCGCGTGCCGACTTCGGCGGCCACCCCCTCCCGGGCGTCCTGGCGCGCGTCCACCACGCCCACGAGCGTGCACCTGGGGGACTGGGCGTACTTCTGCGCATGAAACCGGCCGAGATAGCCGACACCGATGACCGCGGCTCTGATCTTGTCCATGGAGCCCATTATGCCTGCCGGATTTTCGCCGGATCGTGGAACTTCTCGCGGCCCGGCTCCCCCCACAGACCCTGTGCGGATGTGCCTACTGTCGGGCCGGACGGGCCTGCTACACTGCGGACCATGGGTTCACGCACCGGATCTCCCGCCTCCCCCTCGAAGGCGCCGCGCGCGCGGCGAGAGCTGCTGCTGCTCGGGGGCGCCCTGGCGTTCGGACTGCTGGTCATTCCACTGCTGACCTGGACCGTGGGGCATTGGACCCTGGGTCCGTATACGCATGGCGATTCCGGGCCAGGCTACGGACCCTTGACGCTGTTCGGCGACTATTTCACAGGCCTCGTCCGGGGGATTCCCGGCTACTGGACCGTCGCCCTGGGGCCGGTGGTGCTGCTGGGCGCCGTACGGTTGTGGCTCACACTGTTTCGACGCCTGCCACGGATTTGACCCCTTGAGTCCGCCGGTCGCGCACCCGATCTCGATACCCCAAGGACTGCATTGAGCACCCTCAAGATGACCAAACCCCTGCGCCATCCCCTCGGCTGGCTCACCGTGACCGCCTCGGTGCTCGCGCTCGTCGCGGCGTTCCTTTTCCTGCGCGACCCGGCCAGCGCCTCGAGCCTGCCGCCGGGGTCGCTCGCCCCGACCTCGGATCAGCGCGCCATCGCGCGCAAGGTCACCCGCATCCTCGGGGAGACCCAATACAGCCAGCTGCCGATCGACGGGCATTTCTCGCACCTGACCTTCGATCGCTACCTGCACTTCCTCGATCCCGAGCACACCTACTTCCTCGCGAGCGACGTGCAGCAGCTGTCGATGTACCGCGATTCGTTCGCCAAGCTGATCGAGGCGGGAAAGCTCGGCCCGGCCTTTCTCATCTTCCAGCGATTCAAGGAGCGCAATCGGCAGCGGATGAACTACGCCATCGGGCTGCTCGACAAAGAGCCCGATTTCAACACGAAGGCCACTTACGACTTCGATCGCAAGCATGCGCCGTGGCCGGCGGATGATGCCGCGATGGATGCGCTGTGGAGCAAACGCGTCACCGATGACGCGCTATCGCTCATGCTCGCGGGCAAGACATGGCCGCAGGCGGCAAAGATCCTGCGTGCGCGCTACGAGGCCGTGATCAAACGCGTTGACCAGATCACATCCGAGGACGTGTTCGAGGACGTGATGAACGCCTATGCGCGCACTTACGATCCGCACACGACCTATTTCTCGCCGCGCAACTCCGAGGAATATCGCATCCAGATGAGCCTGAACTATCAGGGCATCGGCGCCTCGCTGCAGCTCATCGACAACTATGTGACCGTGATGAACGTGATCCCCGGGGGGCCGGCGGCGGTGGCCGGCACGCTCAAACCCCAGGATCGCATCACCGGGGTCGGTGAGGGCGCGAGCGGCCCCATCACCGATGTGGTGGGCTGGCGCCTGGACGATGTGGTGCAGTTGATCCGGGGCAAGGCCGGCACCACGGTGCGCCTGCAGATCCTGCCCGCCGGGGTGCACCCTGGTGCCAAGGAGCAGGTGTTGAGCTTCGTGCGCAACAAGATCACCCTCAAAGCGCAGGAGGCCCAGAGCAAGCTCGAGGTGCTCAAGCGCCATGGCCAGATCTACCGGATCGGCGTGATCACCGTGCCGAGCTTCTACGAGGATGTGGCAGCGGAGAATGCGGGAGACCCGAATTATCGCAGCACCACCCGGGATGTGCTGCGGCTGCTGCGCAAGCTCGAACAGCAGCACATCGACGGACTGATCCTCGATCTGCGCGATGACGGCGGCGGATACCTGCCGGAAGCCACCGCGCTGACCGGACTGTTCATTCAGCATGGCCCGGTGGTGCAGCTGCGTGATCGCAGCGGCCGGATCGAGGTCCTCGATGATCCGGAGAAGAGCCCGGCCTACACCGGCCCGCTTGCGGTGCTCGTCAACCGCTACAGCGCATCGGCTTCGGAGATTTTCGCGGGCGCCATCCAGGACTATCACCGCGGCCTCATCATCGGCCAGAACACCTTCGGCAAGGGCACGGTGCAGAATCTCATCCCGCTCGACAGCTGGAGCCGCAAGCCGGTCGACGGCCAGCTCACCGTCACCATCGGCAAGTTCTATCGCGTCACGGGCCAGAGCACTCAGCATCGCGGCGTGATTCCCAACATCGTGCTGCCCTCGCCCATCAATCCGAAGCAGGTCGGCGAGAGCGCCCTGCCGCAGTCCCTGCCCTATGACCGCATCGACGGGGTACCCTTCCAGATCGCCACGGGCCTCGCGGCGGTTCCGCCCATCGCACAGCTCAATGCCGACGAGCTGGCTCGGGAGCACCGCTCCGCCAACTTCCAATGGATGCAGGCGGACATCGCGGCCATCGAAGGAATGCAGTCGAAACAGACGGTCTCCTTGAACATTGCGACGCGACGCGCCGAGCGCGCCAGCGAGGACAAGGAGCTTCTTGCGCTCGACAATACGCGACGGGCCGCGCTGGGGCTTGCGCCGCTGAAGCACGCCAGTCAGATCGGCGGCGCCGGGGACAAGCTTCCCGATGTCGTGCTCGATCAGGCGCAGGACATCATGGCCGACATGATTCGCCTCGACGGCATTCCCCTGCCGTCGGTGCAGACCGCCAAGATCGCCACGCATACACGGTGAGAGCCAGCGCGGCCGGCGCATGCGTCACGCATGGCCGCCCGCGCTTGCGGCCTATGTCAACAATACCCCGTGGATGTCCCAGGTGTTCTCGGCCAGCACATTGGGCACCCCCGCCATGGGCCCTGCTCCGGTGACCGCGGCATCCGTGTCGGAGGCAAGGAACTCGGCCATCGGAATGGCATCCTTCTCGGGATCGCGATAACGGGTGAGCGGCCGCAGCCGCTCGGTGCGCACCCTGATCTCCTGGCTCAGGCTCGCATGGGGGTTCAGCAGCGCCTGCGCCCGCTCGATCTGGCTCATCAGTACCTCGCACTCCTCCCGTGAGCCGTACACATCGATCACTTCCCGGTGCCAGGTCGCCTCGCGCGCGCGCATGACGAGGAGCGGCATCGGCGTGAGCTTCAGGCACAGCACCTCCGCATAGGCGATGACGGCGAGATTGATGGCGCGACGCCCCTCGAGAGACAGTCCCGGGAATTCGGGGATCGGCACCGCCGCGAGATCCACCATCACCTGCCGGGCGGCGGCCAGGGAGACTTCCGCGGCGTCCGAGCCCGCTCGCGCATGTGCGAGCGCCTGCTCGAGCGCGCGACGCTTGAAGAAATGCCAGAAGCGGCGCAGCGCTCCGTGGCGCCGCTCGAGCTCGAGCAGGCGCTCGCGCTCGTGGTTCGCCAGCTGCTGCGCGAGGCGCAATTGCTGCTCGACCGACTGCCGTCGCGCGAACTGCCGGCGATTGTGCTCGGCGAGGTGCTGGCGCCGCTCACGCTCCTCGCACTGCGCGCTGAGCTCGGCGCAAAATCTCTCGAGGAGCTCACGGCCCGACTGCCACAGCCGCCGCAGCTGGAAGAACACCAGTGCCGGATAAGCGCTTTCACTCGAGCCGAGGCGCGTCTCGAGAGCCGCGAGGGTGTCCTGCACCCGCCGGGTCACGCCCTCCTGCTGCTTGATGCGATCCTTGAGCCGATCGATCTCAGCGCGCAGGTCGCCATAGGCCTTCTTGAGCTCCGCTCGATTGCGGAAAAGCGCAAGGACCCGATGATCTTCGGGCGGGGACTCGCCTCCGAGGGCGAGCTTGAGAAATCCGAGCTGTCGATATGCCTTCATGAGGGTGCGGCCGCGCCGCCCACATCACATCAGGCGGTCGCCAAGAAGCGGTGCCCCCGCTCCGCGCAGTACTCCAACCATTTGTTTAGCATCATATTGCGAGCCCAACGCTGATCCAGTTCACGCTCCGCGATTCGCGCGGGCGATCTGGAGGCGGACGGGCCTTCGCCGGCCCAATCGCCGGCCTCCACCAGGCGGACGTCGTGATAGATCCGCAGGCGCATGTCCGGGCAACGGACCAAGCCGCGCCCCTCGGGGATGAGGTAGGTGAGCCGGGCCATGGTCGTATAGGGCGATCGCTCCGTGACGGTGAGCAGCAGATCACAGTCGCCTTCGATCCGGGAGCGATGCGTGTCCGCAAGGCGCACCAGGTCCCCCGCCAGCCAACCGAGGCGGATGAAATTGCTCTCGTAGAGCCCCATGAGCGCCACGAAGCTGCGGGGCCGCGCCCGCCAGGAAACCCTCGTCAGTGTATCGCCGAACATCGCTGCGACTATAACCGAGGGAGATGACAGTGCAAGCCGCCAGGGCATGGCCCGGTGCGTGCAAATTTCGTGCGAGACGCGGTGAATGCCCGCATCAGGGACGCAGCCGGCGCTCGATGCCGGTGGTGTTGAGAATACGGCTGGCGATCTCCTCGATGGAGCACTCGGTGGTATCGAGCGAGGGAATACCGTGCCGCGAGAACAGCGCCTCGGCCGCCCGCAGCTCGTAGCGCACCTGCTGCGGCGAGGCGTAGCGGCTCTGCGGCCGGCGCTCGTTGCGGATCTGCTGCAGCCTCTCGGGCTTGATGGTGAGCGCATAGAGTTTGCCCCGATGGGGCTCGATGCGCTGCGGCAGACGGCTCGACTCCAGGTCATCCTCCGTGAGCGGGTAGTTGGCCGCGAACACCCCGTACTGCAGCGCCATGTACAGGCACGTCGGGGTCTTGCCCGAGCGGGACACGCCAACCAGAATGACATCGGCACGCTCATAATCGCCACCCGTGCCATCGTCATTGGCGAGCGCGAAGTTGGTGGCATTGATGCGCGCCGTGTACGCCTCCAGGTCCGCGATGCCGTGCGCCCGCCCGGCGCGATGGGTTGAGCGCGTGTTGAGCTCCTGCTCCAGGGGGCCGACGAAGGCGGCGAAGAAATCCAGGCACAGTCCATTCGAGCGCCGCACGACATCGCGCAGCTCATCCTGCACCATGGTGCTGAAGACAATCGGGCGCAGGCCGTCCTCGACGGCCGCCCGGTCGATTCGTCGCGCCGCTTCCTGCGCCTTGTCAAGACTCGACACAAATGGCAGAGTGATCGATCGATACTCGAGACCCTCGAACTGGGTCATGAGGCTGTGACCGAGCGTTTCCGCGGTCACTCCGGTCTGGTCCGAAACGAAGAACACGGTTCGTCGGCTCACGGCGCGGGGCTCGGTTGCGAATTCCTGGACTCAGTGTTCCACCGCTCACGGCGCAGAGCAAGCGCAAGGCCGGCAAGCTCCGGTCCCTCCCCTCGCACGCACGCCGCTCCTCCCTCGCGCACATCGAGTACACTTCGATCGGTGTGCCTAGATCAGCCTCCATCGCAAGCGCGTGGCGGCAACCGGAGGTTCCCTTCACCGTGGACGCATACGTCATTCCTTTCGAGCGGTTAGGAATACGCGACATCGAGACCGTGGGCGGCAAGAACGCCTCCCTGGGCGAGATGATCGGCTCACTGGCGAGGCTCGGCGTGCACGTACCCGGTGGATTCGCCACGACCGCGCGCGCGTTCAGGGACTTCCTCGAGCAGGACGGGCTGGTCGCGCGCATCCGCGCTGAACTCGCCTCGCTCGATGTGGACGACGTGGCGCGCCTCGCGGTCTCGGGTGCGCGCATCCGGCAGTGGATTCTCTCGACGCCCTTCCCTCCCAGGCTCCAACAGGCGGTGAAGGATGAACTCGGGCGAATGAGCGGGGGCGCCGAGATCGCCGTCGCGGTGCGATCATCGGCCACCGCCGAGGACCTGCCCGAGGCCTCCTTCGCCGGGCAGCAGGAGACATTTCTCAATGTCCGCGGAGAGACCCAGGTGCTCGCGGCGATGCACGAAGTGTTCGCGTCGCTGTTCAACGACCGCGCCATCGCGTACCGCGTCCACCAGGGATTCGATCACGACGCGGTGGCGCTCTCGGCGGGCGTGCAGCACATGGTGCGCAGCGACCTTGGCGCGAGCGGCGTGATGTTCACCCTCGACACCGACTCCGGGTTCCGGGACGTGGTGTTCATCACCGCCTCCTATGGCCTCGGCGAGACGGTGGTACAGGGGGCGGTCAATCCCGATGAGTTCTACCTCTACAAGCCGGCCGTGCGCGCGGGAAGGCCGGCGGTGCTGCGGCGCAACCTCGGCGCCAAAGCGATCAAAATGGTGTACGCGCCACCGGGATCCGGCGAGCGGGTGAGCACCGTGGAGGTGCCCGAGAGCGAGCGCATGCGCTTTTGCCTCACGGACGCCGATCTCACCTCGCTGGCGCAGCAGGCGCTCATCATCGAGCAGCACTACGGCAAGCCCATGGACATCGAATGGGGCCAGGACGGCGAAAGCGGTCAGCTCTTCATCCTGCAGGCCCGGCCGGAGACCGTGCAGAGCCGCGTGGGGCGCACCGTGCAGCGCTTCTCGCTCAAAGCGCGAGGCGGCGTGCTCGCCACCGGCCGCAGCATCGGCCAGCGCATCGGGTCAGGCCCGGCGCGCATCATCCGCGACGTCGAGGAGATGGCCCGGGTGCAGGCCGGCGATGTGCTCGTGGCCGACATGACCGACCCGGATTGGGAGCCGGTCATGAAGCGCGCATCGGCCATCGTGACCAACCGCGGCGGCCGCACCTGCCACGCGG
Organism: Gammaproteobacteria bacterium; assembly: GCA_027317845.1. GTDB lineage: Bacteria > Pseudomonadota > Gammaproteobacteria > Steroidobacterales > Steroidobacteraceae > 13-2-20CM-66-19. The sequence goes on from DAHVQK010000087.1 coordinate 15,101, forward strand.
CCATCATCGCGCGCGAGCTGGGCATTCCCGCGGTAGTGGGCTGCGGCGACGCCACACGGCGCATCCGTGAAGGACAGCCGGTGACCGTCTCCTGCGCCGAGGGCGACACGGGTTATGTGTACGAGGGACTGCTCGAGTTCGAGCACCGCCAGGTCGAGCTCGACTCGCTGCCGGCGATTCCCGTGAAGATCATGATGAATGTCGGCAATCCCGACCGGGCGTTCGACTTCGCGGGCATTACCAACCGCGGCGTTGGTCTGGCGCGGCTGGAGTTCATCATCAACCGCATGATCGGCGTGCATCCGCGCGCCCTGCTCGAGTATGACCGCCTGGATGAGGCCCTCAAGGAACAGATCCGCTCGCAGATGGCCGGCTACGAGGACCCCGTCGGCTTTTACGTCGAGAAACTCTCGGAAGGCATCGCCCAGATCGCCGCCGCCTTCGCGCCGGAACCGGTGATCGTGCGCCTGTCGGACTTCAAGTCGAACGAGTACGCCAACCTCATCGGCGGCAGCCGCTACGAGCCGCACGAAGAAAATCCCATGCTCGGCTTCCGGGGCGCTTCGCGCTACGTCGACGAGAGCTTCAGGCCCTGCTTCGAGCTCGAGTGCCGCGCCGTCAGGCGGGTGCGCGAACAGATGGGACTCACCAATGTCCAGGTCATGGTGCCTTTCGTGCGCAGCGTGAAGGAAGCGCGTGAGGTTACCGGGCTGCTTGCCGCGAACGGCTTGAGGCGCGGCGAGCACGACCTGAAGATCATCATGATGTGTGAGCTGCCGACCAACGCGCTGCTCGCCGAGGAGTACCTCGAGCACTTCGATGGCATGTCGATCGGCTCGAACGATCTGACGCAGCTCACGCTGGGCCTCGATCGCGATTCGGCCATCGTCGCCCGGCAGTTCGACGAGCGCGACGAGGCGGTCCGGCGCCTGATCGGCATGGCGATCGCCGCCTGCCGGGCTCAGGGCAAGTACATCGGCATCTGCGGCCAGGGACCTTCGGACCATCCGGACCTGGCGCGCTGGCTGCTCGAGCAGGGCATCGAGAGCCTCTCGCTCAACCCGGACACGGTGGTGGACACCTGGCTGTTCCTGGCGGGCGAGGCTCGCGCCTGAGGCACCCCGGCCCGGGCCGTCTGCGGCTGGCGCCCCACCTGCCCGCGCAGGCGGTCGACCCGAGGCGCCTAGCCCCGGTATGCGGGCATGAACAGCTTCTCGCGGTAATACCCGAGTTCCCGAATCGATTCGCGGATGTCCGAAAGCGCGAGGTGCGCGTCCTCCTTCTTGAAGCCCTCGGACACCCCCGGCGCCCAGCGGCGCGCCAGCTCCTTCAGAGTACTCACATCGAGATTCCGGTAATGGAAGAAGCGCTCCAGGCGGGGCATTTGGCGGGCGAGAAACCGCCGGTCCTGGCATATGCTGTTGCCGCAGATGGGTGATGTGCCCGGATCCACCAGCGGTGAGAGGAATTCGAGCGTGCGTGCCTCCGCCGCCGCCGTATCGATGGCGCTTGCGCGCACCCGGGCGAGCAGCCCCGATCCGCCGTGCTGCTTCTGGTTCCACTCATCCATGGCGGCGAGCGCCGTCTCGCTCTGGTGGATGGCCATGACCGGCCCCTCGGCGATCACGTTGAGCTCCTTGTCGGTGACGATGGTGGCGATTTCGATGATGACGTCGGTGTCGGGCTTCAGGCCCGTCATTTCCAGGTCGATCCAGATCAGGTGCTCGGCGCTCGGCATGCTCGCTCCGGGTGGACCAGTTGGGCGCAAAGAGCCCAATCGGCAATAATCGCTGGCCCATGAGTGTAGCAACCTTCCATGCTCGAGTGATCGCCGCATACGGCCGGCACCTGCTGGTGCGCGATGCGCACGGGCGGGAGCTCAAGGCGCGCCCCTTCGGACGCGGACTGACCATCGTCTGCGGCGATGAGGCGCTTTGCCGCCGTGACGAGCATCATGCCGAAGTCCACGTGCTAGAAGTGTTGCCGAGACGCACCGTGCTTTACCGCTCCAACGTGCGCGGTGGTCCGGAACCGGTGCTGGCCAACCTCAGCCGCCTGTTGGTCGTCATCGCCCCGGTCCCGCAGCCCGACCTCTTCATCGCCGACCGGTATCTCGCCGCGGCCGAATCGGCCGGCATCTGCGCCTCCCTCGTGCTCAACAAGGCCGATCTCGGAGTCGACGCGGCGCTGCGGGAGCAGCTTGAGGCGTACGCCGCCGCCGGCTACGCCTGGCTCGCGGTATCGGCAACGACCGGCGAGGGAATGGAGGCGCTGCGGAACGCTTGCGCGATGGATACCACGGCTCTCGTCGGACAATCGGGCGTCGGCAAATCATCGCTCGCGCGTCATCTGGTTCCCGGCGCCGACATCGCAGTCGGCGGCCTGATGCGCGAGACCGAAGGCCGCCACACCACCACCGCGTCGCGCCTTTTCGATCTGCCCTCGGGAGGGCAGCTGGTCGACTCGCCCGGGGTGCGGGACTTCGCGCCCGCCGTGGAGCGCCTCGACCCGCGGCATCTCGGCTTCATCGACGTGGCGCGCCTCGCGACCGGCTGCCGCTTTCTCGACTGCCGGCATTTTCGAGAGCCGGACTGCGCCGTGCGCGCGGGCCTCGAGACAGGCGCTATCCACCCCCGTCGCTACGAGAGCTACCGGCGGCTGCGCCGACTGCGCGAGACGCTGCAGGAAGCTCAGGGACCGAAGGGGCGGCGCTAGCGGCGCTCAGACCGTCTGCCGGCCTGCGAGCGCGCGGGCCAGGGTTCCGCCGTCGACATATTCGATTTCGCCCCCAATAGGCACCCCGTGCGCGATCCGGCTTGCGATGAGACCGCGGCGGAACGCGAGGTCGGCCAGAAAGTGCGCCGTCGCCTCGCCCTCGACCGTGGGGTTGGTGGCGAGAATCAGCTCGCGCACGCCACCCTCATCGAGGATCGCCTCGAGCTCGCGCACGCCGAGCTGCTCGGGCCCCACGCCATCGAGCGGCGAGAGATGGCCCATGAGCACGAAGTAGCGTCCTCGGTAGCTACCCGACTGCTCGATGGCCACGACGTCCGCGGGCGACTCGACCGCACACAGCAGCGCCGGCTCGCGCTGCTGCGATGAGCAGATCGAGCACAGCTCCTCCTCGGTGAGCATGCGACAGCGCCGGCACCGCTGCACCGAGGCGAGCGCCGCATCGAGCGCCTGGGACAGGACGTGCGCGGCGGAACGCCCATCCTGGAGCAGATGAAACGCCATGCGCTGGGCGCTCTTCGGGCCGATGCCCGGAAGCGCACGCAGCGCATCGATCAGCTGCGTCAGGCGGGGGGAATGCTTCATCGAAGGGCTAGAACGGCAGCTTCATTCCCGGAGGCAGCTGCAGCCCCGCGGTCATGGAGGACATTTTCTCCTGCACCATCACTTCCACCTTGTGCACCGCATCATTCGCCGCCGCGGCGATCAGGTCCTCGAGCATCTCGCGATCCTCGCCGATCACGGCGGGCTCGATCTGCACTCGCCGGACCTCGTGCCTGCCGCTCATGGTCACTTTGACCATGCCGCCGCCCGCTTCGCCGACGACCTCCAGACTCGCGATCTGCTCCTGCATCTTCTGCATGTTGGTCTGCATGGCCTGAGCCTGCTTCATGAGTTGATTGATGTTGCCTCGCATGGGCCACTCCTCGCTGATATGGACTGAAATCACCGCGCGGCCGGCCGCCCGCTCATGAGCGCCGGATCACTTGACCGGCCGGATGGTCTCGGGAACGGTCGTGGCGCCGAAGCGCTCGCGAAACCCCTGTACGCCGGGGTCGGCGTCGAAGGCGCGCCGCGCCGCCTCCACCTCCTCCTCGGAGGCGCGCTGCCGGGCTTGCGCCGGCGTCTGCGCCGGCTCGCTTGCGGTAACGAACTCCAGGCGGATCGTCTGCCCGAAGTGCTTCGAGAGCGCCTGCGCGAGTTTGTCCTCGAGCGCCGAGGTGCGCAGCGAGCGGCTGCGCGGGTCGATCGAGAGCTTCACAACCGCTCCGTCGCTCCCGGTGAGCGCGCAGTGGCTGGCGAGTTGGCGTGCCATGCCCTGCAGATCGAGCTGCGCAAGGATGCCGCCCCAGTCCCCCGAGGCGGGCGGCGCCACGCCCCCCTGCGCGCGCCGCGGCGCGGCGGCGGGCGATGCCGGGCCGCGGGCGAGCCCGGGAGCCTGCGCCGATGCGCCCCCCTGTCCGCGCTCCGCCACGGGCCGGAAGGCGATCATTCGCAGCAGCACCATCTCGAAGCCGGTGCGCGGATCGGGAGCAAGCGCCAGATCACGCCGACCGATGAGGGCGGTCTGATAGTAAAGCTGCACGTCCTCGGCGCCGATCGCCTCGGCGAGGCGGGCAATCAGCTCGGGAGCGTAGAGCTCATCGCCCTCGTAATCGCTCACCACCTGCTTGATCGCGATCCGCGTGAGGAGCGAGGCGAGCTCATCGAGCACCTGCGCATAGTCGGGGGCCCACTGCTCGAGCGACTGCGCGAAGTGGATCAGTTCGGCGGCATCGCCTGCCGCGAGTCGCTCGGCGATCTGCACGACGTGATCGCGCGCCACCGTGCCGAGCATGGCCCGCGCCTCCGCCTCGCCCGCGCGCCCGCCGCCGAAGGCGATGAGCTGATCGAGAAGTGACAGTCCGTCGCGCATGCTGCCGTCGGCGGCCTGCGCCACCAGCGCGATTCCCGCGGTTTCGAATTCAATGCCTTCCTTCTCGAGCACACCCTTGAGGTGCTCGGCGATCTGCGCCGCCGGAATGCGCTTGAGATTGAACTGCAGGCAGCGCGAGAGGACGGTCACGGGCAGCTTCTGCGGGTCGGTGGTCGCGAGCAGGAACTTCACATGCGGTGGCGGCTCCTCGAGCGTCTTCAGCAGCGCATTGAAGGAGTGCGTCGAGAGCATGTGCACCTCGTCGATGAGATACACCTTGTAGCGGCCGCGGGTGGGTGCGAACTGCACATTGTCCAATATCTCGCGCGTGTCATCGACCTTGGTGCGCGAGGCGGCATCGACCTCGATGAGATCGACGAACCGGCCGGCGTCGATCTCGCGACAGCTCGCGCACTCGCCGCAGGGCGAGGCGCTCGGGCCGCGCTCGCAGTTGAGGCATTTCGCGAGGATTCGCGCGATGGTGGTCTTGCCCACCCCCCGGGTACCGGTGAACAGAAACGCGTGATGGACCCGCCCCGTCTCGAGCGCATTGACCAGCGCGCGCCGGACATGGTCCTGGCCGACGAGCTCGGTAAACGTCTTCGGCCGCCACTTGCGCGCCAGCGCCGTATAGGTTTCGCTCATGGATACTCGGGGCTACCTGAAGCGCGATGGGAGGCGGCCCGCATCAGCGAGTGCTCCGGCACCCGACATCGCCGCTGCCGCTGCTGCCTTCCGGCCCTGACGGGGTTCACGACTGGTCGTCGCGGAGTAGCCGATACGGGCCACC
>DAHVQK010000106.1 GCA_027317845.1 Gammaproteobacteria bacterium
CGAGATCGCTGATGTCGATGAGCCGCTCGAAGCCATTCGGGGCGAGGTGCGCACGGCAGGCCGCGATCGCGCCCGAGGGGTAGCGGCAGCCCCCGGAGCCGCACTCATCTCCCACTCCCACATACGGGATGCCATGGATGAACGCCAGATCCGGCTGTATCCCGACATATCCGTTCACCCAGTAGAGGGAACTGATGACCTTGACGGTGGGATGGGGTCGACGGTCCTGCACCTGGCTGACATCGTAGATGACCAGTCCGTTGCCCGAGCGGTAGATCCCGGGTCGCACCCGATCACCCACCATGCCGCAGAAAAGCAGCGTGTCGGGCGGATGGCCATCGACTGCGAACTGGTTGAGAGAGATCCTGTGACAGATCTGGTGTGATGCGGCGCTGCCCGGCTCATCGCCCGGGAATGCCCAGTCGAGAATCTCCCTCGGGTGCCTCGGGTCGGTGACGTCGATGGCGTAGATGCGGTGCTTCGTGAACGAGGCGACCCAGTAGGTCCTGCCGTCATAGGCAAAATTGCCGGCGTGCGCCGAAAATTCAGCATCCGGCAACTGGATGCTCGAGAGCAGTTTCGGATGCGCGCAATCGGCGACGTCATAAAAGGAGACCGCCGGCTGCGGCCCCTCGCCCATCCAGCTTTCGGCGCTGCCGAGCAGCGCGCGCCGTGAATTGATCGCGCCGTCCTCCCAATCGTAGAGCGAGGCCGGATCGTCAAGATGGGTGATGTAGCGAGGGTCGCTCTGCTTGGAGACATCGAGCACCTGGATACCCGGGTGGCGCAGCGGCGGAACACCTTTCTGTCCCGCCTCGTAGCCCTCGGTGGTGACATACGCACAATGACCGTACCACATGAGCTGATGCCCCGCGCCCTGGCCGGCATACTCGCCGACGATCGCGAGGTTGCACTGATAGGGGCGAGTCGATGCGCCGCTTGCCCGCTCGGCTTGGGTGAGCTGACCGTCCACCCCCGATTCGATGCGATCCGCCGGCTGACAGGTCGGCGTCGCCACCGGGCCCGCAAACGGGGTCCGGGCCTGCGCGATCCCGGGCGGGGCAACAGCGGCCAGCACGCAAATGAGCACCAGCGGGCAGGCTCGGACGGTTCGACACAACTCGGTCATCGTGACGCCTCCGCGGGGAACGTGCGCAACCCAGGCGAGGATCGTAGATCTGCACCTCGAGGCATTATGGCACCGCGCTTGGACAGGGTGAAAGTTGCCCCCGCCTGGCGCCCTGCCACCTCCGGCGCACCCGCGGCCGGGTACCGGGCGCGGCTCAGCCGAGCCATTCATCGAAGAGCTTGCGGCCCCAGTACATGCCGAAGCCGCTGCCGATGCAGCTCACCACCAGGGCCGTGCCGAATCCGACGTATTTGCCCATCGCCCAGCCGATCGTGCCGAGCACGGTGGCGCCGAGAAAGGAGAAGATTCCGCGCATGGCTCCCAGTTACCCGCACTCGCCCGCCGTGGCAAGGACCTGCGCCACGGACTGCCTCATCCGCCAGGCGAGGCGCCTGGTACGGTGCGTTTGAGGAGCCTCACCCACGCCCCGAGCTCCCGTTCGTCGAAGGGCGCGAAGCCGAGGCGAAAATGCGGCCGGACCCGGCCATCGTGGGCGTAATGGCGGGCGGTGTAGAGCGTCACGCCCTGCTCCTTCAGGCGCGACGCCCAGGCTTCGACATCGAGCCCATCGCCCACCGTGGCCCACAGCGTCAGGCCCCCGGAAGGCGGCTCGAAGGACAGCGCCGAGCCGAGCTCGCGGCGCAGCGTGCGCACCAGGAAATCGCGCCGGGCGTGATAGATGCGCCGCGCGCGCCGCGCATGGCGCTGCAGATCCCCCTGCTCGAACAATTCCGCCACGGCGCACTCGATCGTGTGCTCGCCCTGACGGTCGATACAGGCCCGGTGCACCACCATCTGGCGCAGCACCGGGCGCGGGGCGGTCACGTAGCCCAAGCGCACTCCGGGCGCCAACACCTTCGCCAGACTGCCGATGTAGAGAACGACGCCCGCCCGGTCGGTGCTCGCCATGGGCAGTACCGGCCTGCCTTCATAGTGGAACTCATGATCATAGTCGTCCTCGATCACCGCGAAACGTTTCCGCCGCGCGAGCTCGAGCAATGCGAGCCGGCGGGCGGCGCTCAGCGTCGCGG
>DAHVQK010000139.1 GCA_027317845.1 Gammaproteobacteria bacterium
CGCAGTGACCAGCACCACGGTGTCACCCATGGAAACACGCACGGCGCCATCCGCCTGGCGGGCAAGTTCGCCCGTCTCCAGGGTGACGGTGCAGGGGCCGTAGGAAAATGACTTGCTGACAACGCTCAAGCTTCAGTCCTCGTATTCAGAATCGGGCGGAAATGGCGGCCCGAAGAAAAATGAAGGGCCGCTCGATCGGGCGGCCCTTGTGGTGTTAGCGGCGAAGCCCCAGGCGCTCGATGAGCTCCTGAAAGGTCTGTGGCTTCGTAGCCTTGAGATAATCGAGAAGCTTGCGGCGCTGGTTCACGAGCCTGACGAGCCCACGCCGCGAGGAGTGATCGCTCTGGTGCGTCGTGAAATGCTTACCCAGGTCATTGATGCGCTCGGAAAGCAGCGCGACCTGAATCTCGGGAGAACCGGTGTCCGCGGGCGCGCGCCGGTATTGCGCCAGAATCCCGCTCTTTTGCTCGGTGGTTAAAGCCATTGCACAATGGTCCTAAATGACTGTATCAAGTACCCTTTGAGGAAGCCCGCAATTCTACCCGCTGCGGTGCCTCCGCCACAAGTTCAGGCGATTGCGCCATGCCCGGCGAGCCATCACCCGACCGCTCATCTCGTGCTCATGGCGGGAGCCACGATCGCGTTCGCAGCCTGCGGGCGCCGGTTCAGGACCGGGACTATTCGCTGTCTTCGGACTTGAACAGCCTCTTGGGGCGCACCGTCCCGCAGCCATCGGCTTCCCCGATGCCGAAGAACCCGCCCCCGGCCCCATACAGCCGGACCTTTCCCTTCCGGCCCGTCTCCCCCGTGGGCGTCACCGGCTGACCGTGGCGGATGCGCTCGGCCTGTCCGGCCTCGAGGCGCACCGCGGGCAGGTGCATGAGCGGCCAATCCGCCGGCAGAATCGACGGCATCTCACCCCGTTCGCAGGCGTGCACGAGCGACTCCAGGGTCTGCATGGGCTCCTGGTCGAAGGGCTCGACGCACAGGCGCCGCAGCACCGTGACGTGCCCGCATGTGCCGAGCTTGCGGGCAATGTCCTCGGCGAGCGTGCGGACATAGGTCCCCTTGGAGCAATGGGTCTCGAGCTCGAGACACTCTCCCCGGTGAGCGAGCAGGCGCAATTCGAAGATCTCGATGGGGCGGGCCTGCCGCTCCACCACCACGCCCGAGCGGGCCAGCTCGTACAGGGGCCGGCCCTCGCGTTTCAGCGCCGAATACATCGGTGGTATCTGGAGCGCAGGCCCCCGGAACTCCCCGAGGACCGCCTCGATCCGCGCCGGCGGCAGCTCGGGCACGGCCGAACGCTCGAGGATCTCTCCCTCCCGGTCGCCGGTTGCCGTGCGCACCCCGAGCCCAATGGTGAAGCGGTAGCGCTTGCGGCTCGAGAGGATCTCGCCGGCGATCTTGGTCGCCTCATCCAGGCAGATCGGCAGCATCCCGGTCGCCAGAGGATCGAGGCTGCCGGCATGCCCGGCTTTGCCAGCCTTGAGGAGCCGGCGCACGCGCTGCAGCGCGCCGTTCGAAGACAGCCCCTCGGGCTTGTCGAGCAACACGATGCCGCTCGGCATATCAGGTGTCGGTGTCCTTGTGCTTCGCCTGATCCTGCTCGACCGCCTGGTCGATGAGGCCGGTGAGCTGCGCCGCCTTGTCGGCCGTGTCGTCGACGATGAACTCGAGCCGCGGTGCGTGGCGCAGCCCGAGGGCCCGGCCGACCTCCCCGCGCAGGAACCCGCCCGCGTGCGTGAGACCCCGGCGAACCTCCTCGGGCGGATGCCTCGATGCGAAGGGCACGAAGTACACCCGCGCCAGCGTCATGTCGGCCGACAGGCCGACCGTCGTGATGGTCACGTTGCCGACACGCGGATCCTTGACCTCACGGGCGATCAGACTGGCGAGCACGCGCTGCAACTGCGCCTCGATCTTGCGCCCCCTGGGGCTGGCGGAGCTCATGTTCCACTCACTACTGCAGGGTCCGGGCGACCTCGACGCGCGCAAAGCACTCGATCTGATCGCCAACACGCACGTCCTGGTAGTTCTTCACGCCGATGCCGCACTCCGTGCCGGCGCGCACTTCCCCGACATCGTCCTTGAAGCGACGCAGGGACTCGAGTGCGCCTTCGAAGATGACCACGTTGTCGCGCAAAACGCGGATCGGGTTGTTGCGGCGCACGTAGCCTTCGCTCACGAGGCACCCGGCGACCACGCCGAACTTGCTCGAGCGGAACACATCACGCACCTGCGCCACGCCCACGATCTGCTCCTTGATTTCCGGACGAAGCAGTCCGGTCATCATCTGCCTCACATCGTCGATGGCTTCGTAGATGATGCTGTAGTAGCGCACTTCGACGCCCGTCTCCTTCACGGCCTCGCGCGCGCCGGAGTCGGCACGAACGTTGAAGCCGATGACGAGCGCCTTGGAGGCTGCCGCGAGCTGCACGTCCGAGACGGTGATGCCGCCGAGGCCGCTCGCAATCAGCTTGACCTGCACTTCCTCCGTCGAGAGTTTGGTGAGCGCCTCGCGCAGCGCCTCGACGCTGCCTTGTACGTCTCCCTTGATCAGGACCGCGACGACACCGGCTTTTTCCTCGCCCAGTTGTGAGAACACATCCTCCGCACGCGTCGTCTGACGCGCGAGTTTCACGTCGCGAGACTTGCCCTGACGATAGAGCGCCACCTCGCGTGCCTTGCGCTCGCTCTCGACCACAAGGATCTCGTCGCCGGCGTTCGGCGCGCCCGCAAGACCGAGCACCACGACCGGCATGGACGGCGGCGCCTCCTCGACGGAACGGCCGTTCTCATCGAACATCGCACGTACACGACCGAACTCGGGGCCGGCAATGATGGGGTCACCGAGGCGCAGCGTGCCCTTCTTCACGAGCACCGTGGCCACCGCGCCCCGCCCTTTCTCGATGCTCGACTCGATCACGACGCCGGAGGCGAGCCCGGTGCGCGGCGCGCGCAACTCGAGCACTTCCGCCTGCAGCAGCACCGCATCGAGCAGCGCATCGACGCCCTCGCCGGTGTGCGCCGAGACGTTGACGAACATATTCTGTCCGCCCCACTCCTCGGGGATCACCTCCTGCTTGGCGAGCTCGCTGCGCACCCGGTCCGGGTCCGCCCCGCTCTTGTCGATCTTGTTGACCGCGACCACGATCGACACCCCCGCGGCACGGGCATGCTGGATCGCCTCGACGGTCTGTGGCATGACGCCATCGTCGGCCGCCACCACCAGGATGACCACGTCGGTCGCCCTGGCGCCCCGGGCGCGCATGGCGGTAAACGCCGCATGACCCGGGGTATCGATGAACGTCACGACACCCTTGGGTGTTTCAACGTGATAGGCGCCGATGTGCTGCGTGATACCGCCGGCCTCGCCCGCCGCCACCTTGGCGCGACGGATATAATCGAGGAGCGAGGTCTTGCCATGATCGACGTGACCCATGACGGTCACGACCGGTGGGCGGGACTCGAGTTGATTCTCCGGCTCCTGCGCGCCCTGCAGATCCGCCTCGATCTGATTCTCCTGCACCAGCTTCGGTGTATGGCCGAGTTCCTCCACCACCAGCACGGCAGTGTCGTGATCGATGGTCTGGTTGATGGTCGCCATCACGCCCATCTTGAACAGCGCCTTGACCACCTCCGAACCCTTGACCGCCATCTTCTGGGCCAACTCGGCCACCACGTTGGCGTCGGTCACCACCACTTCGCGCACCACCGGTGCGGTGGGCCGCGAGAAGCCGTGCGGACCGGACGGTGCATTGCTGTTGCCGCGCGACAGCTCGCGGCCGCCGCTGCGACCGGGCTTGCTGCGCTTGCTGCTGGAGGAGCGACGGGCCCGATCGGCCTCGCTCAGGTGCATCTGGCCGCCGGCGAAACGCTTGCTGCCATCGCGCTCATCCTTGCTGCCGGAGGTGCCTTCGTTGCGTTCGCGCGAATGCTTGGGCTTGTTGCGATTGGCATCGCCACTGGCCGGCGCAGCGGCCGGCGCGCCGGCACTGGCCGCGCGGGCGGCCACCGGGGCGGGCGCCGCCACCACCGGGGTAACGACCGGGACGGGTGCCGGCTTGACCAGCTTTTCGCGCTTGCGCGGCTCGTGGATGCGCGGCAGGATCATGCCCAGATCGCGCTGATCCATCCGCTGGACCGCGTTCGTCTCGTCCTCGACCTTGTCGGCCGGTGCCTTGTCCGCAGGGGTTTCCAAAGCAACTACAGGTTCGTGAACTGCAGGTTCGTGGCTGTCGGCCGCCGCAGTCGCCTGCGCAGCTGCACTTTGGTGGTGTTCCTGTTCATGCTGTCGTTGCTGCTCGTCGAGGGCGCGCTGCTGCGCTTCCTGCTGGCGGCGCTGCTCGGCATCGAGGCGCTCGCGCTCTTCCTGCTCGCGCTGCTGCTGCGATGCCTGCAGCTTGCGCAGGGCGTCCTCGCGCTCGCCGTCGACACCGGCCTCCTCGGCGATCGCGCTGCGCTTGACGTAGGTGCGCTTGGCGCGTACCTCCACGTTCACCGTCTTGGCGGTTGCGGGCACGCCGCGACCACCTGGGGTGGCCACCTTCAGTTCGCCGACGGTGCGTCGCTTGAGCGTGATCTGGCGGGGCGCGCTGTCATCGACCTCCGCCACGGCTTCGTTCTTGCCGTGCGTGCGCCGCAGAAAGCCCAACAGCTTCACCTTTTCGG
>DAHVQK010000153.1 GCA_027317845.1 Gammaproteobacteria bacterium
GCACATCGGTGGCGCCGATGTCCTGATCACCGGTTACCCCCAACTGCAGCTCGATGCGGAGGTCTTGCTGGGCCAGGAGTTTTCCGTGGTGATCCTCGATGAGGCCCAGATGATCAAGAATCCACGCGCCAGGGTCTCGCAAGCCGCCTGCGCATTGCGCGCCGATCAGCGGCTGTGCCTCACCGGCACTCCGCTCGAGAATCACCTGGGCGAACTGTGGTCGCTGTTCGCCTTCGCGCAGCCCGACCTGTTCGGCGGCGAGCGGGAATTTCAACGGCGCTACCGCAATCCGATCGAGCACGGCGCCGATCGGGTGCGCGCCGAGGCGCTCAGTGCGCGCCTCAAGCCATTTCTGCTGCGCCGGACCAAAGATGCCGTGGCGCCCGAGCTGCCGCGCAAATCCACGCTGCTCGAGCTCATCGTGCTCGATGAGCGGCAACGCGATTTCTACGACGCCATCCGCCTCGCCTCCCACCGGCGCATCCGTGAGATCATCGGACAGGTCGGACTGGCACGCGGTCAGGTCACCATCCTCGAGGCGCTTCTGAAGCTCCGCCAGGCGTGCTGCGATCCACGTCTCATCGAGACCGCCGCCGCGGGCCAGATCCCTTCGGCGAAGCTCGACTGGCTCGGCGAGGCGCTGCCCGAGCTGGTGGCCGAAGGCCGCCGGATCCTGCTGTTCTCGCAGTTCACCTCCATGCTGCGGCTCATCGAGGCCCGGGTGCGCGAGCTCGCCATTGCCTACTGCCTGCTCACCGGCGAAACCCGCGAGCGCTCTGCCCAGATCGAGCGCTTCCAGGCCGGCGGGACGCCGCTGTTTCTGATCAGCCTCAAAGCCGGCGGCACCGCGCTCAACCTCACCGCGGCCGACACCGTCATCCACTACGAGCCCTGGTGGAATCCGGCCGCCGAGGCGCAGGCGACCGACCGCGCGCACCGCATCGGCCAAAACAAGCCTGTCTTTGTGTACAAGCTGATCGCGCAGGGCACGGTGGAGGAAAGAATGCTCGAGCTGCAGGCGCGCAAGCGCGAGCTGGCCGCCGGGCTGTACGCCGGCGCTAGCGACTCGCCCCTGTCGCTCACCGCCACCGACCTCGAAAGGCTGCTCGGTCCATGAGCGAGCCGGCGGCGGAGCTGCAGGCGCAAGTCGACTCGCTGCTGCTCGAGCACGGGTCGTTCGCGCCCCTCGAGCTGCTGTTTGAAACCGGCCGTTTGCTCCAGGTCGATTACGAAGCCTGGCGGCGCCGGGAGGTGCCGCAATTGGACGAGGTACTGATGGGCGATCGCGCGACGATCCGCATGGAGCTGGAACAGGCGGTCGCGTATGCAGCCGCCCTCGGACTGACGGCGGAGTCCCAGGAGCTCCATGCCGCGCAGGCCGCCGCTCCCGGCGGCGCGCTGCGCATCAGCGCCGATGCGCGGCTCGCCGCGCTGCTCTCGAGTCGCTACGTTCGCGCACCGGCGCCGCAGATGGATCTGTTCTTCGACAACCCGGTGGTCGCGCTGACGACCGGCATCGCGAACGCGCTCGCCGCCGCGGATGCGCTCGAAGCGACCCGCCTGCTCGATGCCCTGTACGGGAAACAGCCGAATCACCCGGACCTGGCGGGTTTCGACCGGCTGCTCGAGGCTTTCGCACGGATGGAGCGACCGGTCACGGACTGCCGCGAGCTGTTGGAATTCATGACCGGCGTCACCTCCACCGCCCGACGCCTGCTCGGCGCGCGCGCCCGGAATCTGCTCGTGCCGCTCTGGCGGCACCTGGCCGAATCGGTTCGCGCCCTGCCGTACTCGCCTGAGGAGCCGCGGCTCCACGCCAGCTACGCGTGGAGCCAGGCGCAGGACTGGCAGGCCGTCAAGTCAAGCGTGCTCGCAGAGCCGCAATGGTGGCAGCAGGCGCCGCTCGGTCTGAGACTCGTGGAAAGCGCTCTGCGGCGCCGGCAGCGGGCAGAGGCGCTGTCCGCATGGTTCCAGCTATGCTGGCACACGCCGGAGAAGGCCGGCGAGGCCGTCGAGACCCTCAGAGGCACCGACATCCACGCGCTCTGGCAACGGTTTCTGGACTGCGAGGATGAGGCGTTCGCCGCCGGAGACTTCCCCGCATGGCTGCTGCTCCAGGAGCCGGCGCTGGCCCGTCAGCTGCCGGCCGAGCTGTCGCCCGGGAACACCGCGACCCAGGAACACTATCGACTGGTCCACCGCTGGCTCGCGGCGCGTGCGGCCGGCCGCGAGGCGCAGGACCTCGCGCTGCGCAGGCAGCTGAAGGAGCGTCAGCCGGCGCTGTTCGCGAGTCTGTTGAGGTCATTGGCACGATGACGGGTCGCCCTGATTCATACATGTCCCTATTCGCCACAGCGATCGCCCGATGCAGCGCTACCTCACAGAACCGATCCGCCGGGAGTTGCACGAGAAATGCTCATGATTTCGCTCACTCCGGATCGACCGGGATCACTCGCCCGGGCCCGTCACGGACGATCGAGCGACGTCGGCTCAACGGGCGTTCTGCCGCACGCGTCACGCGCCTTCGGGCAGTTCCCTTGACGCATCTTCTCTCCTGTATTGCGCTTTGTAATGCAATAGGAAACCTCGATGGCCACCCGCACTGTTCGCTTCGATGAGGAGACGGAAAAAGTTTTGGAGAAAGTGCGCGCCGCCACTGGCTGGCCGATATCGGAAGTCTTGAAGCGGGGCAGGTCCAATCACCGATGCCGGCCGGCTCATCCGCTTGTTCCCGATCACCTACCGCCGGCTCGCCTCCGAGCACCAGTTCGATCGCTTCGATCTCATCGAGGCCACCCTCACCAAAGCCACGAGCGATCCGCGCCCGGAACGCTTCCGGGTCGATCACGACTCCATCCGCGTCATCGAGCGCGGCGGCAAGCTCTCCGATGAGCGCAAGGTGCAGCTCTGGCAGCCGCACATCGCCCCCTCCCTCGATGCGCTGCAGCACGAGAACCGATCCACCGGGCGCAGAGCTGGCTCGGTCTATGCAGATATCTACATAGACCGAGCCAGCTCTCCCCTCGTCCCCGTCGAGCACATCTCCCGCTCGATCCTCGTCCTGCGCGGGCAGCGCGTCATCCTCGATGCCGAACTCGCCGCCCTCTACGGCGTGCCGACCAAGGCGCTGAACCAGGCGGTCAAGCGCAACGCCGAGCGTTTCCCGGAAGATCTCATGTTCCGCCTCTCGCGCATCGAGACCGAGGCCCTGAACCGGTCACAGATTGTGACCGGTCACCAGAAGCATCGCGATCCACGATTTCCGCCCTGCGCCTTCACCGAGCATGGCGCCATCATGGCCGCCACGATCCTCAGCAGCCCCCGTGCGGTTGAGATGAGCCTCTACGTCGTGCGCGCCTTCGTGCGACTGCGGGAGCTGCTCGTCTCCAACACCGCTCTCGCCCGCAAGCTCGATGAACTCGAGCGCAAGTACCAGCACCACGACGATGCGATCAAGGCCATCCTCTCGGCCATCCGCGAGCTGATGAACCCACCGGCTCCCAAGCGCCGCCCCATCGGATTTACCGCCGACCTCAGCGAGAAGAGCTGACGTCACCACAGCCTTTTGTGGCCCAATGGGCCACAAAACTCGCTCCTCGCCTATCCTGCATGCAACCCAGGGTGGCGTCGGTCGTGGTCCGTCATCCCCAGGCGCCGCGGGCCATTCACAGCATCATGGGGGCGAAGGCACGGTCCCGGCACGCGCCTCATCGACGCGCTGCCGGCTGCGCGCTCCCATTCGCCGAGCCAGCGGGATGAGGTAAAAATTCGCAAAAATGCCCGCAACGCCCAGAGGGATGGGCGGCAGGCTTTTGAACGGCAGCACTTCCAGCAGGCAGTACCAGAGCAGCGCATCAGCACCGCCAAGGGAGAGGCGAGCTTGCGGCTGATGCAGGCGAGGCAGGCCACCAGCGCATTGGAGGGCTCGCCGACGAGCCCCACACGCTCGAAGTCTCCCGCGATGCGCTCGATGAGCTTTTCATCACGCAAGAACGCGAGCGCCTCGCTGGTCTCCTCCGGCGACACCGCAGGGAGCGGGGCCACGCTCGGGGCCTCGGCCGCTCGCGCTCGCTCGTCGATCACCTGCTCGAGCGAGAGCAGCAGCCGACCGAGGTCGTGTTGGATCACGCTCTCCTCGAGGGCGAGCTCGCCGGCCGCGCACTTCGCAAAGACCGCCCGGGCCTTCGCTTGGTAGAGGTCCAGGGTGTCCACATGCAGTCCCGCCTCGGCGGCCGGCACCGGGTTGGGCTCGTCACCGCGCGAGCACGTGACCAGCACGTTCACCTTCAGCGCCTCACCCAACTGCTTCGGCAGCCCCCGCACCCGGTAGCGCCGCTCGCCGAAGACGATCACCAGCTGCTGCTCGGCCTGGCAGCCGGCATCGGCCTGCCTGTCGGTTTCCGGTGAGGACGGAACGGCCGCGGCCTCGGGCTCCGGCAAGGTCGGCTCCGCGTCCGGTGTGACCACCGCCGGCGTATCCTCTTTAGCTGCGCCCCCTTCGGATGTGCCAGCTTCCTGCACAACAGGGGCAGGCACCGTGTTAGCTTCGGCGGCTAAAGGGGTGGACGCCGGTGAGATGGCCGGCGGCACGGCCTCGCCAAGACCCCGCGGGTCGTCAACGGGGACAGCGTGCGAGGTGGGCGTGGGCCGTGCGGCCTGCAAGGCCTGTACAGGCTGCAAGGCCTTCGCGCCGCGCCCCATCCACTGCGCAGCACGGATCACCACCCCGAGGGATTTCTCGGGCGGTTTGACCGAGGACGCATACGCGTTCGCATCCATCCCCTTCGGGAACAGGAGCCGATAACACTCGAGGCCTTCTGCCATCAGACGCTGCGCCACCGCCTCCGCGCCCCGGTCGCCGGCCTCATCCCGATCGAACGCGATCAGGATTCGCCGCACACCGCAGGTTTTCAGCGCCGACAGGATCTCCTCGGTCAGGCCGTTGGCTCCATAACAGCTCGTCACATTGCGGTAGCCGGCTTCCCAGAACGTCAACGCATCGAGCAGCGCCTCGCACAGGATCACCTCCCGCTGACCCTCGAGGCCCTCGGCATCGATCACCCCACGGTGCGGCCTCGGGAGGTACAGGTGCTTGGGCGTGCCGGCGCGCAGGTTGTCGTTGATCTTGCGTCCGTAGGCGCCGACGACATACCGGGGACTGTCCGACAGGTGACCGTCTGTCAGATTGCCGTCCGCAGGACACCAGAGCGGGATGACGATCGAGCCGTTGAAGTGCTCGTGACCGGACTCGCGCAGGATCCCGACACGCTGCAAGGCGGTGCGCAGCTCCGCCCCCGCCTTGTACTGCTTCGGCGCCAGCCGATAGGCGAGCGTCCGGTTCGCAAAGCCCAGCCGGAAGCGCTCGATCAGCTCGCGGTTGCCGAGGCCTCAACCGTCCAGGTACTTGAGGGCCTCCGGGCTCGCCATCAGCGTCTCGTGATAAAACTCGATCACCTGATCGAGCAGCCGCCGATCGTTCGCAGTCTGGTCGGTGCTCGGCGCCACCGAGCACGATTGGGCCTGGCGGAGCTTGCCCTGCGAGAGCCGGCCGGCGGCCGGCGCCGCAGCCCCATTGCCGGGCGCAGCGGCGGCGTCGGGTGCAACCCCGGTGCCGGGCGCAGCCCCCAGCCCGGGATTCTCCTTCATCAACAGCTCGCAGGCATGGCGGAAGCTGACCCGGTGCGAGCGCATCACCCAATCGATCACCGTCCCACCGGCATCGCACCCGAAGCAGTGCCAGAGATTGCTCTTCGGGGTCACGATGCAGCTCGGGGTCTCATCCCCCTCGTGCCAGGGGCACCGGCAGGCGAGATCCTTACCCTGTGACACCAGCCGGTGCCCCTGGCCCTCGATGAGCCGCACGAGCGAGACCTCGCGTTTCAAGCGCTCGAGTTCGGTATCCGCGATGCGCGCCATGGCCCTGCCCTCAGCCGCCAGCCAGCGGGCGGTCACTCACACTCAAGGATCGCGAGGTCATCGGAACCGGCTCCTCCCAAATACCTGTCAAGCCCCCGCCGTGCCTTTTTGCTCCGGCCTTGGACAGGGCAAGGGCCGCACGGATAATATCGGCAATACCTATATTTGACAACAGGCCATCCCCATGTCTTGCCCGGCCACACTCAAAACCACCCTTACACTCCCCAGCGTCCCGTTATTGCTGGGTGTATAGATGGCCAGAAGTGAGGATGCCGAGACTCTCGGCGGACGTATCGCGCGGCTACGGCGCGAGAAGGGCTTGACGCAGATCGAGCTCGCCGAGCGCCTGCACGTCTCCCAACCGGTCATCTCGGACTACGAGAACGATGTGATCCGCCTGCTGGCCGATACGGTCGCGCAGATCGCCGGGATCCTCGGCGCAAGCACCGATGAGCTGCTGGGCCTGAAGGCCCCCTCGGGGGTCAGCGGCGGCATCAAAAACCGCCGGCTCTACCGGCGCCTGCAGCAGATCGAGCAGCTCCCGCGCCGCGACCAGGAAGCTCTGCTGCGCACGATCGAAGCGTTTATTTCCAGAGCCAGTTGAGGCAGAGTGATCCCATGAACGCACGCACTGATCAGGTGCTCATCGAGAAGCTGAACTCGCTCCCTCCCCAGCAGCGCGCCGAGGTCGAGGACTTCGTGGATTTCCTCAAGGCCCGCCGCGAACGCGAACGAGATGAGGCCGCCCGCCGACTCGGTGAGGCCTTCGCCAAACTCGATGCGCTGAACGAGCCGCCGATGTCCCCCGAAGACGTACAGGCCGAGATCGATGCCGTACGCGCCGCACGGCGCGGCCGCGATGCGGATCGTCGCTGACACCAATACCGTCCTCTCGGGGCTGCTGTGGCAGGGGCCACCACGTCGCCTGCTCGAGCTTGCCCTCGGGCTCGATCACCTCGAGCACCAGGCGCCCACGCTCCACCTGCACCCGCACCGGCGTGCCGACCGCAAAGCCGGCCCGATCGAGCCAACGGCCCGTCAGGCGCAGATCCGGCTTCGCGGCCAGCCGTGACCAGGTGCACTCACCCGCGAGCGCGAGTCGACCGGCAGGTAGCCCACTTTGAGGTGACGGAGATCCATAGACGGCGGCTCCTCTCAAAAACCCTGTCAAGACCCTCAGCGCACATTTTCCGCGCTTGAAGACTGTGACAGATGATTGTACGATATTCGGACATCTCAAGCCCTGTCCCGCCTTCGTACAATCCTCATGCACGAGAACCGGGTATATATTCCTGAGCCGGCATCATTTCGGAGTCGGCTCATGCCCAAGTACCCGCCCCCCAAGGAGGAGGGCTTCGGAGTCCGCCTCGCGCGACTGCGCAAGGCTCAGGGGTTCACCCAGGAACAGCTCGCCGCCGAGCTCGGCATCTCCCGCCGGCGCATCGCCTACTACGAGTCCGAGAGCGACCATCCGCCGGCGAGCCTCCTCGCCGATCTCTCGCGTGCGCTCAACACCCCGGTCGAGGAGCTGCTAAAAAGCGGCGTGCCTCAGCGCAAAGCGCGCCCGGCGGCCTTGAGCCCCCGGCTCGAGCGGCGGCTGCGGCAGATCGAGCGATTGAGCCCTAGACCGAAGCAGCAGCTCCTCTCGATCATCGATACCTTCATCGCCGCCGAACAGAACCGGCAGGGGCCGCGCTAGAATAAAATGCAGACTCGGCCGACGACCTGAACGCGGCCAGCGGAGATTTTCCATGAGCGTCCACGCTGAACAGCTGTTGCTCGAGAAGCTGCGCGCCCTGCCGCCGGAGCGGCGCGCCGAGGTCGAGGACTTCATCGACTTCCTGCAAAACCGGGAAGCCGACCATCACCTCGTCCGCAGCGCCGCACAAGTGTCCGAGCCCGCCTTCGCGGCCGTCTGGAACAACCCGGACGATGCCGAGTACGACCGGCTGTAATCACCCTTCAGCCACGCTCAGGGGGGGGCTCTCGCATGGCCTACCAGTTCGGGGATGTCGTCCTGGTCCCTTTCCCGTTCACGGACCAGTCCGCCACCAAGCAGCGCCCGGGGGTCATCGTCTCCAGCCTCGCCTACCACCGCTCCCGACGCGATCTGATCCTCATGCCGGTCACCAGCCAGGTGCGCGGCAGCGGGGAGTTCGGCGAGGTCATCCTCGAGGACTGGAAGGACGCGGGACTGCTCAAGCCCTCGGCCGTCAAGCCCGTGCTCGCCACCTTCGAGCAGCCCCTGGTGCGCAAAACCCTCGGCCGCCTCTCCACCGCCGATCAGCAGCGGTTGCGCGAGAGCATCGAGTCGCTCTTCGGATAAACCGATCGCCGACGCCAAAAAAACGACACCACCGACCGTGGCCCATTGGGCCACAAAACTCGCTCCTCGCCTATCCTGCATGCAACCCTCAGCGGCGTCCCCCGTAATGTATCGCCCACATCGCCGAAGCCCCACGGAAGTTTCTCCTCGCCCTCATGACCCACGACGAGCAGCAGTTCTTCAAGGAGCTCGGCGCGCGCATCGCCGCATTGCGCAAAGAAGCGGGCCTGAGCCAGCAGGCCGTCGCCGATGCCCTCGAGATCGCCCAGCAGACCTACGCCAACTACGAGGTCGCCCGCGCTCGCCCGGCCGTCTCCATGCTGCCCACCCTCGCCGAGCTCTTCGGCGTCAGCGTCGATGAGCGATTGGGATTGCACCGCGGCGGCACGGCCGCCGCGGCCCCACACCACTCCTGCAAAAGCAGATCGAGCGCTTGAAGCGCCTACCGAAGGCTCAGCAGAAGGTCGTGATGCAGATGCTCGATGGCATCTTGAGCCAGTCCGGCCGCTGAACGCGCCGGGAAAGGATTTCAACCATGGCCAGATCCCGCCAGGCTCCCCTCGGCCCCGTCGAGCACATCTCCCGCTCCATCCTCGTCCTGCGCGGTCAGCGCGTCATCCTCGATCGCGATCTCGCCACGCGATCTACGGGGTCACCACCGGGCGCCTCAACGAGGCCATCAAGCGCAACGCCAAGCGGTTTCCAGAGGATTTCGTGTTCAAGCTCACCAGGGAGGAAGCGGAACGTTCAAGATCGCATTTTGCGATCTTGAACGGGGGTCGCGGCAGGAACGTCAAATATCTGCCGCACGCCTTCACTGAGCACGGCGCGATCCAGGCGGCCAATGTGCTGAACAGCCCGCGGGCCATCGAGATGGGCGTCTACGTCGTGCGCGCCTTCGTGCGACTGCGAGATCTGCTCGCCTCCAATACCGCGCTCGCTCGCAAGCTCAATGAACTCGAGCGCAAGTGTTGCCGACGGCGATGGTGCCGTACTCGCCCCAGTCGACTTGTCCGCACTCGCCCGCGGCGAAGGACAGAGTCAGGAAGCTCTTCTGGTCCGCCGGGCGGATGGTGCGCACGTCGACCAGATCCCCCCGGCGAAGCTCGTCGAGCCGCCGGCTGCCGATCACCGGCAGGACGTAATCCCGGATGGATTGCTCCACGGTGCGCTGGCTGTTCGCGTGGCTCAGCTCCGGCAGGTGCTGCGTGAGCCACCGCTCGGCGGTCTCGGCAAACGTGATGGCTGTGCCCCCGCCGCGCAGTTCGGCCTCGCGCTTCGCCGCCCACCGCTCCGCCTCACGGCGCAGCTTGAAGAGCCGGGACTCGCGCCGACCGGCGACGAACAGATGCGCCCGCCAGCCCTCGCCGTAGTGCGTAATCGATGCCATTCCCGTGCGGACTCCGTGCGTACTTTTTGGCCGGGACTGACATTTTCGCCGGACGTCGAAGGACAGGCAATAGCCCAATTCATTGATTTATCAGGCTCTGTCACGCGCGCCAGACAGAGCCGGGCAGAGATGGCGGAGAGGGTGGGATTACTCGGCCCCTCCCGGGCCTCGCCCCTGCGGGGCCGCGGCTGCGCCGCGTTCAAAATCGCTCCAGGCGATTTTGTCGAACCCAGTGGGTGCGTCCACACACCCTGCTCCGCTGAAACAAAAATGGGCCCACAAGGGGGCCCATTTTTGTTTCAGTGGCGGAGAGGGTGACCGCCACAACTCTCAGTATTTATCGGCCGAAAACACCTTCGATGCGTAGCCTGTGCGTAATTCTTGATCGCTGCGGCCAACCATCGAACCGGCGAGCGTTACGACTCGCGTCGTAGGCTTGACACGCTACGTCCAGTCGACGTGAAATATGCTCAAGTCTCGGTATGCTCCGGGGTGCGCCGAAGAAGTTCGCTGTTGGCATGACTATCCCCAACTTCACTGACTTGCCGCCTGTCCGGGCGGTCCCGGCGCGCTTCGGGTGGGTTCGCAGGGCGGCCGCGCGGAAGGACGGGTACGGCTGGCTGATGCGACTTTGGCCGTTTGTGGTGGCGGTGTGGGCCGGCGTCGCCGCAGGGTCGGCGACCAGCGGCAGGATGGTTGATGCCTCGATCTACGGCATCGCAACGCTCGTCGGGCTCGCCATCCTCATCGCCGGCTCGGCCTGGAATGCAGTGCGGCTGACGCTGCTCGCTTTCCAGTGCCGCGACCGCACCGCCGCTGATCAGGATGCCGCCATTGCCAGCCACGCCAGCCTGATGATCGCCATACTCGAAGTGGCGCTCAACGCAGTTGCTCTCACCATAATTGGAAGCATCGCCGCCCGTGCTCATCACGGCGACGGCTACCGCCGATGCCGTCGCGGCGCAGTGCTGCTCACAATCCTGCCCCGACTCGACTCGACCTCTCTGTCCCTCGCGCGCGGCTGACGCGCGTTGAGCTAGGCGGCGCGCGTCGGTCG
>DAHVQK010000155.1 GCA_027317845.1 Gammaproteobacteria bacterium
CGGGATCGGATTGCCCTCGAGGAACAGATCCCGATGCAGCCGCCCCAGGGGCGCATCGAGCGCTGCCGCGCCCGCCGCATCGCCGCGCATTGCCGCGGCGACCATCTGCGCCATGGCTTTCGGCATCACGTTCGCCGTCACCGAAATCACGCCTCCGGCCCCGGCCAGAATCGCCTCCCGCGCCGTGGCGTCATCCCCGCTGAGGACCGCAAACCCCGGCCGGCTGACCTCGAGAATCTGCCGAACCCGCTCCGCCCCGGGCACCGCTTCTTTGACCGCGATGACGCGCTGAAGTTGCGAGAGCCGCCCGGTCGTCGCGGGCAGCATGTCCACGGCGGTGCGTGCAGGCACATTGTAAAGAATCACCGCCTTGTCCGTGGCATCCACGACCGCGGCGAAATGCCGATAAAGCCCTTCCTGGGTCGGCTTATTGTAGGCGGGCGTGACCACCAGTAGCGCCTCGACCGGCAGCCCGGACAGCCAGCGCGCGCGCGCCACGGTCGCCGCGGTGCTGCTCGATCCGGCGCCTGCGATGATGGCGAGGCGGCCGGCCGCATGTGCGCATGCACGCTCCACGAGCTCCCGCAGCTCCGCATCGCTCAGGGTCACGGACTCCCCCGTGGTGCCCCCGACGACGATGCCGCGGGTGCCGCTCTCGATGTGCCAATCGATGAGCCGAGTCCAGGCGGCGTAATCGATCTCGCCGCAGACGTCCATGGGCGTTACGATGGCGACGAGGCTTCCGGCGGCAACGGGAACGCGACCCTGTGCCGCGAATGAGGAAGGAAGACTCAAGGGTGTCTGACCGAATGGAGGCGGATAGCCCCTGAGTATAGCGGTTCGCGACGCGTTTGCGTCGAATCGGTCCGGCGCGGGGCGCCGGGACCGGTGCGCACGCCCGACGCTGTCGCCAGCGCCTCGCTCACCCGGTACACTCCCGCCCCAGCACAGCGATGAGCGCCTCCACAGAACAGATGAAGCAGCACCTGGCCGTTTCGGCGATCGGCAGCGACCGAACAGGGATGGTCCACGAGCTGACCCGGGTGATCAGCGAGTGCGGCGGCAACATCACCGAGAGCCGCATGGTGGTGCTCGGGGCGGAATTCGCCATGCTGCTGCTGGTCGCGGGTAACTGGCACTCGCTCGCCAAGCTGGAAACCGAGCTGAAGCGCCTGACCGAATCCGGCAGCCTCAGCGTACACATGAAGCGCACCGAGACGCGGCCGGCGCGCACCGACATGCTGCCGTACTCGATCGACGTGGTCAGTCTCGACCAGGGCGGCATCGTATCGGGATTGTCGGGCTTCTTCGCGAGCCGCGGCATCGACATCGCCGAGGTCTCGACCCGCAGCTACCCGGCGGCTCACACCGGCGCACCGATGTTCTCGGTGCAGATGATCGTCAACGTCCCGAGTCGCATCCCCGTGGCGCACCTGCGCGAGGAATTCATGGATTATTGCGACGCCTTGAACCTCGATGCCATCCTCGAGCCCGTGAAATCCTAGCGAGCAGTCAATCCCCTGCCACGATGCCCAAAGTCGCACTCGGGACAAAGGTCCCTGACTTCTCCCTTCCGGCCACCGGCGGTGGCACGTTCTCGCCGAAGGAAGCCTCCGGCCGGCTGCTGGTGGTCTATTTCTACCCCAAGGACATGACCTCGGGATGCACACGGGAGTCTCAGGACTTCCGCGACCTCAACACCGCTTTCCGCAAGGCGGGCGCCGACATCGTCGGCATCTCGCGCGACAGCCTGGCCTCGCACGAGAAATTCAAGGCCAAGGAACGGTTGCCGTTCGCATTGCTCTCGGATGAGGACGAGCGGGTCTGCGGGCTCTTCGATGTGATCCGGGAGAAGAGCCTCTACGGGCGCAAATACCTCGGCATCGAGCGCAGCACCTTCCTCATCGACGGGAAGGGCGTACTGCGCCGGGAGTGGCGCAAGGTGAAAGTTCCCGGGCACGCGGAGGAAGTACTTGAAGCAACGCGGTCTCTCTGATCCCCGGCCGCTCGGCGCAGCCTCGCGCGCGGGCGCTTCACCACCGGCCGAGAGCCCCATGGCGCACTCCGAGCCCAGGTCGAGATCACGCGGCGACCGGCGCATCTTCGTGCTCGACACCAACGTGTTGATGCACGACCCCGCATGCATCTTCCGCTTCGAGGAGCACGACGTCTACCTGCCCATGGTCGTGCTGGAGGAGCTCGACGCCCACAAGAAGGGTCTCTCGGAAGCCTCCCGCAATGTGCGCCAGGTCAGCCGGTTCCTCGACGACATGATGCGCGGGGCCACCAAGGAGCAGATCGACCAGGGCCTGCCGCTGCCGGGAAGCTACAGCGGCAACCATGGCAAGAAACCCTCCTCCGGACGGCTGTTCTTTCAAACCCGCCTCACCCCCGCCGCGCCCGATGGCGCCGCGGGCTCGGGCAACGACAACGCCATCCTGGCGCAGACCCTCGCGCTGCAACGGGAACTCCCCGATACGCGCGTCATCCTCGTCTCCAAGGACATCAACCTGCGCATCAAGGCGGCGGTTCTCGGAGTACACGTCGAGGATTACTACAGCGACAAGACGCTGGAGGATACCGACGTTCTGTTCAGCGGCATGACCGCGCTGAATACGGACTTCTGGGAACGCCACGGCCAGGGCATGCGCTCGTGGAAGGACGGCGAGCACACCTTCTACGAAATCTCAGGCCCCGCGGTGCGCGAATGGCAGACGAACCAGGGCCTCTACGAGGACAGCCCGCAGGGTATCGAGGGTATCGTGCGCCGGATCGAGGGCGACACCGCGGTCATCGAGCTGCTGCGCGACCACCGCGGCGAGCGGCACGGCATCTGGGGTATCACCGCGCGCAATCGCGAGCAGAATTTCGCCTTGAATCTGCTGATGGACCCGGAGATCGACTTCGTGACGGTGCTCGGACCGGCGGGAACGGGCAAGACCCTGCTGGCGCTCGCCACAGGCCTCATGCAGACCCTCGAGACCAACCGGTTCGTCGAGATCATCATGACGCGCGTCACCATTCCGCTCGGGGAGGACATCGGATTTCTCCCCGGCACCGAAGAAGAAAAGATGGAGCCCTGGATGGGGGCCCTGATGGACAACCTCGAGGTGCTCACCGGCGGCCAGGAGGGGGGCAACTGGGGCCGGGCGGCGACCCAGGATCTGCTGCGCAATCGCATCAAGATCCGTTCGCTGAATTTCATGCGCGGGCGCACCTTCCTCAACCGGTTCGTGATCCTCGATGAGGCTCAGAACCTCACGCCGAAGCAGATGAAGGCGCTCATTACCCGCGCCGGCCCCGGCACCAAGCTGGTCTGCCTGGGCAATGTCGCCCAGATCGATACGCCGTACTTGACTGAGACGACCTCGGGACTGACCTATGCGGTGAACCGCTTCCGGGGCTGGCCCCACTCGGGGCACATCACCTTGAAACGCGGAGAGCGCTCGCGACTGGCGGACTTCGCCTCGGACCACCTCTGAGCGGAAAGAGGCGCCGGACCACCCCGGAGCGGGAGGCGGGAGCGATCCCCGGTTTCTGGTAAGCTCACGGGTGGGCCGGCGGACCGCCCTGCGCCTGAAGATTTGTAAGGTTCTGTAATACCAGGGAAACCGATCCCCCCCGCCGAGGTCCAAGCTGCATGCGCGCGTT
Source organism: Gammaproteobacteria bacterium (assembly GCA_027317845.1). Lineage (GTDB taxonomy): Bacteria > Pseudomonadota > Gammaproteobacteria > Steroidobacterales > Steroidobacteraceae > 13-2-20CM-66-19. The sequence goes on from DAHVQK010000155.1 coordinate 3,652, forward strand.
TGTCTGGCTCCTGCTCGCCGCCTTCGTGAATGCCACGGTGGCGATGGCCGGGACATCCCCTTTGCCCCCGCCGGTTGCGCTCACCGCCGCACACCAGCGTGAGCCGCGTGGCGCGGGCACGCCCCCTCCCCTGCCGCCGATTCCGCTGACCACCGACCTGCCCTCGGCCATCGACTCGCAGCTGCCGGATCTCGGCAGCGAGGCCTACGTCGCGCTCCCGGAAAACGAGCAGGTCCAGATCGGCTACGCCATGATGCTGCAGATGCGGGCGCAGAATCAGCTGCTCGGGGACCCGGAGGTCGAGGAGTACCTGAATTGGATCGGCAAGCGGCTCGCCTCGCAAAGCGCCCAGGGCGGAGCGCACTTCAACTATCTGTGTGTCAACACCCCGGTGGTCAACTCATTCGCGGCGCCGGGCAACTTCGTGTTCATCAACTCCGGGCTCATGTTGTTCACCAAGACCGAGTCGGAGCTCGCGGCGGTCATGGCGCACGAGACCGCGCACGAGACGCAGAACCACCTGGCACGCAAGCTCATCAACGCGCAGCACGCCAACGTGGAGTCGCTCGCGGCGATGCTGGCGACCATTCTGCTCGGAGCGGTCGGCGGCGGCGGCGGCCAGGCGATCGAGGGCGGCATCGTCGCCTCCCAGGGGCTCGCCGCCCAGGAGCAGATCGACTACAGCCGCAGTGTGGAAGAGGAAGCCGACCGCGTCGGCATCGAATACCTGGCGGCGGCCGGATTCGACCCCGAGGCCATGGGCGATATTTTCGGGCGGATGATGGATCTGGAAGGCGTGCAGGACGCCTGGGTTCCGGCCGTGCTCCAGGGTCACCCGATCACCCGCGACCGCATCGCGGAGGCCCAGGCCCGGGCCGCGCAGTACCCGCACGTACCCGACACCAGCTCGCCCGACTATTACCTAATAAAGGCCCGTGTCCGGGTGTTGACGGCGCCTGCGGACGTGGACGTCCAGCGGCACTTTGCGGAAAAGATCGCCCACGGCGATCGCAGCGTGGGGACGATGTACGGCGACGCGCTGGCGCTGACGCGAAACCATCAGGCGACTCGGGCCGTGAAGATCCTCACGAAGCTGCTGCGGCAGCACCCGGATCTTCACCTCCTCTACATCGCACTCGGCCAGGCGCAGGCGCAGGCGGGCGAGATGCCCGAGGCGCTCGCGACTTTCAAGCAGGCCATGCGGTTGTTCCCGCTCAACGTGCCGGTAACGGTGCGCTACGCCGAGACACTCATGGCCGACGGCAGGAATGCGCAGGCACACGCGTTGCTGTTCCACCTGTTCAACATAGTCGATCCGACGCCGGGCGAGATCCAGCTCACCGCCCGCGCGGCGAGCGCGGCCGGTGACCTCGGCGACGCGTACTACTACATGGGCTATTACCAGCTGTCGCTCGGCAATGTGCCGCTCGCCGTCAAGCAATACCAGATCGCCCTCGGCATGCCCCGTCTCAACCCGGTACAACGCGCGCGCATTACGGCGGCGCTCCAGCAGGCCATGGGCTACCTCGCGCGCATGCGGCGGCACAGCAGTTGAGGCCGACGCTCCCGGAACTCGCCGCTGCCCGGCCGCGCGGCCCGGGCCGGGGGGCGAAGGCCAGCGCTTCCACTGATACAATGCAGAACCCTTTTGCGCACGGAATGGCCATGTCCCACATTCGCAACAGAGTGTCACTCGCCGCGCTGTCCCTGGCCTCACTGGCGTTGCTCGGCTGCGCCACGGTGCCGCCCTCGAGGCGCGACCCGCGAGACCCCTGGCAACGGATGAATCGCGCGACGTTCAGCTTCGATTACGCGTTCTACACGCGTGTCGGTCAGCCCGTCGCCAAGGCCTACGTACACCACGTGCCCCACCCGATCCGCGAGGGCATCGCGAATTTCTTTCACAACCTGGCCTACCCGACCGTCATCGTGAACGACCTGCTGCAGGGGCAGGTTTCGGCGTTCGGGCGCGATACGGTGCGGCTCGTGATCGATACCACCTTCGGCATCGGGGGGCTCCTCGATCCGGCCACGGGCATGGGCTTGGCGCGCAATGCCCGGGACTTCGGCCAGACCTTCGGCAAGTGGGGTATCCCGACGGGACCCTACCTGGTGCTGCCACTCCTCGGACCCTCGGATGTGCGTGATGCGGTCGGCTTGGCCCCCGCGGTGTTCACCAACCCGCTGTACTACGTCAACGACGCCGCGGTGACTTACCCGGTGGGCGCGGTTGGCACCGTGAACACCGCGGCAAGCCTCCTTCCGGAATTGAAACTGGACCAGCAGGCCTACGATCACTACGCCTTTGCGCGCGACACCTATCTCTCCATGCGCAAGTACAAGGTGGAGGGCAACAAGCACCAGAAGGGTGCCGAGCAGGAGCTCAAGGAGCTCGAGGAGTCCGGCGGCAACTGACGGCGAAGCCGATGGGCGCGCGCCGGCATGGGCTCTGGCGCCCCGCCCCGGGGCGGAATCAGCTGCCTTTCAGCAGCAGTTCATCCACCGCACTGATGCGCGCGAGTCCCAGCAATCCCTCGGGCAACTGCTCGTAGCGCAGCGGGCGCCCCGCGCGCCGCGCCGCGGCGAGCCAGTCGAGCAATACGGCAAGCCCCGCGCTGTCCACCTGGGAGATGGCGGCGCAGTCGATGATGAGCCCGCCGCTCGCATTGCCCAGCGCGGCGAGGCCCTGCGCCCGGGCGCGCCGGGCGGTGGTGAACGTCAGCGCCCCGCGCGCCGTCAGCCGGCCGGAGGACTCCGCGGAGATCTCGAATGAGGCCTTCCCTGGCGCACCGCGAGTCTGGGCGGCCATGACGGCAGTCACTTCTTGGCGCCGCTCGGGTGAGCGAGCTGATTCGGCCTCTCTCCGCTCTCGAGGCGCTTGATGACCGGATCGATGCCCTGCTGCTCGATCTGCGCCCCGAAGTCTTCCCGATAGCTCTTGACGTAGCTGACGCCGTCGACGTGCACGTCGAAGGCCTGCCAGCCCCGCGGCGTCATGTGCATGAGGTAATCCACGGAATGGCGCGTGCCATTGGTCTGCGTCACTTCGGTGCGGACCGTCGCGAAGGTCGTGCCACGCGACAGGTCGGTGGGATAGACCTTGAGCATGTTGCTGCGGAAATCCGCGAGCGCGCTGCCGTAGTTGACCATCATCGAATGGTAGAACGCCTTGACGAAGCGCTGCTGCTGCTCCGGGGTCGCCTTGCTCCAGTACCGGCCGAGCACGAGTCGGGCCGCCAGCTCCGTATCCACATGGGGCAGCACATACTGATCGACCAGCCGGGCCACCTTGGCCGGATGCTTGCGGTACTCCGTCCGATGGCCGTTGAGGGCGGTCAACACCTGCTGGACGGCGGTCTCGATGACCTGCGAGGGCTGCACCCAGGCGGGCGCCGCCTGCTCGGGCGCCGCTGCGGCCTGCGCAGCCACAGCCATTACCGGGGCCTGCGCCAGGGCGGCCGCGAGCGCCACGGCGATCACGATGACCGGGTTGCGAGGCTTCCTCCCTGCGCCTCGCCCCTTGGGCCGGCGGTCTCCGTCGAGAATCGCTCCGGTCAATTTTGTCATTTCTTGGGCTCCTTCGAGCCGCCCTGGCCGCCAGAGCCGCTCTTGTTGGCATAGTTGGCGAAGAACTTGTTGATCAGGTTCTCGAGCACGAGCGCAGACTGGGTCTCCTGGATCTGGCTGCCGTTCTTGAGATAAGTCGGCAGCCCGCCCGGGCTGATGCTGATGTACTGCCCGCCGAGCAGGCCCTCGGTGTCGATGCTCGCGAAGCTGTCCTCTGGAATCTGGTTGAAGCGCTGGTAGATGCGCAGCCACACCTCGGCCCGCTGGCTGTTGGAGTCGAAGCCGATCTTGGTGACATCACCGATCCGCACCCCCGCCATGCTCACGGGCGCGCCGACCTTGAGCTGGCCGATGTTGCCGAACTCGGCGGTCACCGTGTAGCCGGGCGTCCTCTTGAAGCTGAACTTGAACCCGCTCGAGGGCAGCTGGGTGGTGAGAAACAGGAGCGCGGCCAGGCCGAACAGCACGAACAGGCCGGTTCCGATCTCGAGTGAGCGATTGGCGCGCATGGGCGGCTTATCCCCTTACCAGAAGTGGCACTTACAAAAACACCGCAGTCAGTACGTAATCGAGCAGCAGCGTCAGCACTGAGGAGGCGACCACGGTGCGTGTGGTGGCCCTGCCGACACCCTCGGCGGTCGGGTCGGTGTGATATCCCTCGTTGACCGCTATCAGACTGAGCACGGCGCCGAACACCAGGCTCTTGACGATTCCCTCGGTCACGTCCTTCAGCGCCACCGCGCTTTGCATCTGCGACCAGAAGATGCCGCGATCGACACCCATCATCTGCACGCCGACGAGCTGCGCCCCGAAGAGGCCGATGACGATGAAGATCGCCGTGAGCAGCGGCATCGCGATCAGCCCGCCGAGGAAGCGCGGCGCCGCGACGTAACGCAGCGGATCGACGGCCATGACCTCCATGGCGGTAAGCTGGTCCGTGGCCCGCATCAGGCCGATCTCGGAGGTGAGCGCGGTGCCGGCGCGGCCGGCGAACAGCAGCGCCGTGAGCACCGGCCCCAGCTCCTTCAGCAGCGAGAGCGCGACAGCGGTGCCCAGGGCGGCCTCGGAGCCGAACCGATGCAGCAGACCATAGCCCTGGAGCCCGAGCACCATGCCGGTGAAGAGGCCCGAGAGCATGATGATGATGAGCGAGCGGGCGCCGGCGTTGTAGATCTGCGCGATGATGAGCCGCGGTTTGGAAAGCGCGGGCACGCACGCGGCCAGCAGCTGCGCGAAGAATATGGCGGTCACGCCGGCCTTGCGTATCCCCTCGAGCAGCCCTTCCCGGGATCCCCTGCGGGTCGGCCCGGCCTGGGGCTCGCCCTCGCGGGGCGGCCGCTTGCCCTCGCTCACCATCGCTCCCGCCGATTCCGTCATGCTGGCTCTCCGAGCAGTTCGCTCGCGTAATCGGCGGCCGGATAATGAAAGGGCACCGGCCCTTCGGCGCCTCCAGTCATGAACTGGCGCACCGTCGCCGAATCGCTCGCCGCGAGCTGCGCCGGCGTGCCCGCGGCGACCACCTTGCCCTCCGAGAGCAGGTAGCTGTAATCGGCGATGGTGGCGATCTCGTGCACATCGTGCGAGACCACCACGCTGGTGATGCCGAGCGCGTCGTTCATCTGTTTGATCAATCGCAGAATGACACCGAGGGAGATGGGATCCAGCCCGACGAAGGGCTCGTCGTAGATCAGCACTTCCGGATCCATGACGATGGCCCGTGCGAGCGCCACGCGGCGCGCCATGCCTCCGGAGAGCTCCGAGGGCATCAAGTGGGCCGCGCCGCGCAGGCCCACCGCCTCGAGCTTGGTCAGCACCAGTGTGCGAATCAGCGGCTCCGGCAGGTTGGTGTGTTCACGCACGGGAAAGGCCACGTTGTCAAAAACGTCGACATCGGTAAGCAATGCTCCGTTCTGGAAGAGCATGCCCATGCGCTTGCGTGTGGCATAGATTTCGGCACGACCCATGTCCCCGATCTCGCGGCCGAACACCGACACGTGGCCCCGGCTGGCGTAGATCTGGCCGGTGATGAGTCGCAGGAGCGTTGTCTTGCCGGTGCCGCTCGGGCCCATGACGGCAGTGATCAGCCCACGGCGGACGCGGATATCCAGCCCCGCGAAAATCGGCCGGCCGTCGACGGCATAGTGCACGTCGCGTACGTCGATGACCGCGTCGGTCTCAGCAGAGGGCTGTGGAGTGGATTGCAGATCGGCCACGCGGTTCCTTTCTTCCCTGCGGCCTCAGGCCGCCTGCTTTTCCATGTCGGGCGTATAGCGGCCCGCGGTGGCGAGCCCGTTGAGCCGGGCACGGTGGGCGAACTCCCGCTGTCCTGCACCGAAGCCGTCCGAGCGGCCGCCCCACGCCTTGAGCGCCGTGTCCTGCAATGCGCGCCCGTAGCTGAAGGTGAGCGCCCACGGTAAGGATCCCATGCGATTCATGAGCGACAGATGCAACGTGGCTTCCGTGGGGGACTGGCCACCGGAGAGGAAGGCGATGCCCGGCACCGCCGGCGGCACGTGACGCTTCAAGCAGCGCACCGTGGCCTCGGCGACCATCTCGGGCGCGGCGCGATTGGCGGCCTTCTTTCCGGAGATGACCATGTTGGGCTTGAGGACCATGCCTTCCAGGTAGATGCGGTGCTCGTGCAGCTGTCTGAATACGGTGCTGAGGACCGAGTCAGTCACTTCCTCGCAGCGCTCGATCGAGTGATCCCCGTCCATCAGCACTTCGGGCTCCACGATCGGCACGATGTCGTTTTCCTGGCACAGCGCCGCGTAGCGCGCCAGCGCATGGGCGTTGGCCTTGACCGCGAACGATGTGGGGATGCCCGGCGCGATGTCGATGACCGCGCGCCATTTGGCAAAGCGCGCCCCGAGCTGGCGGTACTCGCTCAGGCGCCCGCGCAGGCCATCGAGCCCTTCGGTGATCGTTTCGCCGGGAAAGCCAGCGAGTGGCTTCGCGCCCATATCCACCTTGATCCCCGGAATGATGCCCTGCTGGGTGAGGTAATCGGGGAAGGGTTTACCGTCGCGGGTCTTCTGGCGCAGCGTCTCGTCATACAAAATCACGCCATTGATCGACTCCGCGGCTCCCGGGGTGGTGAAGAGCATCTCGCGGTAGGTGCGCCGGTGCTCCTCGGTGGACTCGATGCGGATCGCGTCGAAGCGCTTCTTGATGGTGCCGCTGCTCTCGTCCGCGGCCAGGATTCCCTTGCCCCGGGTGACCATGGCCTGGGCGATTCGGGCTAGCTCGGTGCGGTTCATGACGGTTCTCCGTGCAAGGTGGATCGGCGATGGGCGCCTCAGCCCGGGGTCGCCTCTTTATTCGCGTCGGGGGCGCAAGGATACCTAAACTTGGCGGCGCCGCTAAGCAGACCTTCTACGTAGCGCTTGGTTCCAGCATCAAATAGCACTAAACTAGTCCTGGTTCCAATGACCCCGATCAGGTAGAGGACAGGCCCATGGTGCGCATCAGCCGGCTCACCGATTACGCCACGGTGCTTCTGGCAGTGCTCGCGACGCAGCCCGAGCGCGTGCAAACCGCGACGGTGCTCGCCGAGCAAACGCACATCGCCGCACCGACCGTGAGCAAGCTCCTCAAGCAACTGCAGCGTGCGGGGCTCGTCACCTCGACACGGGGACTGCACGGAGGGTACCAGCTCTCGCGGCCCGCAGCCGAGATCAGCGCCGCGGTCATCCTCGATGCCCTCGAAGGGCCCGTGGCGCTCACCGATTGCTCGGTCGGGCACGGCCAGTGCGGCATAGAGGACACCTGCCGTGTGGGGCGAGTCTGGCAGCGCGTGAATCTTGCCATCCGCCGCTCTCTGTTCGATGTGAACCTGGCGCAACTGGCGGGCATCGACCCGATCGGGGTTCCCCTGCCCGCTCTGGAGCGCGATGTGAAGGCGGCCGTTGCCCATGCGCCCCGCCTCCCCAGCGCCTGACCTACCTTATTCTGGTTGACCCCGCATGAGTGAAAGCACCCCTGTGAGAGACCCTGGTGAGCCGCTCGCCCCGCCCGGGCAGCACCCCGCGCCGCCCCTCGAGACCCTCGTCTCGCGCAGCTACCGGCACGGTTTCGTCACCGACATCGACTCCGATACCGTCCCTCCCGGACTCGATGAGGACGTGGTCCGCCTCATCTCGCGCAAGAAGCGCGAGCCGGCCTTCCTCACCGAGTGGCGCCTGAAGGCGCTGCGCCACTGGCTCACGATGCGCGAGCCACACTGGTCGCACAGCCGCTACCAGCCGATCGACTACCAGGGGATTTCCTACTACTCGGCACCGAAGGCGAAGACCGACGGGCCGAAGAGCCTCTCCGAGGTCGATCCGAAGCTCCTCGAAACCTACGAGAAGCTCGGTGTGCCGCTGCACGAGCGCGCCCGTCTCGCCGGCGTGGCAGTGGATGCGGTGTTCGACAGCGTCTCGGTCGCCACCACGTTCAAGGAGCGGCTGCGCGAGGCCGGAGTGATCTTCTGCCCATTCTCCGAGGCCGTCCTCGAGCACCCGGAGCTGATCGAGCGCTACCTCGGCAGCGTCGTACCTTTTAACGACAACTTTTTCGCGGCGCTCAATTCCGCCGTGTTCTCCGACGGCTCGTTCGTCTATGTGCCGAAGGGCGTGCGCTGCCCCATGGAGCTGTCCACTTATTTCCGCATCAACGCGGCCAAGACCGGGCAATTCGAGCGCACCCTGATCATCGCCGACGAGGGCAGCCAGGTGAGCTACCTCGAAGGCTGCACCGCCCCGCAGCGGGACGAGAATCAGCTGCATGCCGCGGTGGTCGAGCTGGTGGCGCTCGATGAGGCCTACATCAAGTACTCCACGGTGCAGAACTGGTACCCGGGCGATGCCGAAGGTGTCGGCGGCATCTACAACTTCGTCACCAAGCGTGGCGAGTGCCGCGGCCGCAACTCGCGCATCTCGTGGACGCAGGTGGAAACCGGCTCGGCCATCACCTGGAAATACCCGAGCTGCGTGCTGCGCGGGGACGGCTCGGTCGGGGAATTCTACTCCGTCGCCACCGTCAACAACCGCCAGCAGGCCGACACCGGCACCAAGATGATCCACATCGGCCGCGACACCCGCAGCACGATCATTTCCAAGGGCATCTCCGCCGGCCACGGCCAGAACGCCTACCGGGGACTCGTCAAGATCCTGCCAAGCGCCCACGGGGCGCGCAATTTCACCCAATGCGACTCGCTCCTCATGGGGAGCGAGTGCGGCGCGCATACCTTCCCGTACGTCGAGGTGAAGAACCCCTCGGCCACGGTGGAACACGAGGCCAGCACATCCAAGATCAGCGAGGATGAGCTGTTTTACTGTCTCGCGCGCGGCATCTCCTCGGAGGACGCCGTGAACCTCATCGTCAGCGGCTTCTGCAAGTCGGTCTTCAAGGAGCTGCCCATGGAGTTCGCCGTCGAGGCGCAGAATCTGCTCGCCGTCAGCCTCGAAGGCGCGGTGGGCTAAGTCAAGGTCAAGGCACATGTTGAAAATCGAGAATCTGCACGTCACTGTCGAGGGCAAGGAGATCCTGAAGGGCCTCACCCTGGAGATCCCCGCCGGCGAGGTCCACGCCGTGATGGGACCGAACGGCTCGGGCAAGAGCACGCTTGCACACGTCCTCTCTGGACGCCCCGGCTACGAGGTCACCGGCGGCTCGGTCACCTTCCAGGGCCGCGACCTGCTGTCGCTGGCGCCCGAGGAACGTGCGCGCGAGGGCGTGTTCCTCGGCTTCCAATATCCCGTCGAGATACCTGGCGTCAACAACGTGTACCTGCTCAAGGCTGCGGTCAACGCGGCGCGCAAGCACCGGGGCCTCCCGGAAGTCGACGCATTCGAATTCCTGACCATGGTGCGCGAGAAGATGCGCCTGATGCGCATGGACGAGAGCATGCTCTCCCGCGGAGTCAACGAGGGATTCTCCGGAGGCGAGAAGAAGCGCAACGAGATTCTGCAGATGCTGGTGCTCGAGCCGCGGCTCGCGGTGCTCGATGAAACCGACTCGGGCCTGGACATCGATGCGCTCAAGGTGGTCGCCCACGGTGTGAACACCCTGCGCGCCGCGGACCGCTCGCTCGTGCTGGTGACGCATTACCAGCGGCTGCTCGATTACATCATTCCCGATAGGGTGCACGTCCTCGTCCAGGGTCGCATCGTCCGCAGTGGCGACAAGACTCTGGCGCTCGAGCTCGAGCGACGAGGTTACGACTGGCTGACGGGCGAAGCGGCATGAGTACGGCATTGCTTGCGCGGGTCAAGGACGAATACGGCTCGGTCCGCGATACCCTGCCGCCGAGCGTCGTCGCCACGGAGCGGCGGCGCTCGGCACTCGAGATGCTGTGCGCACAGGGCTTGCCGGCCACGCGCGAGGAAAATTGGCGCTACACCAACCTGCGGGTGTTGGAGCGGGTGCGATTCGCCCCCACCCTCACTCCCACCGGGGCCAAGCCGGAACTGCCTGCGCCGCTCGAGGGCTTTTCACGCTACGTCTTCGTCGATGGTGTTCTCTGCTCATCGCACTCGATTGCGGCTGAGGCCGGGATTTCGGTGCGCAGCCTGCGCGCGGGCGCCGCCGAGGTGAGGCTCGAATCGCCGCCGATCCCCGCCCTGCCGGAGACTCGTCTGGCGCTGCTCAATGAGGCGTTCGCCACCGATGCCGCCGCGATCCGGGTTCAGTCGCTGGCCGGGATGCAGCGGGTCGAGCTGGTGTTCATCGCCTCCACCGCGGCGGAGATGGGCGCCTCCTACCCTCGCGTACAGGTGACACTCGAGCCGGGCACGCGCCTTGCCCTCGTGGAACGTCACCTGAGCACCGGCGATGCGGCCAATCTCGTCAACTGCGCGGTCCATGTCGACCTTGCCGAGGGGTCACGCCTGACGCACTACCGCTTGCAGCAGACAGGCTTGCGCACCGCCTGGTTTGATACCCTCGAGGCAACCCTTGCCAAGGACGCCCGCTACGAGATTCTCGCCGTGAGCACCGGCGGCCTCACGGCGCGATCCACTGTGCACGTGCGCCTGGCCGGATCGGGAGCCGAGGTCGCCCTGTCCGCGGCGGCGCTCGGCGATCGGCTGCAGAGTCAGGATACCTTCGCGTTGACCGAACATCTCGCTCCCCGGACACGCACGGAACAGACCTTCCGCGGAATCGCCTCCGCCCGCGCCCGCGTGGCGTTCAACGGCAAGGTCGTGGTGCGCGAGACAGCCCGCGGAACGGACTCGCGCCAGTCGCTGCGCGACCTGCTCGCAGGACCGGAAGCCGAAATCGACGTGCGCCCACAGCTCGAGATCCATACCGACGAGGTCCGCTGCGCGCACGGCGCCACCGCCGGCATGCTCGATGAGACCATGCTCTTTTATCTTCTCTCGCGCGGCCTCTCGCCCGAGGTGGCGCAGCGCCTGCTCAAATGGGCGTTCCTCGAGGACGTGGTGTCTCGCATCGAACTTCCGGATCTGCGCCGGCGGATCGAGGTCGAGATCGCCGGTCAAATGAGCGAGGCCGCCTCGCTCAAGGAGTTGCTCGGATGAGCGCAATCGCCCCTCTGGCCGCCCCACCCACCGCCTACGACGCCGCGCGCGTGCGCCGTGACTTCCCCATTCTCAGCCAGACGGTCAATGGCAGGCCGCTCGTCTATCTCGACAGCGCCGCCTCGGGGCAACGCCCGCTGCCGGTGCTGCGTGCCGTGGAGCGCTACGAAACCCACTGCCATGCCAACGTGCATCGCGGTGTGCATGCCCTGAGCCAGGCGGCCACCGAGGCCTTCGAGGGCGCGCGCGAGCGGGTGCGGCGGTTCATCAACGCGAGCTCGTCCCGGGAGATCGTGTTCGTGCGCGGCACCACCGAGGCGATCAACCTCGTGGCCCAGTCCTTCGGGCGGACGCGTCTTGGACGCGGGGATGAGATCCTGATCACCGCGCTCGAGCATCATGCGAACATCGTGCCCTGGCAGATGCTCTGCGAGCAGGCGGGCTGCACGCTCAAGGTCGCTCCGATCGACCGGCGCGGCGAGCTCGAGTACGACCGGCTCCTCGAGCTGCTCTCGCCGCGCACCCGCCTCGTCGCCGTGGCGCACGTGTCGAACGCGCTCGGCACCGTTCTGCCGGTGAAGCGGATCGTGGATGCGGCGCATGCTCGCGGCGCAGCCGTGCTCATCGACGGCGCCCAGGCGATCCCCCACTCGCGCATCGATGTGCACGAGCTCGGTTGCGACTTCTACGCCTTCTCGGGACACAAACTCTATGGGCCGACCGGCATCGGTGTGCTGTACGGGCGCGAGGAACTGCTCGCGGCCATGCCGCCCTGGCAGGGAGGCGGCGACATGATCCGCACGGTCTCGTTCGAGAAGACCACCTACAACGACCTGCCGTGGAAATTCGAGGCGGGAACGCCCAACATCTCCGGGGCTGTGGGACTCGCGGCCGCCATGGATTATGTCGAGAGTCTCGGCGTGGAGGCGATCGCCGCGCACGAGCAGCGGCTGCTGAGGCTCGCGAGCGACGAGGTCAACCGCATCCCGGGGATCGAGATCATCGGCACCGCGGCCCACAAGGCGTCCGTCCTGTCGTTCACGATGCAAGGATGCCACCCACATGATCTCGGCACGATCCTCGATGCGGAGGGCGTGGCCATCCGCACCGGCCATCACTGCGCGATGCCCGTGATGACTTTTTTCGACATTCCGGCGACGGCCCGCGCCTCCTTCGGCTGCTACAACACCGAAGGGGACATCGAGGCGCTCGTCACCGCGCTCGGCAAGGCCCGCGAGGTGTTCGGCTGATGGACCTGAAAGAGCTCTATCGCGATGTGATCCTGGATCACAACAGACAGCCGCGCAATTTCGGGCCGCTCGTGCCCTCCGACGCGCACGCGGAGGGTCACAACCCGCTTTGCGGCGACCGTCTGACCGTGTGGCTGCGCATGAACGGCGATCGGATCGAGGACATCCGCTTCGAGGGCAAGGGCTGCGCGATCTCGACCGCATCGGCCTCGATGATGACCGAGGCGGTCAAGGGAAAGGACAAGGCGGCCGTCATGGCACTCTACGACACCGTCCACGCCCTTCTCACCCGACAGGATGCCGTGGCGGATGCCTCGCTCGGCAAGCTCGCCGCCCTGTCCGGCGTGCGCGAATTCCCCGCGCGGGTCAAATGCGCCAGCCTCTGCTGGCACACCCTCGGCGCCGCCCTGCAGCGCAGCGCCGATCCAGTGTCCACGGAGTGAGCCCAGCCGATGCGCAGCTACGACAACGAGCCCTTCGTCGTCAACCGCGAGGTCCGGGCCGTGATCGTGCCCGCCGGCACCGAGCTCACCCTGCAGCCCGGCACCTCCGGTTACATCACCCAGGCCCTCGGCGGGAGCTTCACCGTCTACGTGGAGGGGAACCTGTTTCGCATCAGCGGCGAGGACGCCGATGCCATCGGCAAGGAGCGGGTGGCGCCACCGGAGCTGCCTCCCAACGCCACGGAGGACGACGTGCTCAAACTGGCGTGGGACCAGATGCGCACCTGCTACGACCCGGAAATCCCGATCAACATCGTCGACCTCGGCCTCGTGTACGACTGCGGCGTGCAAGCCAACGAGGACGGCACGCGCTCCGTCGAAGTGAAGCTCACCCTCACCGCGCCGGGATGCGGCATGGGTGAGATCCTGGTTGACGATGTCAGGGACAAGATCGAGCGCATTCCCACCGTGAAAGAGGTGCGCGTCGAGCTCACTTTCGATCCGCCCTGGAATCAGAGCATGATGTCAGAGGCGGCGCGTCTGCAGACGGGGATGTACTGATGGCCTGGGTCGATGTCGCCGCGGCGGGGGAGCTCGCCGACAGCGCGCCTCTGCCTGTGGACCTCGACGGCCTAGCCCTGATGGTCGTGCGCTGCGGCGCTGAGATCTTCGCGGTCGACGATGTCTGCACGCATGACGGCGAGCCTCTGGAGGGTGCCGAGGTAGAGTCCAGTGAGATCGTCTGCCCGCGGCACGGCGCGCGCTTCTGCCTGCGCACCGGCGCGGCGCTCACTCCGCCCGCCTACGAGCCGCTGCGCACCTATGGCGTGCGCATCGAGAACGGCCGGATCCTCATCGAGCGTCCGGACTGAGATCACGCCGGTTTCCCTCCGATACGCGCCACAGGCGGCGGTGCGGTTGTCGCCAGCGCGCGGCAGATGGCACGACCTCGGACCGCGCAACCGGCCGGCGCACAGCCCGGGGACCAGAGCGGACAGGTGTCATCCCGCGCCATGCGGTCCAAACGCTCGTGTGTCAGGCCGCACGGGGTGGCGCCGGCGAGGAGTTCACCGCGCCCCGGGGCGGAGACGGCGCGGCGTCTGGCCCGCTATGCCCGCCAGTCCGCGAGCTGCGTACCGAGCGGCAGTCTGCGGATGCGCCGGCCGGTGGCCGCGAAGATGGCGTTGGCCAGTGCCGGGGCGATCGGTGGCAGTCCCGGCTCGCCGACCCCGCCCAGAGGCACCTCGAATCCCGCCGGCTGCAGATGGATGCGGATCTCCCGCGGCGACTCCGGCAGGCGCAGCACGGGAAAATCGTTGAAGTTGGATTGCCGCACGCGTCCATCCCGGAAGGTGATCTCGCCGTACCTCGCCACGGTGAGCCCCATGATGCACGCGCCCTCGAGCTGCGCGCGCACGCGGTCGGGATTGACCTGTGGACCGCAGTCGAAGGCGATATCGACCCGCGGGATGACTATTGCGCCGTCCGCTGCGACCTCCACCTCGATCACCGCCGCGGCATAGCTCATGAAGCTGTAGGTCGCCGCGAGACCGAGGCCACGGCCCTTGCCGAGGGAGCGCCCCCAGCCCGCCTCGCGCGCCGCCCGTTCGATCACGGCGCGCAGCCGCCCGGTGTCGAGCGGATAGCGCTTCGGCGATTCACCGTAATTCCACTCGTCCGAGAGCGTGCGGGGATCGATACGCCGCGGCGCTCCGATGAGAGCGAGCTGATACTCGAGCGGATCGCGGCCCGCCGCGTGGGCGAGCTCGTCGATGAAGCTCTGGATCGCAAAGCCGTGCGCGATGTTGTACACGGAACGGAACCATCCGATGCGTGTATAGGCCGGCACCCCGGGGACCTCCAGACGCACGTTCGGAATGCGGAACGGGATGTTGATCATGCCCATTCCGTATTCGCTCGAGTCCTCGCCCTCCGCCCCCGCCTCGAACGTCGCATCCTCCGTGGGTGAGGCTGAGCGATGCAGCCAGGCAACCGGCAGGCCATCGGGACCGGCCACCGCCTCGAGGCGCTCGAGTGCGACGGCCTGATAATAATCGTGACGGATGTCGTCCTCGCGGGTCCACGTGACCTTGACCGGGGTTCCCCCCATGGCTTTGGTGAGCACCGCCGCCTCGCCCGCGAAGTCCGCCAGCGACTTGCGGCCGAATGCGCCTCCGAGCAGCGTGACGTGAACCGTGACGTCCGATTCCTTCAGCCCGAGGAGACCGGTCACCAGATCGCGCGTACCCTGGGGATCCTGTACCGGCGCCCACACTTCGCAATGGCCGTCCACGATGCGCGCGGTCGCCGCCGGCGGCTCCATCGAGGCATGCGCGAGAAACGGCAGGTAATACTCGGCCTCGATTCGCCGCCCGGCCTCACGCAACATCCCCATGACATCGCCCTGATTGCGCACCACCTTGGCAGGGCGGCGCGCCGCCTGCTGCAACTCGGTCTCGAAGCGCTGCGAATCGAAATGCCGGTTCGGGCCCTCCTCCCAGCTGATCTTCAGGGCCTCCCGGCCCTTGATGGCCGCCCACGTGTTACGCGCGAGCACCGCCACGCCACCAAGCGGATAAGACAGCGCCGGCAGCGGATGGGAGGGGATTTCCACCACCTTCACCACGCCGGGCACGGCGAGCGCCGCTCGCGCATCGTAGTGCGCGAGCTTTCCGCCGAGCACCGCGGGCCGCGCCACGACGGCGTACAACATTCCCTCGAGCCGCGTATCGATGCCATAGCGGGCGCGTCCCGCGACGATATCCGCTCCGTCGATGAGCCGGCTGCCCGGCTTGCCGATGTAGCGGAACTGCTCCGGACTCTTCAGACGCACGACAGCCGTCTCGGGGACCGGCTGCTGCGCGGCCTGCAGGGCGAGCTCACCGTAGGTGAGCTTTCTACCGCTGCCGTGGTGCCACACCCGCTGGCGCTCGGCCACCACCTCGCTCACCGGCACCCCCCAGTGGGCTGCGGCGGCGCTCTCGAGCATCATGCGGGCGGCGGCCCCCACCTTGCGCATGGGCTCGAAGAAATGGCGCATGCTTCGCGAACCGTCGGTGTCCTGGTTGCCGTAGCGCGCCTGGTCGGCCGGCGCCTGCTCCACACGCACCTGCGGCCACTCGGCCTCGAGCTCATCGGCCACCACCAGGGCGAAGCTGGTGCGAATCCCCTGGCCCATCTCGGGCCGATGCACCGTCACGGTGATCGTGTCGTCCGGGTGAATCGCGACGAACACCAGTGGGTTGTCGACGACTCCGCCCGGCTCACCGGCCGCACCATATTTGCGGTCCCCGGCGAGGGCGACCCGTCCCGACTGGCGCAGGCACAGCACGAGGCCTGCGGCCGCGAGCACGCCCTTCACCACCTTGCGGCGGGCGATGCTCGGCGGCTGATCCGCTTCCGCAGCCGCATCGCACGGTTCAGGGACTGCGCCCGGCGGAGTCGTTGCGGATGATGGGCTCATCGGGCCTCCCGCAGCTGCTGCGCCGCCCGATGTATCGCCGCCCGGATGCGCGGGTAAGTGCCGCAGCGGCAGATGTTGCCCGCCATCGCGGCATCGATATCCCCATCGGTCGGCTGCGGCGTGTCGTGCAGCAGCGCCACGGCGCTCATGATCTGCCCTGCCTGACAGTAGCCGCACTGCGGCACCGCGAGGGCAAGCCACGCCGCCTGGACGGCGCGGCCGATGGGATCGTGCCCGGCGCCCTCGATGGTGGTGATGGCTTTGCCCTGCACTGCGGCCACGGGCGTCACACAAGCACGGACCGGCTGTCCCTCCACGTGGACGGTGCAGGCCCCGCACAGCCCCATGCCGCAGCCGAACTTGGCGCCGGTGAGCCCGAGCTCATCGCGCAGCACCCAAAGAAGCGGGGTATCCGCCCCCGCCTCCACCGCAATGGATCGTTCGTTGATGCGCAGCGTGAACGCCATGGCCTCTCCGATCAGCTCCTGGGCGAGGAGGATTTTACTCCCACGGCATACGCGGCGCCGTAGACGGTGAGCCCCGCGGGCACCGCGCAGCGGGTCCCGAGGTGTGCCACGACCTGCTCACGATAGGGCGTCAGCCCGGTCTGCGTCAGCGGCGCGCGGCGCAGCCGCGCCACCTCCGCCACCGTGTATCGATGCGCCTCACGGCCGCCGGCCACCGGTGCCCCGAGATCGAACACCACCCAGTTCATCACCCGGGTCAGCATTCGATCCGAGAGGCTGCTCAGGGCCACATCCGGCAGGCGCACAATGAACTGCCGCCCCTGGCGCGTGCAGAGGAAGCTGCCCGTCAACGCCTTGAGCGTCGGCACCGCCTGCGGCGCTGAAACGCCCTCGACCCCATGGCAGCCCCCACAGGAGGTGAGGTAAGCCACCTGCACCGCGGACAGCCGGCTCACTGCGCGCGCGGGATGGGCCTGAGCCGGCGGCACGGTCGCGGCCGCAGCGCCCGCCACCGCGACCAGCAGCCCGCAGAGGATCAGCTTCAGCGTGCAAGGAGTCTTCATGGCGGTCCACCCCACATGAGCTACTCCGCCAACCCGACGAGCACCGCCATCGAGCAGTGATACTCGAAGCTCTGCGTGCCGAAGCACCAGATGATGTGGTTGTTCGCCTGCGGGCGGTAGATCGGCATGGCGTGATCGGTGTTGAGACAGCTGCACTGGTTGCACTCGTTGGCGCCGCAGCAGTCGCGATAGGCGATGAGGTAGGCGCGCTGATCATCCGGATTGACGCAGCTGCCGATCCACGAGGTGGGCGATGGCTGCGAGCCCGGCGGGCAGGAGTGTGTGCTGCCGCCGCAGCACGAGCACAAGTTGCCGTCGATGCCGCAGTAGCGCCAGTAGTTGCAGGCTGTATCGTCGTGCGTCTGCGCTGCGCGGCTGAAGTCGGTGCCCTTCTGCGCATGCGCCGCGGAGTCCGCCGCGCGCGCCCGCTGCACGGGCAGCAATGGGAACGCCGGCGCCGCGACCAGCAGCGCACCGAGCCGTGAGAGCGCGCTGCGCCGGGAGAACCGGCCCGCCAGCCCCCGCGTCACCCGTTCACCCCAGTTGTCGAGTCGGTTCATGATGTCATTCCCCCCGTACGCCCACCAGCCCGGGTGTCACGATCTGTGTCGCCCGCAGCACCGCCCCGCTCTCGGGGCTCATCACCCACAGCCACGTATGCGAGAGTGCAAAGAGCAGCGGATGCGCATCCTGTGTGACGGCCACGAGGTACGCCGACTCCGGCACCGCCCAACGATGGAGCAGCCGGTGGGTGCGCGCATCGAGCACCCAGATCTCGGTCCCCGCCTTCTCGAAGCTCCAAGGCGGCCCCTCATGCATCAGCACGAACAGCCGCTCGCGCGTGCGCTCGTAGGCCGCCGGCACCTGGCCACCGGGCCGCCAGGTGATTTGACCCACATGCGAAGTGGCGGGCGACAGCCCCGCCGCCTGTTCGATCGACCAGGGTTTGTCGAACGTCGGCGAATCGGCCAGATGCACCGGGTGGACCCAGCCGTCG
>DAHVQK010000017.1 GCA_027317845.1 Gammaproteobacteria bacterium
TACTGGCCGCTGTACTCCAATCCGGGCAGCAATCACTTCGTCAGCGCCGACCCGGACCTGCGGCAGATTCCCGACAAATTCTACCTGCCGTCGCTGCGTATTTCGGGAAACTTCGGCAACGTCGAGCTCATCAACAACCTCTCCTACTATCACCGCAGGGAGACCAGCGGCTACGAGGGCACGCTCTACAATCTGGGCTTCTATCAGAATGTGGTGTTCTTCTCGGTCGCCAACGGCCTGCCGCTGCTGCTGGATGCGAACGGCGTGCACCTGCCCGCAGGTGCCACCAATTACCGCGCGCCCGCGACCGTCGACAACGGTCAGCAGAATCTCGTGGAGGAAGTGCGGCTGCAGTCGAACGACCCCACCTCCCGGTTGACCTGGACCACCGGGCTGTTCTTCAGCCGCAATCGCCAGAGCTACCTGGAGCAGATCCACGACCCGCTGCTCAACGAGCTGTCGCAGGCCTACTACGGGACACCGTACACCTGCCCGGGGCAGTTCGTCTGCCCGTTCTATATTTACGACGCGGCGACCCAGACCGATCTGGGACCCCTGCCATACGATCCGCGCTTCCCCAACGACTCGTACTTCCTCCAAACGCACTCCACGGACACTCAATACGCCCTGTACGGGCAGGCCACCTACGCCGTCACCCGTCAATGGAAACTCACGGTCGGGCTGCGTGAATCACACGTGAAATACACGTTCGACACCCTGACCGGCGGACCACAGCTCTTCCTGACGACCCAGACCGGCAATGGCTCGCAGAGCCAGAATGCATTCACCCCGAAGGTCAGCGTCGCCTACCAGCTCAACCGCGACAACCTGTTCTACGCCACCTACGCCAAGGGATTCCGGCCGGGCGGGGCCAACAATCCGGTGCCGTACGCGGCCTGCGCGACGGACTTCCAGAATTTCGGGATCAACAGCGCCCCGCAGACCTTCAACTCCGATACGGTCAACAGTTACGAGATAGGCGCGAAGAACAATTTCGATCACCGGGTGAGCCTCGCCACCAGCGCCTACTACATCAAGTGGAATGACATCCAGCAGACCGTGGTGCCGCCGATCTGCCAGATCTCGTTCATAGACAATCTCGGCTCCGCCGTCGTCAAGGGCGTGGACCTGCAGGCACAGCTCCTGCTCACCGGGCATCTCACGGCCAACCTCACTGCCGGCTACACCGATGCACGCTTCACGCAGAATGCGGGATTCCCGGGGCCGCCTCCGGTGAATCTCGTGGTCACCGGCGAGGCCATCACCGGCGAGAGCGGCTCAGGCACCGCCGGCACACCGACCCCGCCGGTCACCGTTTCGCTCGGCCTGCAGTACGAATTTCAGCTCTTTCGCCACAGCTCGTTCGTGCGCGTGGACGACGAATACACGGGCGCCAGTCACTGGCTGACGGCGCAGGAGGATCCGGCGAGTCAGCAGTACGACGCGGCGTATTACCCACTGGGCTCCACGAACCTCGTGTCGTTGCGCGGTGGCATGCGGTTCGGCGAGTGGCGCGTCGAGGCGTTCGTCAACAACCTCACCGATACCCACGCACTCAGCGGTGAGGACTGGTCGATCGATCCGGGGGTATGTGCCAACAATGGCACCGTCACCCCGGCGTGTGAACGGGCCACGCGCCTGCAGAACCAATACACCTTCCGCCCCCGCACCTTCGGCCTCACCGCCATCTTCCGGTACTGACTCTGCGGGGGCTTCCGCCGTTTCCCCGGGGTGGCGTCCCGTGACGCCCACCCCCCGGGGGCGGCGGGGTCGAACGGCACCGCTTCATCCGGGGCCAGGGAGACTGCGGCAGGGATTCCTGCCGTAGCCGTCAGCGTTACGGGGCTTCCGCCCCGCTCCGGACTGCTTGCCTCTGGACGTCCGTGGCCCGTAGGCTTCATTCTTGCTCCTCGGTACCCGAGACGTCACAAATTTGACCGGAATTTCCACCGCGACCGATTCGCGCGTGATGAACAGCTTCTCGCCCACGAAGGGTGTAGCGCAGGAAGCGGCATTGCGGGCGAGCTGGCGGCATGAAGGGCTTCACGCGGCGGCACGCGCTCTGGTGATCCTCCGCGCACATCCCATCGATGGCGCGCCCCGCGTGCGCTCGTGCGGGGCGGGCCTGCTCGGCGTGCTGGCCGTCATCGGTGCGGCCCTGTCCGCGCAGGCCTCGCCAGCCCAGTCGAGCCGCCTCTTGCAGGCGCCGCTGTTGCCATCGCCAACGCTGCAGACCCTACCGCAGCCCGGCCTTCCGCCGACGGGGCGATTCCCGCTGTCCTCGCAGCCTTCGCCAACGCCATCCCTGCCCAAATCCCGGCTGCAGCCCTCCGCACCGCCCCAGCCTTCGCAACCGCCGTCGCCGTTGTCGCAGGCATCGCAGCTGCCCTGGCAGTCGGTGCCTCCCCAGCCGCCGCCGCCGACCGCACCCCTGCCGCTTGCGGCTCAACCCTTGTGGCGCGTGGCGGCCCTCTTTCGGCACCACTACCGGGACATTGCACGCCGAACCGCCGATGAGTTCTGGCACACGACGGATCTCATCACCCAACTGGCCATGGAGCGGGCGGCCATGCCTGCCGCGCTTGCGACGATTGCCTGCGCGCAGGCAACCTCATGGCAACCGTGGCCGCCGACCCCAGTAGCCCTCATCGCCCAGCCTTGCGTGCAGAGTCTCGCGGCGGACCCGCGCCTCATGTATCGCGACATCGAACGGCGGACATTCGATTACTTCTGGAACACCGACGACCCGGTCACGGGGCTGTCTCCGGATCACTGGCCGTCCGATGGCCCATCGAGCATCGCGGCCATCGGCTTTGCACTGACGGCGGATGTGATCGGCGCCGATCGAGGGTACGTCACCCGGCACGCCGCGGCCGAACGCGTGCTGAAGGTTCTCACGTTCCTGTTCAGCCGGCCGCAGGGCGCGGGACCCGAGGGATACGCGGGCTACCATGGTCTCTTCTACCACTTCCTCGACATTCACACGGGCTTGAGATATCGCAACAGCGAACTGTCCACCATCGATACCGCGCTGCTGATGGCGGGCGTCCTCACGGCCGAGAGTTACTTCGATCATCCGACACCAACCGAGACACAGGTCCGCAAGGTCGCCGACCAACTGTATCGGCGCGTCAATTGGGGCTGGGCGGCGCCCGGACTCAACCCGCTGGTGAGCATGGCGTGGTTCCCCCGCAAGGGGTTCTCCAAGGCGCGCTGGGCCGGATACAACGAGGCGTCGATCCTCTACATTCTCGGCATGGGTTCACCGACATATCCTCTGCGCAACAACGCGTGGAGCGCATGGACCGCCACCACCGGAGGTGACTGGCGCCGGCTCGACGGCCAGACCCTGCTGGCCTTCGGGGCGCAGTTCGTCTTTCAATACACCGCCGTGTGGGTCGACCTGCGGGGGATCGCGGATCCGCTCATGCGTGCCCACGGAGAGACCTACTTCGTGAACGGTCGCCGGGCGACCCTCGCGCAGCGCCAGTACGCCATCGACAACCCCAACGGCTGGACCGGCTACGGCCCCGACATATGGGGCCTCACCGCGTGCAATGGTCCGGGAAATGTGCGTGCCCCCTTTCACGGCCAGATGCGCCAGTTCTACGGCTACTATGCGCGCGGTATCACCAGCCGGGACCAGGACGACGGTACGTTGGCGCCGACCGCGGTGCTCGGCTCCCTGCCATTCGCCCCGGACTACGTCACCCAGGCGACACAGGCGCTGCTGCGCGATTACGGCGACATCATCTACACGCGCTACGGCTTCCTCGACTCCTTCAACCCCAGCTTCACCCATGCCCGGTTCGCCCAGGACGGCTATGTGGTGCCGGGCCGCGGTTGGATCGATGACGAGTTCATCGGCATCGACCAGGGACCGATCATCGCCATGATCGAGAACCAACGCAGCGGCCTGATCTGGCGAATCATGCGCAACAACCCGTATGTGCGCGCCGGATTGCAGCGTGCCGAATTCACCGGCGGCTGGTTCGATGCGGCCCCGCCCCGCGGGCCGGCCCCGAGCGCGCACCGCTGAGCCGCTCCTCGCCCGCAGAGGCCGCGCTCCCGGTGGCTCGTTCACCATTCGCCCACGCGCCGGCAAAAATCATCAGCTGCGGTGATCCGCACGCCGCGAACAGCCCTCCATCGCGGCCACATGCCTATACTCATTGGTGGTACACCCGGCTCGCGGGGCTGATGTGCCCCGGGGCCGGCCGGACGGGTTCAGCCAGGAGGACCGGCACAGATGGCATTCCTTCAGCGGCGGTTGTCCCGGGCCCTCGAGCGAATCGCGCCGCTCGAAGCCGATTCGCTCATCGCAAACTCGCTGCGTCGCAGCGGACGCAACGACTTCTCGGACTGGACGTTCACCGCGGCGCTGCGCAATCTCCTGCGCGCCCTGGAAGGGGAAGCGCAGCTGAGCCTCTTCGGTCACCTGGCCGCGCGCTTCGACACATTGCGCTGCCTCGACAATCTGCTGCGGCTCGATATCGCCGAGGAAGCCGATCCGGCCATCGTGCGCCGACCGCTCAGCCGGCCCATCTTCATCACGGGCCTGCCGCGAAGCGGCTCGACGTTCCTGCACTCCCTGCTCTCGCTCGATCCGGACAACGCCGTGCCCCGCAGCTGGCAACTCATCTATCCCTACCCCAGGGGCCGGCTGCTCTCCTCGACCGAGCGCCGCCGGGCGTGCGTCGAACGCGAATTCGCGCTCTTCCGGCTGCTCTCACCCGAGCTCGCCGCCCTGCACCCGCTGCAGGCCAACGCCCCGCAGGAGTGCACCGACATCACCGCGCAGGTCTTCCAGAGCCTGCGGTTCGACACCATGTACCGCATCCCTTCCTATCGTGAATGGATGGATCGCCATGGCCATGACATCGCCTATCTTTTCCACCGGCGTTTCCTGCAGCATCTCGATGCGCAACTGCCGCCGGGCAAGCATTGGGTGTTGAAATGCCCTGATCACGTATTCGCGCTCGACGCGCTGCGAGCGGCGTATCCCGACTCACACATCATCATGTTGCATCGTGATCCGTTACGCGTCCTCGCTTCGGTGGCGAGGCTCACCGAGGTGCTGCGGCGTCCCTTCTCGCGCACGGTCACCGCCACGGAAATCGGACGCGAGGTGAGTGAGCGCTGGGCGGAAGGCGCCGAGCGGATGATCGCCGCGCGCTCACAGGATCGAGACATCCTCCATCTGTACTATGGAGACATCGTGGATGCCCCCATGCACACCATCGAGAGGCTGTACCGCCACTGCAGCATGACATTGAGCGGGGAAGCCGAATCGCGCATGGCCGGGTACCTGCGATTGCGGCCGCGAGGCGGCTACCCCATCCACCGATACAGCCTTGACGCGTTCGGGCTCGATGCGCCGCGGCTGCGGGAGCGCTTCGCGCGATACATGGAGGCGTTTGACGTAAAGCCCGAGGGCGCGCGTCCGGTGCGGGAAAGCGCGTTGTCCGCGAGCCCGGCATGAGCTGGAGGAAACTCCTTGTCGCCGCCCTCGGCGCCGCGGCGCTGATCGCGATCATTGTCTACGCGGGCGCCGACGCGGTAAGCCGGGCAGCCGAGCGGGTGGGCATCACTGGCCTCATCCTCATCGCGCTGATTCATCTGCCCGTGACGGCGGTCACCGGATCGGCCTGGTCCCTGCTCCGCACGGACAGTCCCGGCGCCTCGCCGTGGAAATTCATCTGGGCACGTTTCGTCCGGGAGGCGACCGGCGAGGTGCTGCCCTTCTCTCAGCTCGGCGGCATCGTGGCCGGCGTGCGCGCCTTGACGCTCACCGGTGTCGGCGCCCTGCCGGTCACCGGCCTGATGCTGGCGGACATCCTGATCGAGCAGGCGGCAAAGCTTCCCTACGTGATCGCCGGCGTGGCATGTCTGCTGACCGTTCGGCGCGCTGCGCCCACGCAACTGATGGCATGGGCATTGCTGCCCGCATTGGTGCTCGCCATCGTGGGAATCGCCGGTCGCCGACAACTCACAGCCCTCCTGGAGAGGGGGGCGCGCTCACTCGTGAGGCATATGCCCGGCCTTCGGGTCGGCGCCAGCGTGGAGCCGGCGACGCTCGATCGGCTCCTCGTGTGGGACCGTCGGACACGGACCGCTTTCGCCTGCCACATGCTCGCCTGGGCGCTCGGCGCGGTGGAAACCTGGGTCATGCTCCATCTGATGGGCATTGCCGTCACGGCCACCGGCGCATTCGTCATCGACAGCCTCTTCTGCGGCCTGCGAACCTTCGGGTTCGCGGTTCCGGCGGCGCTCGGCGTGCAGGAAGCCGGATATGTGCTGGTGTGTGCGCTGCTCGGTATTCCCGCAGCCCCCGCGGTCACCCTGTCGCTCATCCGCCGGGTGCGCGAGCTCCTCATCGGCATCCCGGGCCTCGCCTCCTGGCAACTCTTCGAGGGCAGGCGCGCGCTCGCAGCCCTGCCGGAAGAGTAAGCCGCGCAAGATCCCCGCCTGCCCGCCTATCCCTTGGGAGCCGCCGCAAGGGTCGGCCGCTCCAGCTCGCGCAGGTCACGGCCCCGGGTTTCCCGACCGTAGAGGGCGATGAGTGCGAGTCCAAGCAGGACCGAGATCGCGATGGCGACAGCCGCCGCGCCGATCCCCGGTACGAGAGCGAGGGCGCTCATCCCCTGACAGACGAAGCCGCCGCCCTTGCTGCAGCCGGCCACCCATCCGGTGGCGCGGCCGCGGATGCGCAGCGGGTAATTCTCGGCCGTGTAAGGCAGGAGAATGGAGATGACGCCCGTGGAGCCGACGATGAGCAGGGTGAGGGCGATGATGGGATCGGAGGCCGCGGGCACCCCGCTTTGGCGCAGCACCACCGCGAGCAGCCCGAACGCGGTCACGCCGGTCATGACGAGCAGCGCGCCCTTGGTGCTCCAGCGGGAATAGAGGAGAGCGGCGACCGCCACCACGGGCACGGCGATGAAAGACGAGCGGGCGATGATGGCGGCGGCCACCCCCATGTTGCGGCCCTCCGCGATCAGCTCGCCCGGCAGCCACAACAGCAGTCCGAAATTGACGAAACCCCAGGACAAGGCGGCGATAGTGAGCGCGATGGTGGTGCCGGCGAAGCGCCGATCGACGGGGGGCAGATGAGAATGATCGAGTCGGGCTTCCTCGTCCCAGTCCCTCGTCTCGCTCACCACGATGGAACCGAAGCGCGCCAGCGTCGCGCGCGCTTCCTCGGGCCGGCCGATGTGCATCAGGAATCTCGCCGACTCCGGAATGAGAGGGCTCACCGCGATCAGCACCAGGCCGGAAGGCAGGTTGAGGAACCACATGATGCGCCAGCCGAACTCGGGTTGAAGCAGTGCCGAGAAGCCCGAGGCGGCCAGATAACCGCCCAGCGCGCCCGCGCTGCCTACGACGATGAGGCTCCAGCCGCGATGGCGGGTCGGCATGATCTCGGCGAGCAGCGCATAGGCGACCGGCAGCATGCCGCCCGCCGAGGCTCCCATGAGGAAACACATGAACAGGTTCCATTCAAACGAGGGCATGGCCCCGCAAATGGAGGTGCCGATGAACATGACCGCCGCGAGCAGGATGGTTGCGCGGCGGCCGTAAAGATCGGCGAGCGCACCCCAGATGAACGATCCCAGCGTGGCGCCGGTAAGCGCCGAGAGTGGCAGCAGCGCCACTTCGGCCTGGCTGATTCCGTACTCCACCCGCATGCCCGGGATCACGAAGCCGAGGCTGCTCACCTTCATGATGTCGACTACGAGCGCCACCGCCAGCGCGGCGCCGGCGGCCCAGTGCCAGGGGGTCAGCGGCGCATCCTCAGGCGCGACGAAGCGCTCGTGCATCACCGCGGCATCGACGCGCGCCTTCTTCGGCTGCAGCCCATGGGCCGCCGCCGCCGCGCCACCGACGATGAGCGCCATGCCCCAGAGCATGCCCGAGCCCATGGGCATCCCGGCCAGCCGGTAGTGCATCGCCCGCGCCATGATGAACATGGGCAAGTGCAACAGCACCCCGATGACCACGAGCAGGCTCCCCAGCCAGAATGCCGGCGCGCTGCGCCGGTCGGCGAACATGAACAGCTCGCGCATCAATCTCCCCGGGGGGCCGCGCCACGGTCGGGGTTATCCGCGGCGGGGTGCCATCGGATGACCGACCGCAAGTCATCTCGCAACACGAGATATCTGCCCATCGCCATCGTCCATGCGCTCACCTCAATACGACCAGCAGATCCTTCGGATCGACCTGCTGCCCGGGAGCGACCAACACTTCGGCGACCTCGCCGTCGATGTCGGCGCGTACCTGGGTTTCCATCTTCATCGCCTCGAGAGTCGCGAGCACCTCGCCGCGGGCGACCCTGCGCCCGACGCTCACGGCGATGGTGGCGATGGTGCCGGGCATGGGGGCGCCCACCTGTTTCGGGTCGTCGGCATTGGCCTTGCGCTGCGGCGCTCGGGTGGCGACCTGGCTGCGATCCGGCACGCGCAGTGAGCGTGGATGCCCGTTGAGCTCCAGGAACACGGTGCGGGTCCCATCGTCATGCGGCTCGCTGCAGGCGACGTAGCGCACGAACAACGTCTTGCCCTTTTCCAGGTCCATCGAGATCTCTTGCCCCGGCTCCATGCCATAGAAGAACACCGGGGTCGGCAGGATGGCGACGTCGCCATACTGTGTCCGCTCATTCGCATACTCGTGCCACACGCGCGGATACATCAGGTACGAGGCGAGGTCGTCATCGGTGACCGGCCGCGGCAGTCGCTGCTGAATCTTGGCCCGCTCGGCATCGAGGTCGACCGGCGCGAGCGAGGCGCCCGGCCGGCTGGTGAGCGGCGCCACCCCTTTGAGCACCTTGCGCTGCAGCGCCTGAGGAAAGCCTCCCGCGGGCTGACCCAGGTCGCCTCGGAACAGCTGCACCACCGACTCCGGAAATGGCACATCGACATCCGGATCGAGCACCTGCTGCGGCGTGAGCCCGCTCGTGACCATCAACAGCGCCATGTCCCCGACCACCTTGGAGGTCGGCGTGACCTTGACGATATCGCCAAACATCTGGTTGACGTCGGCGTAGGCCTGCGCCACCTGCGGCCAGTGGGCGTTGTCGATGCCGAGGGATCGGGCCTGCTCGCGCAGGTTGGTGTACTGCCCGCCCGGCATGCCGTGCACGTACACTTCGGATGCTCCGGAGCGGATGTCGCTTTCGAAGGCCGCATAGAGCCTGCGGACCTGCTCCCAGTACGAGGACAGCACGCGCAGCTTCGCGGGGTCGACTCCCGGATCGCGCGGACCGTGGCGCAGCGCCTCGACGATCGAGCCGAGATTCGGCTGCGAGGTCAGTCCGCTCATCGCATCGATGGCGCCGTCGACGGCATCCGCACCCGCATCGATGGCCGCCAGTACGCTCGCCGCGGCGATGCCACTGGTGTCGTGTGTATGGAAGTGCACCGGCAGGCCGATTTCCTCCTTGAGGGCCTTGACCAGGGTGTGGGCGGCGCGCGGCCGGCACAGTCCCGCCATGTCCTTGATGCCGAGCACGTGTGTGCCGGCGGCTTTGAGCTCGCGCGCGAGCTCGAGGTAGTAATCGAGAGTGTATTTCTTCTCGCGCGGGTCGCTCAGACTGCCGGTGTAGCAGATCGCGGCCTCGCAGAGCCTGCCGGTCTCGAGCACCGCATCGATCGCCACCCGCATGTTATCGACCCAGTTGAGCGAGTCGAAGATCCGGAACACATCGATGCCGCGCTCGGCGGCGCGACGCACGAAAAAACGCACCACGTTGTCCGGGTAGTTGGCATAGCCGACCGCGTTGGCCGAGCGCAGCAGCATCTGCAGAAGCAGGTTCGGCATCCGCTCGCGCAACGCCGAGAGCCGCTGCCAGGGGTCCTCGCGCAGAAAGCGCATGGACACATCGAAGGTGGCGCCTCCCCAGCATTCCACCGAAAACAGCTCGGGCACCAGGGAGGCGTAATACGGCGCAATCGCCGTCATGTCGAGCGTGCGCATGCGCGTGGCGAGCAGCGACTGGTGCGCATCACGCATCGTGGTGTCGGTGAGCAGCACCCGTTCCTGTTGCAGCATCCACTGCGCGAAACGCTCGGGCCCCAGCTGGTCGAGTTTCTGCCGGGTTCCGGACGGCGGCTCGCCAAGAGCGAGTGGTGGCAGTTTCGCGCTCTCGATGCGCGCAGGACGCGGTCGGTTGCGGGTCTCCGGATTGCCGTTGACGATGGTCTCGGCGATGTACGTGAGGATGCGCGTCGCCCGGTCCCGCTTGCGCGGCCAGCGGAACAGCTCCGGCGTCTCGTCGATGAATCGAGTCGTGTACTCGCCCCGCGCGAAGCGCGGATGGGTGATGACCTGGTCGAGGAAGCGCAGGTTGGTCACGACGCCGCGGATGCGGAATTCCCAGAGAGCCCGGTGCATGCGCGCAATCGTCTCCTCGGGCGTGGCCGCCCAGGAGGTCACCTTCACCAGCAGAGAGTCATAGGAGCGCGTGATGATCGCGCCGGTGTAAGCGGTGCCGGCGTCCAGGCGGACGCCGAAGCCGGCGGGGCTGCGGTAGGCGCTGATCTTGCCGTAGTCGGGGATGAAGTCGTTCTCCGGGTCCTCGGTGGTGACCCGGCATTGCAGCGCGTGCGCATGGATGCGGATCTCACCTTGTGGCGGGACGCCGCTCTCGGGTGTGCCGAGCCGCGCGCCCTCGGCGATCCGGATCTGGGCCTTCACGAGATCGATTCCGGTGGCGCACTCGGTGACGGTGTGCTCCACCTGGATACGCGGATTGACCTCGATGAAGTAGAACTTCCCGGTCTCGGCGTCCTGCAGGAACTCCACCGTTCCGGCATTGCGGTAGCTCGCGGCACGTCCAATCGAGAGCGCCGCCTCGCAGATCTCAGCGCGCTGCGCATCGGTCAGAAACACTGCGGGAGCGCGCTCGACGACTTTCTGGTTGCGTCGCTGGACCGTGCAGTCGCGCTCGTACAGGTGGACGAGCCCACCGTGCGCGTCGCCGAGAATCTGGACCTCGACGTGGCGAGCGCGGCGTACCAGTTTCTCGAGATAGACCTCGTCGTTGCCGAATGCGGCCTTGGCTTCGCGGCGGGCCACCGGCAGCAGTTGCTCGAGCTGCTCGTCGCTTTCCACGATCCGCATGCCGCGTCCGCCGCCGCCCCAGCTTGCCTTGAGCATGACCGGATAGCCGATCCCATTCGCCAGGAGCCGGCATTCCTCGAAAGGCTGAGGCAGGGGGGCGGTGGCGGGCATGACGGGCACGCCGGCCTGGCTGGCGAGCTCACGCGCAGCCACCTTGTTGCCGAGGATCCGCATGGTCTCGGGCTCGGGGCCGATGAAGCGGATACCGGCCCGGGCACAGCCTTCGGCGAGGCTCGGATTCTCCGAGAGAAAGCCGTA
This sequence comes from Gammaproteobacteria bacterium, assembly GCA_027317845.1. Lineage (GTDB taxonomy): Bacteria > Pseudomonadota > Gammaproteobacteria > Steroidobacterales > Steroidobacteraceae > 13-2-20CM-66-19. Next base: position 11,377 of record DAHVQK010000017.1, read on the forward strand.
CCCCGGATGAATGGCATCGACTCTGGCCTCGCGCGCGATGCGCAGGATGTCCTCGATGTCGAGATAGGCCTCGATCGGTCCCTTGCCCTGCCCGACCTGATAAGCCTCATCCGCCTTGGTGCGGTGCAGCGAGAAGCGGTCCTCCTGGGAGTAGACCGCAACGGTGCGCAGCCCGAGCTCGCTCGCGGCACGCATGACACGGATGGCGATCTCGCCACGGTTGGCGACCAGAATGCTGCGAATCTTCTGCGACATGGATTCTTTCACCTTAATATGCCCGCCGATCATAGCGAGTGCGGGCAGGCTCTGCCCGGGATAGCCGGTTATATATGTATGCCATTGCGATCCATGGCGGGGCGGGTGAGCTGCCCCGGCAGGCTCTCTCGGGGGAGCGCGAAGCGCACTATCGCGACGGTCTCGCGCAGGCTCTCGATCTGGGTTACGAGGTGCTCGAGCACGGCGGCACCAGCCTGGATGCGGTGACCGTAGCGGTCCGCTCTCTGGAAGACGATCCGCTCTTCAATGCCGGTCGAGGCGCCTCGCTCACCCGCGAGGGGGTGGCTGAGCTCGATGCGGCCCTCATGGAGGGGCACACGCTCAGGGCCGGCGCGGTGGCCGCGGTTCGACACGTGAAGAACCCGATCGAGCTCGCTCGCCGTGTGATGGACAAATCCCGGCACGTGCTGCTGGTGGCCGCGGGCGCCGAGGAATTCGCGCTGGAGGAGGGGCTCACCCTCGTTCCGAATACCTATTTCCGCACCCCGGAGCGCCAGGCCGAGCTCGATGCCCTGCGCAGCGGCCGGCCGGCCTCCGAGCTCATCCCCTCGACTCAGGGGACCGTCGGGGCCGTTGCGCTCGATGCGGCGGGCAATCTTGCCGCGGCCACCTCCACCGGCGGAATGTCCAACAAGCGGCCCGGACGGGTCGGGGATTCGCCCATCGTCGGTGCGGGCACCTATGCCCGAAATGGCGCCTGCGCGGTCTCGGCCACGGGACACGGGGAGTACTTCATGCGCATCGTCGCGGCCCACCACGCCTGCTCGGCGGTCGAGTACCGGGGTCTGACGGTGCAGGATGCGTTGCGCGAGACCCTTGGCCGCCTGCGTGAGCTCGGCGGCAGCGGAGGGCTGATCGCCGTCGATAGCGCCGGCCGGATCGCCATGGACTTCAACACCCAGGGCATGTTCCGCGCGGCGCGCGATTCCGCCGGCCAGCGGCAGATCGCGATCTAGCCCGGCCTGCGGCGCGTGCGCGCAGCGGCCGCGACGTCAGCCTCGACGAGCCGCATTCCGTACATGCGCGCATGTCGATGCGCATCTCCGCCTTCCACACCTGCCGAGAGCAGCTCACGCCAGATCTCCGGTCTTTGCGCCCACCGGGGCGTAAGCCACGTCCACGCGCGCTCAGCCATCTGCTGCATCTCGAGGATGGAGTGCGCGGCGATGATGTTGACGCATTTCGGATGCATGCCGAGCGCGAGGCTCGCGTAGGTGCGCTGAAGCAGCACCATCGAAGCGGCGAGCACGAACACCGATCGCGTGACGGCCACGGCGTCCGGCACAGTGAAAAACGCGGCATAAGCCGGGTCTTGCCCGTCATTGACACGCGGCCCCTCGAGCCGTTGCCAGCGTTGTGGATCGGCGAATCCCGCATCGAAGAGGAGGAACGGGTAATCGGCGGCGCGCCGGCGCGCCGCCTCGTCGAGCTCCCGCCACCACTGGATGACCTCCCTCAGCGCAAATGGGTGTACGGCGCTCGCCGCCGCCTGCCGAGCCAGGAGCTCGAGACACTGATGGTTGAGGCCGCCCAGCGACCCGATGATGTGGCACGAGACAGCGCGCGAGCTGGATATGCCCTCAGATTCCTCATCGTAACCCGCCATGATCACGACTCCATGCGCTCAGGCCCGCCCCGCATGGTAATCGGGCCCGCGCGCGAATCCACCGCGCATTTCGACGCTTTTCGCGCAATTACAGGGGTTGTATCGGCGCGCCGGTCTCCAAAGAATGGGGCCAACGGATTCTGATGCCGGCATCGACGAGGGGGGCACTGGCCATGCGTATCGTGGAATCGCGCTATGAGGGGGAGCTTCGCAACTTCGGCCTGGCGATGCGGTTCATTCAATATGAGGCGCGCACCTCGACCATTCGCGCGTTCACCGGACTCACTGCGGACCGGATCCGTAAATTCCGGCGGCGCTACGGCGGCGACGCCAGGCGCCACCGCGGCAAGTCCCCGCAGCAGGCCAATAGCTTCATTCACTCACCGCGCGAGCAGCGCGAGGCATCGCTCCTCGGCTCCATGCTGCACGCCTGCGGATTGTTGCCCGAGGAGCCGTCGCTGCGGGCCCTCGAGACGCTCACCACCTTGCGCAACGGTACCCTGCTTTGCGATGCCTACGGCTACTACCTCTGCGGGGTGTACCCCCCCGCCCTCACCTTCGAGCAGGCGGTATTCCTGGCGCGCTGCCTGGTGAGCGGCGAGCAGCTGCGCCTGGCGCGCTGCGCGGGCTGCGGGCTCGGCATCGTGGCGGAGCGGCTTCCCGAGGAGCCGCGGTGGTGCGAGCACTGCGCGCCGCCCCGGGGGCACAGGCGAGCCCACTGAGCTCGCTGCCGGCTCCGGGCGCACGGGCTGATACACTCCGCTCATTCCTATGCATCCGGACCAGGCGAACTTCTTTTCGGGCCCCTACCTCGACCGGCGCACCGAGGCGCGCGAAGACCCCGACTGGCTGGCGGCCTCGCTTGCGGACCCCGGAACGCGGTATCTGCTGAGCCAGGGCACGCGCCAGCTCCTGTCTACCGGGACGCCGCCGCGTATTGCCTTCGTTGCCGGCGATGCTCCCGCCGTGCGCCACGCAGCCGCCCACCAGTTCGTGCTGCTCGGCTGGTTTCGCGAGCGGCGCTGCGTGCTCCTCGAGCTGGCCGCATCGGTGGACGATCTGCCTCGCGGCGCCGGTTTCGAGGAATTGCGAGCCCTTTCCCCGCAATTCGATGCCGAAGAAGCCGGGTTGCTCGCCTATGCCCGGGCACTGAGCGTCTGGCGCTCGCGCCAGCGCCATTGCGGCGTCTGCGGCGCCGCGACCCTCCCGGGACAGGCCGGACACAGCCTGCGCTGCTCGGATGAGTCCTGTGGACAGGTCTATTTCCCCCGACTGGACCCGGCCATCATCGTTCTGGTCACGGATGGGGAACGGGCGCTGCTCGGGCGGCAGAGTGCCTGGCCGCCCGGCCGTTATTCGACCATCGCCGGATTCGTAGAGCCCGGCGAAAGCCTCGAAGACGCGGTCATCCGCGAGGTCATGGAGGAGACCGGGGTGCGCGTCACCCGCTCCCGCTACGCCTCCTCCCAGCCCTGGCCCTTTCCGGCCTCGCTCATGGTCGGTTTTCACGCCCTGGCGTCGGCTGATCCCGTACGGATCGGCGGCGAGCTCGAAGACGCCCGCTGGTTGACCCGCGATGAGCTGCACGCGGGCCTCGTGCTTCTCCCGCCTCCTCATTCCATCTCGCGCCGCCTGATCGACGGCTGGCTGCGCGGGCCGGCTGCCGAGGCGCGCCCGGGAGAACGCCGCTAGTGTGTCTGCTGGTGCTCGCCTGGAACGCTCACCCGCGCTACCGGTTGATCGTCGCCGCCAATCGCGATGAATACCACGATCGGCCCGCCGGGCCGCTGACGTGCTGGCCGCCGCCCGAGGACATGCTCGCGGGCCGGGATCTGCGAGCCGGCGGCACCTGGCTCGGGGTGGACCGCCGGCGCCGCTTCGGCGTCATCACCAATTACCGCGACCTGCAGGACACGCCGGCCACCGCCCCCTCCCGCGGGGGCTTGATCCCCCGCTATCTGCGCGAGGCGGGCGGACCGGGTGAATATCTCACCACCCTCGAACGCGAGGCGGGCGCCTACGGTGGATTCAACCTGCTGCTCAGCGATGGCGACTCGCTGTGGTATGGCTCCAACCGCGTCACTCCTTTCGCACGTGCCCTTGCGCCCGGGGTCCATGGCCTCTCGAACGAGCACCTCGATGCGCCGTGGCCGAAGCTCCTGAGGGTGCGTGCGGGGTTCGAAGCGTGGCTGCGGGAAAACACGCAGGGACAGGCGGTCTCCCCCGAGGCACTGTTTGCGCTGCTCGATGATCGCCGGCCGGCCCTGCCACCGGGGACGGCCACGGGCAGGGCAGACACCGCAGGTCCCGGCTCGCGGGAGCGGATGAGCGCATCGGACTGGGAGCGGACGCTCTCGGCGCCCTTCGTTCAGCACCCGCAATACGGCACGCGCTGCTCCACCGTCGTGCTGATGGAGGCCAGCGGAAGCCTGCGGGTCGCCGAGCGGCGCTTCGACCGGGAGGGACGGCGCGCCGGCGAGACCGAGTACCGGTTGTGCGGGGGCGAGTGGATCGCATGAGCCGGGAACCCGCGGCCCGTGGCGGCGGTCAGGAAAGACTACAATCCCGGGATCAACGACCACTCAGCCGGCTTCGCGGACCTCAATGACGAGTTGCAATTCGCTACACGGGGCACGGCTCTGCTCCGCCTCGGGCGCGCTCATATTGCTCTTCGTCAGCCCCTTGGCGCGCGCGCAGATCACCGTGCTCATCCACGGGTTGCGCCAGCCGATGCGGAACAATGTGCGCGCCTACCTGAGCTTCGAGCGGTACAGGGACAGCAAACACCTCACCGTCGATACCATCGAGCGGCTCGAGAACCGGGTCGAGACCGAGGTGCGCTCGGCGCTCGAACCCTTCGGATACTTCGAGCCCGTCGTGCATCTGCAGGTGACTCGAACGGGCCCGGGGAGCTGGCGAGTGGCTCTCGACATCGAGCCGGGTCCGCCGGTCATCCTGAGAAAGGTCGATGTGCGCCTGACGGGGGCCGGGGCGATCGATCCGCTGTTCACGCGCATCACCGCGCGTGCGCCCTTTCATCCGGGCGCGCAACTGAACGAGTCCGACTACGAGCAGTTCAAGAGTGCACTGCTGCACACGGCCGCCACCTACGGCTATCTCGACGCTCGCCTCACCCGCCATGAGCTGCTGGTCGATCCGAAGGCGCGCGCGGCCACCATTGCGTTGACGCTCGAGACCGGTATGCGCTACCGGTTCGGCGCAACCACCATCGACCAGCATGCCGTGAAGCCCGAGCTGGCCCGGCGCTATCTGCGCTACCGCCAGGGCCGGCCTTTCGACCTGACCCAGGTGCTGCGCACCCAGTTCGCGCTGGATGATTCGGGGTATTTCTCCCACCTGACGGTGCTGCCGGGGACTCCGGACACGGTGCATCACACGGTGCCGGTGCATGTCCAGGCCAGTGCCAGCCGACCCAATGTCTACTCGGTGGCGGGCGGCTACGAGACCGATACCGGGCCGCGCGCGATCCTGAGCTGGCAGGACCGCAGGGTCAATACCGCGGGCCACCGGATGAGCGTCGATCTGCAGATCGCCCGGCTGGTCAAGTACAGTCTGCAAAGCCGCTATGTGATCCCCATAGGCGACCCGGCCACGGAGAATCTGACGCTGGCGGCCAGTGTCGAGCAGCGTCAGCTCGCCGCCATCGATGCGCGCACCATGACCATCGGCCCGAGCCTCACCCGGGTCACGGGACGCTGGCAGACCGTCTGGTTCGTCAATTACGTGCACGCGACCGGCTCGGTGAGCGGCACGATCTGCGAGCAGCCCGCCCGCTCCGGCGCCCCGAGCGCCGCGTGCACCACACCCCCCTATACGCTGCCCGCCAGTGTCCTCACCAGCGTCGGCAACAGCGACATGCTGGTGCCGGGGGTGGATATCGCTTCGGTGCCGGTCGGGTACTTCGGTGAACCGATCTTCCAGCACGGCGTATTCATCGAGGTGCGCGGCTCGCACGGTACGTTGGGCTCGGGCTCGAACTTCCTGCAGATCCACGTCCAGCTCGAGCGGGTATTGCGTCTTGCTCCGAAGTGGCATCTGCTGCTGCGCGACGAATTCGGCGCCACCGCCGCGTCCCATTTCGACAGAATGCCGCCGGTGATGCGCTTCTTCGCCGGCGGCGAGGGCAGCGTCCGCGGCTTCGAGTACAACTCGCTGAGTCCCACTCAGACATTCTATGCCGGCCGGATGAGCCAGCCGTGCCAGACCGGTGTGGCTGTGGGCCCGGCCGGCTATCAGTGTCCGTTCCAGGCGCAGGCCGGCGGCAAGGACCTCATCACCGGCACCGTGGAGCTCGACCGGGATCTGCCGCGCAATCTCGCCATCGCCGCGTTCTTCGACTACGGAAACGCCTTCAACAGCTTCCATCAGCCGCGGCTGCTGCAATATGGCGCCGGCCTGGGCATCCGCGTGAGGCTACCGGTTCTGACACTCGGCCTGGATGTGGGCGAGCCATTGTCGCTGAGGGGTCATCAGTTGCCGCGCGTATACATCAACTTCTCGCCGAGGCTGTAAGTGGGCCGGACGATGCGTCGGTTCCTGACAGTCACCGGATTGCTCATTCTGCTGGCGGCGGCGCTCTCGGGCGCGGTCTTCTACTATGCGCTGTTCACCCAGGGGGGGTTGCGGTTCATCGTCGATCACCTGCCGCAGCGCTTCGGCGCCGTGGAGGTGAGGATCGAGGGGGCGAGCGGTACCCTGGCCTCGGGAGTACGCGCCCGCCGAGTGGTCATCGATCAGCGGCGGGTGCATCTGGAGTTCGACGGCGTGTATACGCGTGTGCTGTTGCCACCATTGTACTGGCGCACGCTCGACACGCCGGATACCTCGGTCCACAGCGCGCTCGTCGAGATCAGGCGCTCGCACCTGCCGCCCCCTCCACATCCGCACTTCCTGCCCTGGTGGCTGGTGATCCGCATCCAGCACGCCCACATCGGGCACGCCGTGGTGGTGTTGCCGGATGGAAAGCGGTTGCGGGGAACCGACATCGACGGCGCGGCGCGTCTGGCTCATCGCGACATGCGCTTTTACCGGGTCGCGCTGACCATGGGGACGGTGCGCTACAGCGCGGCCGGAGCGCTGCACGCCGCCCGCCCGCTGCAGCTTTCCGCCGCCGGGCGCATCCTCTGGCGGGTGCCCCATCAGCCCGCGTGGCGGGTCGAAGCCTCGCTCGCCGGGAACCTGAACAGACTGACGCTCGGGGCCAAGGTGCTCGAGCCGTTCCAGGCGGACTTCCACGGTCGTGGGTTCGATCTGCCGCGCGCCTGGCACTGGCGGGGCGAGGCCAGGGTGCGCAATGTCGATTTGAGCACCTGGCACCGCGGCGCCGCGCTCGGGCGCATCGATGCGCGGCTTGCCCTGAGTGGCGATGCAAGGGGATTCAAGGCCGGTGGCACCGTGGATCCAACAGGCTTGCATGCGGGCCGGTTTCAGGTCGAGCTCGATGGCGATTACTCGAACCGGGTGCTGACCGCGCGCCGCCTGGTCATCACGCACCTCGCCTCGGGGGCGCACCTCGCTGCTTCCGGAAGCGTGCGCATGGCCACCCGAGGATCACGCCTCGATTTGCGCGGCCGCTGGCGCGATGTGCGCTGGCCGCTCACCGGCGCCGCCGCGTTCCACAGCCCCACGGGGGCCTTCACGCTGACGGGGGGATGGCCGGTGGACGTGACGGCAACCGGCATCGCACAGATCGGCACATCCCAGCCCGTACCGGTCCGTATTGCGGCGGCTCTCGACGGCCGCGGGCTCACCGTCACTCGCGCGACGTTGGACGCGCTCGGCGGACGGGTACAGGCGCGCGGTGAGCTGAGCTGGCAGTCGCCCAAACCCTGGAGTCTCCATGCGAGCGCCGTGGGAATCGACCCCGGTGGGCTGCGGCCCATGTTGCACGGCGCGCTCGACTTCGTGTTGAGCGCTTCGGGAGAGGGATTCGGCGCCTCGAGACCGTTCATGGTGCGCCTCGAGCGCCTGCGGGGCCGTCTGCGCGGGTTGCCGGCGAGCGGCAGCGGCGGGCTGAGCCATTCGGGGAGCGCGTGGATTTTCCAACAGGTGCGCGCAAGCCTCGGCGGGGTGCGCCTGCTGCTCGATGGCCGCATCGATCGGCGTCAGGCCCAGGCGCGATTCTCGGTGGCCGGGGACTTGCGGCTGCTGGCGGCGGCGGACCAGGGCCGGGTGGCGGCGGCGGGCACCATCGACGGTCCGCTCGAGGCGCCGGATATCCGGGCTTGGGCCATGGGCAAGGGTGTCAGAGTGGGGAGTCTCGAGATTGCCTCGGCGGAGGCCAAAGTCGATTTCGATCCGACATCGCGGCGCCGCTCTGCCGTCACCGTGCGGCTGCGCGATGCGCGCTTGCACCGCCGGCTGCTGCATGACCTTGACTTCACCCTGGATGGGGCAGCGTCGGATCTGACCGCGCACCTGACGGCCCATGCGCCAGGGTTGAGTGTGCGGGGGAGCGCGCGCGGCAGTTTCGATGCCGGAGTATTCGCAGGACAGGTGACATCGCTTGCGGTATCCGGCGCCCAGGCGTTGAACCTGCATCTGCTCAAGCCCTCCGCGCTCACCCTGTCGCCCACGCACAGCGAGCTCGATGACCTGTGTCTGGCGGGAACGCCAGGTGGCCTGTGCACGGGTGCGAGCTGGACGCCTCAGGCCTGGGCGGTCACGCTTTCGGCCAGCGCGCTGCCGCTCGCCGCGCTGACCGCCGGCCTGACACCGGCTGTGGAGTATCAAGGCATGATCAGCGCGCAGGCCCGCCTCGCCGGCGGTGGCGGCGCACCGGCGCAGGGAACGCTTCGCGCCACCCTGTCCGATGCGGTGCTGTCTCGACGTCTGGTGAGCGGACGGATCGAGCGCACCACGATCGGCTCGGGATTGCTGACCCTCTCGGCCCTGCCGGACACGATTCAGGCGCACGCCTCACTCACTTCGGGAGCCATCGGCACCCTGGACGCCACGCTCGAAGCGCGCAGGGGAGCGCCGGACTGGCGGGACATGCCCATTCAGGGAGCCGCACAGGCGCAGACCTCCAAACTCCAGCTCGTCTCGATCTATCTTCCGGGGATCGACGACGTCTCGGGTCACCTCATCGCCAATGCCTCGGTCGCCGGTACGGTGGCCGAGCCGCGGCTCACGGGAGAGGTGAGTGTCTCGAACGGCACGGCGGATCTGTACCAGAGCAATCTGCGGCTGCGCGATGCCTCGCTCACGGCGAGATTGGTGGACGGCGGGCTGATGTTCGACGGCGCGGCCCGAGTCGGACACGGCATGGCGCGCGCCAGCGGACGGATGAATTGGCGCGATGCGCTCCCCTACGGGAACTTGCACCTGGAAGGTGATGATCTGCGGGTGGTCGACACCCCGGAGGCACGGATCGACGCCTCGCCGGATCTCGATTTCGAGGTTGCCGCCCACCGGATCGATGTGACGGGCACGGTCTTCGTGCCGCACGCGTCCATCCATCCGAAGGATCTGACGGGTGCCGTGCGCACTTCCTCCGATCAGGTCATCGTCGGCCAGGAGTCCTCGAACCCGGCGCACCGCTACCAGGTCATGAGCGCGATCTCCCTGGGCCTCGGCAACGATGTCAACATCGATACCATGGGATTGACCGGGCAGCTGACTGGGGCGCTCGCGGTGCGCAGCGGCTACGGCTACGGGACGCACGCCACCGGTGATCTGTTCATCGAGCGGGGACAGTATGCCGCTTACGCGCGCAAGCTGGATATCCAGTACGGACGGTTGTTCTTCAGGGGTGGTCTGTTGGACAACCCGGGGATCGAGATCCGCGCGGTGAAGAGCTATCCGGACGTCACCGCGGGCATCAACGTGAGCGGCACGCTGAAGCAGCCCCAGGTGTCCTTCTTTTCCAACCCGTCCCTGTCGCAGTCGCAGATCATGTCGCTCATCTTCTCGGGCGGGGGGGGGGCGCTGCAGGCCCTCTCGACCGGCACCACGCAGAGCCAGCAGAACACCGCGGCCGGGGAGCTGCTCGCCCAGGGTGGGGCGCTCCTCGCCCAGCAGCTCGGCAGCCGGATCGGCCTGCCGGAGTTCAGCCTGCAGACCGATCTCAACGACGTGACATCGCTGGTGCTCGGCAAGTATCTGTCGCCGCGGCTCTACGTGAGCTATGGCGTGGGACTGACCGAGCAGCTGAACGAGATCAGGCTGCGCTACAGCATCAGCGAGCACTGGACGATCAGAGTTCTCGCCGGCCAGGGAAAGGGCGCGGCGCAGAGCAAGAGCGGCCAGATCGGCGGCGCCGACCTGGTGTTCAGCGTGGTGAAGTAGGCGGCCTGCCGATGCGCGCCTTCCAGCCGGTGATCCGTTCCCTGCTCGATACGGATCTGTACAAGTTCACGATGTGGCAGCCCGTCCTGCACTCGTTCCCGGGCAACCACGCCGTGTATCGTTTCATGTGCCGCAGCCATCCCCGCTATCCGCTCGCCTCCCTGGAGAGGGAGGTGCGCGAGCAGCTCGAGCACCTCTGTACGCTGACCTTCGCTGCGGAGGAACTCGACTACCTCGGGGGCTTGCGCTACCTCAAGCCCGATTTCATTGAATTTCTGCGCATCTTCCGCTTCCAGTCCCGGTTTCTCTCGGTAGGAAGCGACGGTGAGCGGCTGACGATCGAGACCCGGGGACCCCAGATCCATGTCATGGGATTCGAGGTCTTCGTGCTCTCGATCGTGAATGAGCTGTACTTCAGGGCATTCGCGCGCCAGAGGGCCCAGGCCACCGGACGCGAGCGCCTGGCGCGCAAGATCGCCCTGCTCAGGGCTCTCTCGAGCGGCCGCGGGAGTCTCGCGCAACCGAGGCGCCATCCGTTCCAGTTCTTCGATTTCGGCACGCGCCGGCGCTTCTCGCGGGCCTGGCACGAGAAAGTCGTGGCCACCTTGGCGCGCACTGTGCCAGAGCAGTTCCGCGGCACCTCCAATGTGCATCTGGCGCGCAAATACGGGCTCACCCCCATCGGGACCATGGCGCACGAGTACCTGCAGACCTTCCAGGCGGTGGGTGTGCAGCTGAGGCACTTTCAGAAGGCCGCGCTCGAGAACTGGGTCCAGGAATACCGCGGCGACCTCGGGATCGCCCTGACCGACGTGGTCGGAATGGATGCCTTCCTCGAGGACTTCGATCTCTACTTCGCCAAGCTCTTCGATGGCTTGCGCCACGACTCCGGCGACCCGGTGCTTTGGGCGGAGAAGGCGCTCGCGCACTACCGGCGGCTGCGGATCGACCCACACGGCAAACGCCTGGTGTTCTCGGACGGTCTGACGCTCAAGAAAGCGCTCTCGCTCTATGAGCGCTTCGGCGACCGGGTTCCATGCGGCTTTGGCATCGGCACCCATCTCACGAACGACCTCGGCGTCCCCACTCTCGACATCGTCATGAAGCTGGTCGAATGCAACGGCCAGCCCGTCGGCAAGCTGTCCGACGCGCCGGGCAAGATGCTGTGCGACGACCGGACCTTCCTCGCCTACTTCCGCCAGGTTTTCAGGCATCCCGGCTGAGCGTCGCGTGTGCTCTTGACTCGTGCGAATTAAAATGCACAATACGTGCAACTTTATGCATTGCTACGACCGCACCTGATCTCATGGACGCCGACCAGCTCGAACGCCGCCAAGCCGTCGTGCGCATCCTGCGCGAGGGTGTGGTGCATCGCCAGGAGGACCTGGTACGGCTGCTGCGAGCGCAAGGTCACGACGTCACGCAGTCCTCGATCAGCCGTGACCTGCGCGACCTCGGAGTACTCAAGGCGAGCGGCCGCTACGTGCTGCCTTCCGATGAGGTGTCGCGCACGCAGGGGGATTTCGCGATGCTCGCCCAGTTCGTGCGCGGGCTGAAGCGCGCCGGTTCCTCGCTCACCGTGCTCAGGACCACCATCGGCGCCGCTCAAAGCGTTGCAGTCGCCATCGATCGCGCCGAGTGGCCGGAAGTCGCCGGCACCATCTCCGGCGACGACACCATATTCATCGCCACCGCCGACGGCCATGCGCAGGATGAGCTCATCGCGCGGCTGCAGGCCACCTTTCGCATCTAAGACACCCTATGCCGACACCCTCCCCTTCGGGCGAACAGCCCATCGTTCTCGCCTATTCCGGTGGTCTCGACACCTCCTTCCTGGTGCCGTGGCTGAAGGAGACCCAGAGCCGCCCGGTCATCACGGTCACGGTAGACACCGGCGGCATCGACGAAGCCGCCGCGCGCACGCTCGCCGAGCGCGCAAGCGCGCTCGGGGCGATCGGGCACCACCAGGTCGACGCCCGGGCCGATTACTTCGAGCAGGTGCTGCGCTTTCTGATCATGGGCAACGTCAAGCGCGGCCAGCTCTACCCGCTGTGTGTCGGCGCCGAGCGCGTCATGCAGGCACAGACCATCGCGCACATGGCGCGCAAGCTCGGCACCAACATGATCGCCCACGGCTGCACCGCCGCGGGCAATGATCAGGTGCGCTTCGAGGTCGCCATGCGCACCCTGGCCCCCGAGCTGGAAGTCCTCGCCCCCGTGCGCGATCGGGCATTCAAGCGGCAAGAGGAGCTCGCATACCTCGAGGAGCGCCATCTGCCGGTCCCGCCATACGGGGCCGCCTACTCGGTCAACCGCGGCCTCTGGGGCGTCACCATCGGCGGTAAGGAAACCCTGACTTCCTCCGGCAGTATTCCCGACCACGCCTGGGTGCTGACACGGGACGCCTTCACCCGGCCCCGCGCCCCCGAGACCCATCTCCTCGCCTTCGAGCGTGGCCGGCCCACCGGACTCGATGGCCGCGCGCTCCCGCCGGTGGCGCTGATCGAAGCGTTGGAAGCCCTGGCGGCGCCCTTTGGTATCGGGCGCGGCATTCACCTGGGCGATACCATCATCGGCACCAAGGGGCGGGTCGCCTTCGAGGCGCCGGCCGCGGAGGTTCTCCTCACCGCGCATCGCGAGCTCGAGAAGCTCGTGCTCACCGGCCGCCAGCAGCGCATCAAGGAGCTTCTCGCCCAACCCTACGGCGATCTGGTGCACGAGGGCCAGCTGCTCGATCCGGTCTGCCGCGACATCGAGTCCTTCCTGCTGTCCTCCCAGGAACGGGTCACGGGCGAGGTGCGCGTCTCGTTCCGTCCGGGGAACCTCTTCGTCGAGGGCGTCGAGTCGCCGTTCTCCCTCATGGCCGCTTCCAAGGGGGTTTACGGCGAGGCGGCGGGCGAGTGGACGCCGCAGGATGCGCTCGGGTTCTCCAAGATCGTTGCCCTGACGGGCGTGTTCCACAGGCGTGCCGGAGAGCATTCGGCATGAACAGCGGCATGAGAAGCGTCGTCGTCGACAAGATCGCCTCCGTCGCGCAGGCCTGCCGCCTGTCGCACGAGGTGCGCATCTCCCCGGATATCCCCGCCGAGGAGGGCGTGGTGATCGTGGTCGAGGTGCTGACCAACAAATCCACCTACAACACCCTGGAGCTCACCTCGGGCCGCATGGCCAAGGTCGGCAAGGGCGACATCGTGGTGGGCGCGCTCGGACACCGCAAGGCGCTGTTCGGCTACTCGGGCCACATTCCCGAGCAGGTCAAGCCCGGCGACGTGATCCAGATGCTCAACATCGGCGGGGTGCTCGGCGCCTGCGACTCGGTCAATCCCGAGAAGGGCAGGCCGTTCGATTGCCGCGTCCTCGGTGTGGCGCTGCACTTCCCCTATCTCGGCGAACGCATCGGCGTGCCGGCGCGCGCGGGCCTGCGCCGCCTGGACCAGGCTGCGAAGCTCGAAACGCGCAAGGTGCCGGTGGTGGCGCTCGCCGGGACCTGCATGGAGGCGGGCAAGACGGCGGCCGCCTGCGCCATGATCGCCCGCATGCGCCACCGGGGACTCACCGTCGATGCCTTCAAGGCGACGGGCGTATCTCTGCGGCGCGACATCCTCGCCATGGAGGATGCCGGGGCGCGCCGCTCGGCGATCTTCACGGACTTCGGCGTGGTCACCACCACGCGCCACAACGGTCCCGCGCTCACGCGCACCATGCTCACCGAACTCGCGGCCGGAAAGCCCGATGTCATCGTGTTCGAGCTCGGCGATGGAATTCTCGGTACCTACGGTGTGGACGCCATCCTGGAGTGTCCGGATATCCGCGACGCGCTGACGGGCGTTGCGCTCTCCGCGAACGACCCGGTCGCGGCCTGGGGCGGGGTGAAGCTGCTGCGCGAGCGCTTCGGCATCGAGCCCTGCGTGGTCACCGGTCCGGCCACCGACAATCAGGTGGGTGTCGATCTGATCACCAGTCAGATGAATGTCGCCGCCTTCAACGCCATCACCGACGGTGTGGCGCTCGGCGACCGTGTCATGGAGGCCGTGGGCCTGCCCCGGGCGAGCGCCGGATGACGACATTGCCCGAAGGGCGAGGCGCCGCGCTCGAGTCTCGCAACATGTCGATTCCGGCCGTGGTGCTGGGCGGCACAGGCTACGTGGCCGGTGAGCTGCTGCGCCTGCTCTCGGCCCATCCGCACTTCAAGGTGGCCGCCGTCCTGTCGGACAGCCAGCCGGGTGAGCCGGTTGCGGCGGCCTTCCCGCACCTCGCGGCCGCCTACGCCGACACCCGGTTCGCCTCGCAGGCGCAAGTCCGTGAATTGATGGCCCGTTCGCCGCAGTGCGCGGTCTTCTCCGCCGCGCCACATGGAGTGTCGGCGCAGCTGATTGACACGCTCCTCACCGCCGCCTCGGCCGCGGGCACGCGCCCGCGTGTCGTCGACATCTCCGCGGATTTCCGCTTCAGCTCCGCGGCAGCCTATGAGGCGGTGTACAAGCACCCGCACGGCGCACCGGCGCGTCTGGGGGATTTCACGTGCGCCGTGCCGGAGCACCTGGGGAAACTCGAAACGCCTCACGTCGCCCATCCAGGCTGCTTCTCGACGGCGACGTTGCTGGCCAGCGTGCCGCTGCTGTCGCTGGGGCTCGTCACGCCGACGCTGTTCGTCAGCGGCTTCACCGGCAGCACCGGCGCGGGCCGCAAGCCGGTCGCCGGCACGCACCACCCGCTGCGGCACGGCGATCTTTATGCCTACAACGCGCTCTCGCACCGGCACGCGCCGGAAATCGGGGCTTGCGCGCGGGCGGCGAGTGGCGTCGAGGCGGAATTCGCCTTCGTGCCGCACTCCGGGCCCTTCGCGCGCGGTATTCATGTGACCGTGCAGGCGCAGCTGAGGAAACCGCTCGACACGGGCGGGGTGTTGGCGGCGCTGCGGGAGTTCTATGCGAATTCGCCTTTCATACGAGTCGCCAACGGTGCGCCCCGCGTGAAAGACGTCGCCACGACCAACTACGCCCATCTGTCGGCCGCGGCCAATGACCATACAGTGGCCGTGATGTGCGCCATCGATAACCTGAACAAGGGCGCCGCCGGCGGCGCCGTGCAGTGGATGAACCGGATGTGGAATCTGCCGGAGACCTCGGGTCTTACGGCCACCGCCCCCGGTTGGACCTGAGGAACCTCCTGTGCGAGACGCCGCGAGCACCACAGCACCGACCACGCAGCCCGGGGCCCCGGCCGACGGTCTGGCGCCGGTCTATGCGCAGTATCCCTTCGAGGTGGCCTCCGCGGAGGGCGTCTGGCTCATGGGTGCCCGCGGCGAGCGGGTTCTCGATCTCTACGGCGGGCACGCCGTGGCGGCACTCGGCTACGGTCATCGTGGCTGGACCGAGGCGCTCATCGCCCAGGCGCGCGCATGCCAGTTTCAGACCAACGCCATCCCGATGCCGATCCGCGCGCGTGCCGCGCGCCGGCTGTTGGAATTTTCGGGACTGGATTTCGCCAGCGTATTTCTGGTCAGCACCGGCGCCGAGGCGAACGAGAACGCGCTGCGCCTCGCCTTGCGCATGACTTCCCGGCCGCACGTGGCTGCGGTCGAGGGCGCTTTTCACGGCCGCACCGCGGCGGCCTCGGCGGTTACTTGGGGCGCTGAAGCCTGGTACGGCTTCCCCCGCAAGCCCTTCGACGTCAGTTTCATGCCGCGCGGGAACCTGGCGGCCATCGACGAACACGTCACCGAACGCACGGCCGCGGTGATCGTGGAGCCGGTGCAGGGTCTTGCCGGCGCGGTGGATCTTGGCGCGCAGTACCTGACGGCACTGCGCCGCCGCTGCGAGCAGGTCGGCGCACTGTTGATCTTCGACGAGGTGCAGTGCGGTTTCGGCCGGATCGGAGCGCCCTTCGCGGCCACCCTGTACGGTGTCGCGCCCGACATGATCACCACCGCGAAGGCGCTCGGCAACGGCTTTCCCGTTGCCGCACTCCTGACCTCCGCCAAGGTGTCCGCCACGCTGAAAGTGGGTCTGCTCGGCACGACGTACGGTGGCGGCCCGATGGCGTGCGCCGCCCTGCTCGCGGCGCTCGAGGCCATAGAGTCAGAGGGACTGCTCGAGAATGTCCGCCGGGTTTCCGACTACATCCGGCGCACCTGCGTGGTGGGTCCGGTGACGGCCACCCAGGGCGCGGGGTTTCTGCTCGGTTTGCGCACGAGCGCGCCCGCCAAGCACGTCCAGGCGCAGTTGCTGCGCCGCGGTATCCTCGCCGGCACGGCGACCGATCCGAACATCGTGCGGCTGTTGCCGCCGTTCATCCTTCAGGAGCAGCATGTCGATCTGCTGCGGGATGCGCTCACGGGCATTGGCGCATGAAACGCTTCGTGGATCTGGCGGACCTGACGCGCGAGGAGGTGACCGCGCTGCTCGAGCTGGCACGGCGCCTGGAGACGCGTCCGGAGCCGCATGCGCTCGCGGGCAGGATCCTCGGGCTGGTGTTCCTCAATCCCTCGCTGCGCACCCTGGCATCTTTCCAGGCGGGCATGGCCCGCCTCGGTGGCAGCTCCTTCGTCATCACGCCGGGCCAGGGTACCTGGCAGCTCGAGACGACTCTGGGCGCTGTCATGGACGGAGCGGCGGCCGAGCACGTGCGCGAAGGAATTCCCGTTCTGGCGTCGTATTGCGATGCGCTCGGGATCCGCGCCTTCGCCGATGGCAAGGACCTGGCGGTCGACCTGGCCGAAACGAGATTCAATGCCATGGCCGGCCTCGTCGACAAGCCGCTCATCAACCTCGAATCGGCCATCAATCATCCTTGCCAGGCCCTCGCCGACTGGAAGACCCTGGATGACCTCGCCGTGCCGCGAGCAGGCCGGTTCGTGCTGTCGTGGGCATACCATCCTCGCGCGCTGCCGATCGCGGTTCCGGCGGCGGTGCTGCACATGGCGGCGCTGCGTGGCATGGAGGTGATCGTGTTGAGGCCCGAGGGGTTCGCACTGCCCAAGCCGCTCATGGACAAGGCGCGCAGCGCCGCGGAGCTTTCGGGGGGCTCGGTGCGCGAAACCGACGATCGCGACGAGGCGCTCTCTGGCGCGCACATTCTCTACGCGAAGGAGTGGGGCGCGACCGCGTGCTACGGGCAGCCCGAGGCGGATGCGGCGTTGCGCGCCCGGCTCACCGGCTGGTGCGTGCGCAATGACTGGTTCGAGCGCGCCGCGCCGGATTGCCGGCTGATGCACTGCCTGCCCGTGCGGCGCAATGTCGCCGTCGCCGACGAGGTGCTCGACAGCGCGCGCAGTATCGTCCAGCGCGAGGCATACAATCGCCTGACGGCGCAGATGGCGGTGTTGTACAGACTATTGAAGGGGAAATAGCTCACCATGATCATGCACTCCGGCGATCAGGCCCTCGCCATCCGCGCCCTCAAGAACGCAGCCCCGTATATCCGCATGTACCGCGGCAAGACGTTCGTGGTGAAAGCCGGCGGCGGCGTGTTTGCCGACGAAGAATCCACGCGGGTGCTCATCGAGCAGCTCGCCATTCTCCATTACTTCGGCGTGCGGGTCGTGTTCGTGCACGGCGGCGGGCCACAGCTCACCGAGCTCGCCAATGCCCTCGGAGTTTCCACGCGCATGGTGGAAGGCCGCCGCGTCACCGACCGCAAGTCGATCGATGTCAGCGCCATGGTGCTCAACGGAACCATCAACACCACCATCCTCGGCATCTGCCGGGAGCTGAATATCGAAGCCGTTGGCGTCAGCGGCGTCGACGCGGGACTGGTGCGCGCGCACAAGCGTCCTCCGGTCAAGGTGGAATCGACCGGAGAGATCGTGGACTACGGTTTCGTCGGCGATATCGATCAGGTCGATCCCACCGTGCTGCGCAAGCTCCTCGACAATGGCCTGATGCCCGTGGTGAGTCCCCTCTCGGCGGACGACTCCGGCATGCTGCTCAACATCAATGCGGACACCGTCGCGTCCGCCATCGCCTCGGCGCTCGGTGCCGAGAAGCTGATCCTGTGTACCGGCGCACCGGGTATCCTGGCCGAGCTCGGCGACGCCGGCTCGCTCATTTCCTACACGGACCTCAAGGGTCTGACGCGTCTGAGGCAAGAGGGGCGTATCGCCGACGGCATGCTGCCCAAGGCCAAGGCCATCGAGGCGGCGATCCGCGGCGGCGTGCGCCGCGTGCATGTGGTTTCCTACAGCGCGCAGGAAGGGATCCTGGGCGAAGTGTTCACCAACGAGGGCACCGGCACGCTGATCGTGGAGGATGTCAATGCGCTGACTGCGGCAGAGCAGCAGGGCGGGCAGAGCTGAGCGTGAGCCGTCTCTGGGACAAGGGCGCGCCGCTCGATGAACGGGTATTGCGCTACACCGCGGGCGAGGATTACGCGCTGGATGAGCGTCTCGTCCCGTATGACGTGCGCGCATCGATCGCGCACGCCGAAATGCTCCACGAGCAGCGGCTGCTCTCGGCGGTTGACCTGGAAGCGATCCGCGCCGGACTCGCCGCGCTCGCCGATGAGCACGCGCGCGGCCTGTGGCGCATCGAACTCGCGGACGAGGACGGCCAGACGGCCCTCGAGCGCCGCCTGACCGAACGGATCGGCCCGGCCGGCGGACGGGTGCACCTCGGGCGCTCGCGCAATGATCAGGTGCTGACGGCGCTGCGGCTGTACCTGCGGGACGCGACGGAAGAGCTGAGTGGTGGAGCGGTGGCCGCGGCGGAGGCTTTGGACCGCATGGCCGCGCGCGAGCGCGACACGGTTCTACCCGGCTACACGCACATGCAGCAGGCCATGCCGAGCTCGGTCCCGCTGTGGGCCGGTGGCTTTGGCGCCGAACTCCGTGACGATGCCGAAGGGTTGCACCAGGTCCAGCGCCGTCTGGGCCGCAGCCCGCTCGGCTCGGCGGCCGGTTACGGCACGCCGGGGCTGCCACTCGCGCGGGAATCGACCCGGGAGAAGTTGGGATTCGCGGTGGTGCACGAGCCGGTGACCGCCGTGCAGCTGTCGCGGGGGAAGGCCGAGGCCGAGCTGCTGTTGCAGATCGCGCTCCTGATGCAGGATCTCGGCCGCCTGGCCGCGGACGCGCTGCTCTTCTACACGCAGGAGTTCGGTTTCCTCGAGCTGCCCGAAGCCTTCACCACCGGCTCCTCGATCATGCCGCAGAAGCGCAACCCCGACGTCTTCGAGCTGATCCGCGGCCGCAGCGCCACGGCGCAAGCCTGTCTCACCGAGGCGCTCGCGATCTGCGCCAAACTCCCTTCGGGATACCAGCGCGATCTGCAGCTGCTGAAATTTCCGCTGTTCCGCAGCATCGACATCGCCCGGCAGACCCTCGGCATCCTGCCCGCCGCGCTCGATGCCATGAGGTTCCGCCCCGATCGGATCACCCTCGATCCGGCGATCCACGCCGCCGAGGAAGCCAACCGGCTGGTCGTGAGCGAAGGCATCCCGTTCCGCGAGGCGTATCGGCGGGTCGGGGCGAAGCTCAAGGGAAAGGACTGATCCGCACCAACGAGCCGGTCCACACGGGGTGGATGTCGTTGCGGCCGGGACGGACCCGGATCGCTGCCCGGCCACCGCTCACCATGGCCTGTCATCGCGGGAGGTGTCGGCGGATGAATGCCAGCGCATTCTCCCTGGGCATGGCGATTGCGTTGCCAACGCGCTCTGACGACACACCGGGCACGCCAACCCGGCTTGGCGAAAGACCGCCGGGTGTTTCCCGGCGGGGCACCACCTCGACCGGCCGTTGAAACCCGTCTCCGGGACTTTCAGCTGGCGGACATCCGCCACAGCCGAGACCTGCCCGGGGCCTTCGGCGTCTGAAGCGTGGCATCCGCTGCGGCAGCATTTGAGCCGCCGCGGGGAGTCGGTATGACCGCCCGTCAGCGTCCTCTGGACTGCCGTTTTTCGCGTTTCGCCGCGCGCTTCTCCTCGAAGGTTTTCGCTGGCTTCTTCTTCGTCTCCTTTTTCTTATCCATGCCCTTGCTCATAGGATTACCTTTGGCCTGTTTGGAAGGTGGATCGAGTATACGTCTCCGCGGGTAGACAGTTCCACGCCGGACTCTCGATGAGCGCCGCCGCCGAAATTTGCGGCACGCGGCTTCGTCGGACCTCGGCTGATTGACCAACGTGGGGTATCCGGCGTGCGTCATGCCGCCGCGATAGACGGACAAACCGCAAGGCGGTCCCGCGGCCAGAGGTCACCGGCGTTGCTCGGGCGTCCGGTTTCCGGTGGAGTATGGCGCCGCCCGCCATGTCATCGGGCGGCCGCCGGCGCTGTGAAGCCCCCGCCCAGAACGTCCCGCAAATGATCGAGCACGCACTGCACGGCGCGCGGGGTGCG
>DAHVQK010000057.1 GCA_027317845.1 Gammaproteobacteria bacterium
TCGCCTCCCGCCAGGCGTTCACCCCGAGATGGGACCGGATGCGACGGCCGCCGGCTGGGTCTACGAATATGCGCTCGTCGATCACACTCACCGCCATAGCCTCGCCGACTTGCGCACCCTGCAGGACTGGTACCTGCGCTATCAGCTCGAGACCGTGCCGGGGGTGGCCGAGGTCGCCTCGATCGGCGGCTTCGTCCGCCAGTACCAGGTGAACCTCGATCCCGACAAGCTGCGCGCCTACGACATCCCGCTCTCGCGAGTGATCGAGCGCATCCGCGCGAGCACCAACGAGGTCGGCGGTGGGGTGCTCGAACTCTCGGGCGCCGAGTACATGGTGCGCGGACTCGGGTACATTCGATCACTCAAGGATCTCGCCAACATCCCAGTGGCCGTCAAGAACGGCACGCCGGTGCTGGTGAAGGATCTCGGCACGGTGAATTTCGGTCCCGCCCCCCGCCGCGGCGTTGCGGACTGGCAGGGGGAGGGCGAGACCGTCGGCGGCATCGTCGTGATGCGCTATGGCGAGAACGCCCTCAAGGTCATCCAGGCGGTGAAGGCGAAACTCGCCGCGATCGCCCCCGCCCTCCCGCCCGGCGTCACGATTCGCACGGCCTACGATCGCTCCGGTCTCATTGAATCCTCAGTCCACACCCTCGAGCGCGATCTCATCGAAGAGGCGCTGGTGGTGAGCCTGGTGATCGTGCTGTTCCTCTGGCATTTCCGCTCGGCGCTGATCCCGATTCTCTCCATCCCGATCGCGGTCATTGCCTCGTTCATTCCGATGTACTTCCTGCACGTCTCGAGCAACATCATGTCGCTCGGGGGGCTCGCGCTCGCGATCGGGGTGCTGGTCGATGCCGCGATGGTCATGGTCGAAAACGGCTACCGGCGGCTCGCCGAAGCGGATACGGGCGACGGGGGGCCGCCGGCCCACGCCCCCCCGGGCAATGCCGGGGGGGCGGCGGTGGGCGAGGGCGGTGCTGCGCTCACGGCCGCAGCGCCGCAGGACCGCCGCGCGCTGCTGCTCGGGGCCGCCGAGCAGGTGGCCCCGGCGCTATTCTTTTCGCTCATCATCATCATCGTCTCGTTCCTGCCGGTCTTCTTGCTCGAGGGGCCGGAGGGTCGGCTCTTTACGCCGCTCGCCTGGACCAAGACGCTCGCGATCGCCTGCTCGTCGATTCTCGCGATCACGCTGGTGCCGCTGCTGATGCCAATATTCATCCGCGGTCGACTGCGACCCGAGTCGCGCAATCCCATCTCCCGCATCACCAGAGCGCTCTATCTGCCGGTGCTCAAGCTCTGCCTGCGCTATCGGCGCACGGCGATAGCGGTGGCAGTGATCGCCCTTGCACTCACGGTGCCACTCGCCGAGCGCATCGGCAGTCAGTTCATGCCGGCGCTCTACGAGGGCTCTGTGCTCTATATGCCGACGGCTCTGCCCGGCATCTCGATCACGCAGGTCACTCAGCTCCTGCAGGAACAGGACCGCATCATCCGCTCTTTCCCAGAGGTCAAGTCCGTGTTCGGAACCGCGGGCCGCTCCGACAGCGCAACCGATAACGCCCCGCTCGACATGTTCGATACCACCATCATGCTCGAGCCCCGCCGGCAATGGCCCGCCGGGATGACCTACGCGAAGCTGATCCAGCAAATGG
>DAHVQK010000119.1 GCA_027317845.1 Gammaproteobacteria bacterium
CCGCGGCGGTAGGTAATACTGCCCATTGCGACCCGACCGGTCTCGGTCAATTCTTTCGCGGATCGGTGCCGTGACGCGCATCTGACCGCGGCACGGCGTGGCCCGGGTCATTGCGGCGGAGGTTCATCCTGAGGCGGACGGCATCGTATTGCGCCCATGGGCTCGCGGCCGTGCTCGCCTTGATAGGTATCCGCGTGGCGCTCGCGGATCCGGTGCCCGATACCTGCAGGATCCACTATCCAAGCGATGCCGGCATTGCCTGGACCTGCCATCGCATCGGCCGCCACGACACGCTCACCGGGCTCTTCGGGTCTCTTTGGCCGGATGTCCTGCGCTTCAACCGCATCGATCGGCGCCACATCTATCCGGGCGTGCGCATCAAGATCCCGAAGGATCTGCGGCAGGTGGCGCATTTCTCGCCCATGCCGAAGCGCTTCGCCGCGGCACTCGATGACCCGAAGTTCATCCTCGTGAACCTTGCGGAGCAGTTCCTGGGCGCCTATGCCCACGGCAGGCTCGTCATGTCCTTTCCCATCACCTCCGGCACTGACAGTATCGCCGAGCGCCGCACGCCCGAGGGGCTCTTCCGGGTGACGGCCTACGACCGGCTGCACAGCTCCTCGATCTATGATCTGCCCCGGGGCGAAACCCCCTATCCCATGCATTACGCCTTGAGATTTCTGATCACCCGGCAATGGGTCGCCGTGTGGATCCACGGGCGCGACGTGCCGGGCTACGCGGCATCCCACGGATGCATCGGGCTTTACGACGAGCAGATGCAGAAGGAGTACTACGGCTCTCCGCGGCAGCCGATCCTGGAGGACGCCCGGACCCTGTTCGACTGGGCGATCGCCCCCCATGGGGATGAAGGGGGGCTCCATGCGCTGGCACACGGACCGCCAGTGCTCATCGTCGGCCGGGCGCCAGCCTTTGCGGCGCATCGAGTCAAGATCAAGCTAAAGCCCGCCTGTCGCACAAAGGACCGGCCCGCCGGAAAGGCAAGCGTTTCGTGCGGCAATTGACAGGATGTGCTTTCATAGGTCGGGCCAGTGCATACTCCATCCGCAACCGCGACACCGCGAATTCGCAGGCAACGCCGCACCGCGTGGCTGGCCGGCACGTCGTTTTTCATCACCCTCTCGGTGCACGCCACAGCCCGCGCGGACGCCGCTCTCGAGCGTCTCGCGGCAACCATCCATGCGCAGGCGCCCAATATCGGCCCCCGGGCCATCCTGACTTCGCTCAACGCCTATTTGCACGTCCGGTGGCAACATCTGACCGATAAGCCGCTGGTCACGATCGTCGACTATTCCGTGCCCTCCGCCAAAAAGCGCCTGGCCGTCGCGGATGTGCGGACCGGGAGGGTGCTCTTCTATACCTACGTGGCCCACGGCAAAGGCAGCGGCTTGGATTCGGCGACCCATTTCTCCAACCAGCCGGGCTCGGACGCCAGCAGTCTCGGGGTGTACCTCACCGGCAGCACCTACAACGGCGAGCATGGCTATTCGCTGCGCCTGCATGGACTCGATCCCGGATTCAACGGCGACGCCTACCGCCGCGCCATCGTCATGCACAGCGCGTGGTATGTCAGCAGAACGTTTGCCGAAGCGCACGGGCGCATGGGGCGCAGTTGGGGCTGCTTTGCGCTCAGCCGCAAGGTAGAGGGCGCCCTCGTGAAACTGATCCGCCGGGGCACGGTGCTCGTCGGATACTACCCCGATCCCCGGTGGTTGCACTCCTCCGCCTTCCTCACACGCCCCGCCTCGCGCCAGGCCGGGCTCGGGGGGGCGCCGGCCGCGCGCGGCGTGTCAACCGGGGCCGGATGGGCGCGTTGATCGGCCAGGGGAGAATACCCCTCCATTACCCCAGGAGCCTGCCTCCATGCGCCTGAAATTCCTCACCCGATGGCTCACCGCCGCGGTGGCCGGCGTCCTGCTCGGCACCGTCCCCGCCCTGGCGGCCGGCCCGGGCGGTGTCGAGGCCCTTTGGGCGCCCCGTCACATCAGCTTCTTCTACCAGGGTTTCACGACTCATTATTCCTGCGATGGCCTGCGCGACTATATCGAGGAGATGCTCTCCAAGCTCGGCGCCCGCCACCTGAAGGTCGAGGAACAGGGTTGCGTGAGCCTGGTGGGCGTGGAGCCTTTCCCTGGCGTCAGGGCGACCATGCAAGTGCTCGTCCCGGCCGCCTCGGAACACGGCCGGAAGGCGGGCCCCGCGATCGCCGCGCACTGGCAGGAGGTCGTGCTCATGCCGGGCAACTCCGGCTTCGAGGAACAGGGCAACTGCGAACTGATCGAACAGTTCAAGGAGAGTTTCCTGCCGCTGTTCACCACGCGCCACATCCGCTACGCCTCGAACTGCGTGCCGCACCAGCTCACCTTCGGCACCCACCTGAGCGCCGAGGTGCTGCTGCCGGATGCCCCGCCCCCCCACGGGCGCTGAGCTTGCCGAGGCGTCCGGGAGATCTCCCCGTCACGCGCTACCCGAGGACGATCCGCGGGAAATAGAAAGAGACGGTCCAGTTGGGCATGTCGACGATCTCGCTGATGCGCAGGTCGCCGCAGACGCTGCAAAGCAGATACGCCTCGCTCGCCGGGATCCCGTGATCGCGACCCAGCCAATCGATCATCGAGCGAACCGCATCGCGCGCAGCGGTCATGAGATCCGGGCCGATGCCGGTGGTGGTCAAATAGCCCCGCCCATCGAGATGGCGCGTGACCGGCCCCGGGGTGATCAGGCGCGGAAACGCGAGCGGGCGCTGCTTGAGAACCTCGAAGCGAAGCGCCACGCGCATCGCGCTCTCGAGCGCCGTGCCGCAGACCTCCCCATCGCCCTGCGCCGCATGGGTGTCTCCCACGGAAAAGAGCGCCCCGGGGACCTCGACCGGTAGGTGCAATTCGCTGCCGCGGGCGATATCGCGCAGATCCATGTTGCCCCCGACCCGGCGCGGTGGCACGACGCTGTGGCAGCCAGCCTCCCCGGGAGCCACCCCGATCGTGCCCGCGAAGGGCTTCAGCGGCACTTTGGCCCACGAGCCGAAGGCGCAAGGCGTGAGCGCGTGCTCATCGTAGCGCCACAGGTGCAGAGCCGGCTCCGGAAAATCCTCCGCGAGCAGCCCGAAGCCCGGGATGTTCGCCGTCCAACCCCATCCGGATGGCGCGAACGACAGCACCGTCACCTTGAGGATATCCCCGGGCTCGGCCCCATCGACATGCACCGGACCGGCCACCGGATTGACCCGAGCGAAATCGAGGCGCGCGGCGTCCGCGGCGATCGAGGTCGGGGAGAGCTGGCCGCCGGAGGCATCCCACACCTCGAATTCGAGCGACTCCCCCGGCGCGATGCGCACCGCGGGCTCGAGACTGTTGTCCCAACCATAATGCTGAGCGTGGATCGTGTGCCGGTGCGTCATGGTCTGGGGATGGAGCCGCGACGAGGCTACTGTATCATGAACCGGAGCGCCCCCGGATTCCGCCGGCGAGACTCCGCCGGCAAACATCGCCCCGCTGAAAGCATCACATGTCGCTCGAGCAATTCGGCTACGAAGATCAACTCGATCGCGCACTCACCCTGGGCGATCTGATCGTCTACGGCATGATCTTCATGGTGCCGATTGCGCCGTTTTCGGTTTTTGGCTTTGTCTGGCAGGAAGCCAAGGGCATGGTGGTTCTCGCCTACCTGATCGGCCTGACGGGCATGCTCTTCACCGCGCTCAGCTATGCCACCGCCCCGCATTGTTGTCAGACAATACTGGGCGCGTGGAGGCGCTGCGGCTGGCGATCATGGC
>DAHVQK010000134.1 GCA_027317845.1 Gammaproteobacteria bacterium
TTCAATGAGTTACCAAAACTCAGTCTTAAAATTAATGGGTCCGCGCGAGCTGAAAAAGGCCGCACGGCGGCTGGGGTATGTGATCTATCTCGACCCCCGGACAGATATTCTGCGGTGCCGTCGGCTGCCGATGACCGCGGAAATGATCGAGGCTGACGTTGCGATCCATGGCACCGCGGCGCGCGCTCGCCGCGGTGAAGTACTCGTCGAAATCTTGCGGATACTGCAGGGGGTAGAGCGGCTTAACAGCCTATCGCGACGCGCGAGCGCGCGGGAACGAATAAATCGCACACACCGCTCCGCGCGATTGGCGCGGCGCGGGCGCGGCCGACCACGGGCAATGACAGATACAGAAGCGCGGCACGCGATGCTGCGCTTGGCCGATGGGGAGTGCGATCGGGACGTCGCGGAGAGCCTTGGGGTGAGCCGCGCCACGCTGTATCTCTCGCTTCGGCGAGTGCGGGGGGCACCTACTCGGCGCTCGCCGCCGCGCAAACAGGAGACTTCGGCAGCGGAGCCAGCCGCGCCCCGAGGGGCGACGTTTAACACGGATGAGGAGGCGCTCCACGCGTATCACCTGGAAGCGCATGAGGAGCGCGATGCGCTCATTGCGGGTCTCGATGGGGTGAGGGAAGGACTCGATACGGCCATCGCCGCTCTGCGCGGGTCGACAAAGATCACGGACTCGGAGTTTGAGGTGCTGCGCGAGGCACTCGCGCCGGTGCACCGGGTGCTCGATACCGCGCTGAAGAAGATCGCTCGACCGCCAAAGTTTGCGCGGTGTTGCGACTTGGCATTGGCTGCTCACTCCGCCGCGCGGCACGCCGATCGCGATGCGCGCAAGGAGACTCGGCGGCGCTAAGCAGGATCCTTCCCTTTCTCCTCCCCACCGCCCACCTTCTCACTAAGATCGGAGAAGATGTTCTTCATGTCATTGGCCGCCAAATGGACGTAGCGCAGCGCCACATTTGATTTCCATCCGCCCGCCGCCTTCAACTGCGGGAATGTGGCGCCGCCCTGGGCAAGATACGTTGCGGCTGAGTGGCGCAAACCATGGAACGTGAAGTCCTCGATGCCGGCAGCCTTCACGGCGGAGACGAACGGATCGTGGTAGTTGTATTTGCTCGGCCCGCCGCGCCGGTCCGGACTCACGAACACGCGGTCACCATCCCGATGCGAAGTTTTGGCGCGTTCCCTCAGCAAACGCAGTGCCTCGCCCTGCGCCCACACAGTCCGCGCCTGCCCATTTTTGGTTTCAAGCTTCGACTGTTGACCAGGTTTTCGACCTAACAGCATGCGTCCCTCTTTGAGATCCACATCGCGCCACTCGAGGTGCAGCAGCTCGCCAGCGCGGGCCGCAGTAGACAGAGCCAGCAGGACCAGGCAATGCAGTTGCGGATCTTTCACCGTTTCACGCAGCAGCGCCGCGCGCTCTTCCTCGGAAAGAAATCTCGTGCGGGGCGGCCCCTCATCGAGCTTGCTCACTCCGTCCATGGGATTGTTCGCGATCCAGTGCCACTCTTTCTGTGCGACGGAGAGCACTCGACGAAGTGGCACCAGATAGTTGTTGACGGTGTTAGGTTTTCGCTTGTACTCGGGAGCCTTCTCCCCTGGCTTTAAAAGGGAATGCTTCGCCCCCGGTCTGGCGCGCCTGAAGGGTTCCGCTGCAAGCTCATCCCGGTACTCGACGAGCAATGCCGGCGTGATATCACACAGCTTGTAGCCCCCGAGCTGCTCCCTCCACCACGGGAGGGTATATCGGTGCATGCGCCCGTCGCGCAGCTTGGGGGCTTCATTCTCGAGATACCGGTCGATCGCCTCGGCGAGCGTACGTCTACGTGCGTCGACGCTGCGAAAATGCTTGCCCTCGATCATTTCCGCCTCGATCGTCTTGGCCCATCGCTCTGCGAGCCGCTTCGTGGGGAACGTAGCCGTCCGTGACGGATAGCCGGCCATGCGGATTTGCGCCTGGTATACGGGCTTGCCGCCTCTTCTGCGCTCTCTGATATTTGCCACCTCATC
Source organism: Gammaproteobacteria bacterium (assembly GCA_027317845.1). GTDB lineage: Bacteria > Pseudomonadota > Gammaproteobacteria > Steroidobacterales > Steroidobacteraceae > 13-2-20CM-66-19. Next base: position 2,023 of record DAHVQK010000134.1, read on the forward strand.
CATCTCCGTCGCGCTTAAATTCGGGGCGCTGACGGCTTGACTGTAGCGCAAAGTGGGCAGAAACTGTGGCAGAACTGTGGCGAAGGCCACTGCCGCAGTTCCCGCTGAACACGGAAGTGATTGAATATAAATGGTTTAATTGGTGCCGGCTGAGGGATTTGAACCCCCGACCAACGGTTTACAAAACCGCTGCTCTACCACTGAGCTAAGCCGGCGCCTGTGACCCGCCCGCACGCGACGGGGGCGCAGATTGTACCGATCCCGAACGAAGACCCCTAGGGGCGGTTCGTCGCGGCGGGGCGGGGCGGGGTGGCCGTGACGGTGGCGCCCGGTGCGGGGATCCCAGGCAAGACCGGCCGCGAGCCTGCCGGCGGAGCACCCGCTGCCGGGTTCGGCGGACAGGCCTGGATGCCGATGGGCGTCCCCGCCTCGGCCTTCAGCGCCTCGAGCGGTGGGGTATCGGTGCCGCCGGTCACCCACAGATCGAGCCAGTACACCGGCGGAGGGACGAGCTGCTCGGCGGTGAGCTGCGGCTGGAAGCCCTTCTGCGCCGCAAGCTGCTGCTGTCGAAGCGCCAGTTGCGGGTCCTGGAACATCCCGAGCGAGATCCGCTGCTCGCCGCTCATCGTCATGGGTTCCGCACCCTCGATCCCGTCGCCCTTCAGCTGGGCAAGCAGCCCGTTGATCTCGGAGGCGCTCGCCGGAGCGGGCACGGAGACCCAGTACCATTGGACCGGCTGACCCGTCGCCACCCGCTCTTGGGCTGGCAGCCCCTCGGACATCAGCAACGCCGATGCGCGAGAAGCGTCGCCGCCGCTGTTGAAGGGCCCGACCGATATGCACTGGGCGGCAGAGGAGCCTTGCGACCCGGAACCGCTCGTGGAAGCCGGGGCCGTCGGCTGGCCGGCGGGGTCACTCCCGGAGGGCGCCGAGGCCAGACGCAAGCGCGGCAGGTCCGCAATCGCATTCGGCGGAGGCACGGGCACGTCGATCCACTCGGCCCAGGCCAGGTACATCAGGTTGACGAGCAGCAGAGCGAGGAAGGTGGTGCGCACGATGGGATTGTCAGCCTTCTGCGGCCCACACCGCCAGACCCTGCAGCACGAGATCGGGCACTAGAACGCCGGATACGTGGATGAGCGACTGCAGGTCGCGCGCGCCACCACCGGTCAGGACAACCCGCGGGGTGTGCCCGAGCAGAGTGCGGGCTTCACGGACGGCCCGCTCCACGGTGGCCGCGGCCGCAAACCGCGCTCCCTGCCTGACCGCCGCCCGTGTGGAGCGTCCGAACAGTGCAGGGCCCCGGCCGCCCGCTCCGCCCTCGGCGCGCTCGCGGATCCCACTCGTGCCGTTGAGCAGGCTGGACACCATGAGCTGCGGCGCCGGGATGATGGCGCCACCGCGATGGCGGCCCGTGCCGTCGAGCAGATCGACGGTCATGGCGGTACCCACACCGACGATGCACACGGAGCGAGCGTATCGCTCATGCGCGGCGATCATCGCAAGAAAACGGTCGACGCCGAGGCGCCACGGTTCGAGATAGGCGACGGTAACCCCGCAGGAGCGGCGTCGGGTGGCCACGAACTCGGGCGACGGCTGCTGCGCTCGGCGTGCGGCGAGGGAGAGCGCAGCGTTGATCTTGGCGGAAGCGACGCTCGAGACAACGATGCGATCGAATCGGGGGCCCGAGCCCAGCACCCGTCCGAAATCCCCGGCGCCCCAGCACGCATGATGGGTCGCGCGCGGCCGGCCCAGCCGCCCGTCGGAGAGTCGCGCCCATTTGATGCGCGTGTTGCCGATGTCGATCAACAGAATCACTGGGCGGGCCTGACGGTGACCTCACCGGAGATGAAACGCTGGATCCCCTGAGGCGTCTCGACGACCAGGGCGCCGTGCAGATCGATGCCCTTGGCCCAGCCGCTCACGCTTCCGGACAGGGTGCGGACTTCGATCTGTGTACCCCGCAGCGCATCGGCGGCACGCCACTCCTCGATGAACGGTCGCATGGCCTCGTTCTCGAAACGCTTGAGCCCTTCCACCACATGGCGCAAGAGCGCCGCCACGAGGGTGTTGCGTGAGGGGTGTGGCATGCCGGAGGCAATGAGGTCTGTCGCAGGGATGCCGGTGCGCTCGATCTGCGCAAGCAGCGGCTCGCCGAGCGCGACGTTCAGGCCGATGCCGATGATGACGCAGGCAGGCCCGGCCGACTCGGCGCGCAGCTCGATCAGGATGCCGCCCAGCTTGCGGCCGCTCACGAGAAGGTCATTCGGCCATTTGAGGCGAGCACCCTCAAGACCCAGGCCGCGCAAGGCCCGCAGCACGCAGACCCCGATCGCGAGCCCCAGGGCCCCCAGCTCCTGCGGAACCTCGCGAAAACTCCAGCTGAGCGAGAGGCAGATCGAGCCACCGGGTGGGGCCACCCAGGCGCGGCCCCTTCGGCCGCGGCCTGCGCTCTGGTACTCGGCCAGCAGCACCTGGCTGGTCCCGAAGGGCGGGTTGGGCCGGGCGAGCAGCACACTGTTGGTAGAATCGACGCTCCACGCCGTTTCCACGCTGCGCACGCACTCCTGCACACCGGGCGGCAGCTGCTCGAGGATCCGTCGGGCCTCGAGCGCCTCGCTCTCCGTGCGCAGGCGGTAGCCCCGGTTCGGTACGGCGTGCAGTGTCGCCCCCAGCTCACGTAGCGTGCGCGCCGCCTTCCACACCGCGCTGCGGCTCACGCCCAGCGCGCCTGCCAGTTCTTCGCCGGAGTGAAACTCGCCATCGGCCAGGCAAGCGAATACGCGCGCCGCGAGCGGCTGTTCATGGGCCTTCGCGTGCGGACCGATTGGACCACCACCTTCTCGGCGCATCAAGAGGACCTCGCTCGGGGCGCGAACAGCCAGAGGCGCCGGGCCCGGGGCTCGGTGCCCGCGCGCATGCGCGCCATGTTGGAGCGGTGCGTGAACACGATCAGGGTGGCCGCGAGCACGGCGAACCAGAGCAGCGGTCCGTGCGCGCCCCGCCGGGCCTCGAGGGCCGCCAGCGCGAGGGCACCCAGCATCGAAGCCAATCCCACGTAGCCGCAGAGCAGGACGGTCGCGAGCCACACGGCGAGCATGGGCACCAGCAGCATGGGTGCCGCACCCAGCACGGCGCCGATCAGGGTGGCGACTCCCTTGCCTCCCTTGAAGCCATACCACACCGGGTACACGTGCCCGAGGATCACGGCGACGCCGCACGCGGCCACCGACCACGCCTGTCCCTGCGGTGCGCTGGCGAGGCCGGGCAGAGGCGCTGCCGCCAGCGGGCCGGCCGCGAGCCAGCCCTTGCCGACGTCGATCAGCATTACCCAGAACGCGAACGCCTTGCCCTGGGTCCTGAGCGCGTTCGTGCCACCGGCATTGCCGCTGCCGAGCGTGCGGATATCAACACCCCCACGGAGGCGGCCGACGATGAGGCTGCCGATGACCGATCCAAACAGGTAGGCGAGCACGGTCCTGAAGAGCAGCGTCATGGCCGGAACACCTCCGCCATCATGCAGCGCACGCTGCCACCACCCAGGCGCTCGATGGTCGGTACCGGAACCACCAGCACCTCGTCGGTGCAGGCCGAGAGCCGGGAAAACGCCTCATCAGGGAGCGCATGGCGGGCGCTGTGTGACATGACGAGTACGCGACACTCGCCCAGCGCCTCGTCCCAGGAGGCGAGCTCGAGCATGTTGCCGGCGAAGCGCGCAACCTCAGGCTGACCGATCCCGATGACCTCCCGATCGCCGGCGCGCAGGCTCTCGAGCACGCCCTCGCGATCGGACGGCGCGATGGCCTCCAGTCCAACGACGACGAAGCGCTCGCCGATGCACAGGAGCACGTTGGTATGGTAGAGCGGCACCCCGGAGCGGTCCGCGGCGCTGAACACCACCGGGCGATAGCCGAGTTCGCCCGACCACTCCGCCAGCACCCGTTCGTCGGTGCGCGGAGAAAGACAGGCGTAGGCGATGCGGCACCGGTGATCGAGCACGAGACTCCCGGTGCCCTCCAGGTAGCGGTCGTGGGCCTCGTGACCCGTCAGATCGAGAACCCGGGAGACGCGATAGCCCAATCTTTCAGCCGCATCGATGGCATCGCTGCGCCGCTCGCGGCGCCGGTTCGCGGCCTGCATGGGGTACAGCACGACCGTGCCGTCCTCGTGGAAGCCGATCCAGTTATTGGGGAACACCGCATCCGGCTTCGCCGGCTCCGGGGAGTCCTCCAGAATGGCGACGCCGATCCCCTCGCCCCCGAGGGCCGCGGCGAGAGCATCGAACTCGGTGCGCGCGGCCGGACCAGGGCCTTGGTCACCCTGCTGCGGCAAGCGCTGGAACGCGTTCGTGGCCGCGGTCTCCGGGTTGTACGCAAACCTGGCCGGCCGCACCATGAGCACCGCGTCGGCGCACTGCCGCGCCGCATCAGGCCGGAGCACGGCCTGCGCTCGCGGAGGAGGAAGGGGGGCTGGTCATGAAGGCGATTCTCGCACGCCGCGCGCGGTCCCGGCGCAAAGCAAAAACCCCCGGAATCGCGAGATTCCGGGGGTCATGCGTCCGAGAGCCTGGCAGTGACCTACTCTCACATGCCCGAAGGGCACACTACCATCGGCGCAGAGCGTTTTCACTTCCGAGTTCGGAATGGGATCGGGTGGTTCCCGCTCGCTATGGCCGCCAGGCAAGCTGTTTGAGGTTCATGCGGCCGGCTCTGGTCGAGCCATGGCCGGCCGCACGCGCCTCCAATCCGGTTCGTTTCGTTTCGACGCCTGTCGCGTTCGAATGTGTCCATACGGGTGCGGCCTCGTGGCCACAACCGGTTCCACGCATCATCCTCTCGCGGTCAGACCGCTTGAGGTTATATGGTCAAGCCTCACGGGCAATTAGTACTGGTTAGCTGAAGCCGTCACCGGCCTTACACACCCAGCCTATCAACCAAGTAGTCTTCTTGGGCCCTTCAGGGGAGTCA
>DAHVQK010000053.1 GCA_027317845.1 Gammaproteobacteria bacterium
CGATGCGCTCACGCTCAGCCACTTGGGCGAGGTGTTCGATCTGCTCCTGGGCGAGCGTGAGTCGGGCGTTGGCGCGCGCGCGCAGCGACCAGAACACGCTGCTGACGCCGGCCGGCACGGTGAAGAAGGCGAAGATGCCCCAGTTCCAGGGGCCGTAGTGCAGCGCCCAGCCTTCGCCGGCGGTGAGCGCCGCGGCCCCCGAAATGATGAGGCCGCCGATGAGTGCGGAGTCGGTGACGGCGGGGGCGAATGCCGCGACGTAGATGAACACCACCCCGGCGCCGGAGTTGACCCAATAGGCGCCGAGGCCAAACAGCGTCAGGGCCGCCACCAGCAGCCGCTTGCTGCGGCGCGAGCCGGACCCGATCGCGACCCCGAGATACAGCGCGAGGAAGCCGCCGAACAGCACCACCGAGGCGAGCCAGCCCTGCCACGTGCCGTGCTGGGCGGCATCGATGAAGAAGAACACCGAGTAGCACAGCCACACGAGGTTCACCAGCGTCCCGCGTCGCTCGCTCGGGCTCTGGCAGGTGGGGTCGGTGCGCGTCGGTTCGCTCATGGGGTGCTCGAGTCGCTGCGCGGAACCGTAATCCAAGCGACGGCGAACATCAACGCGCCGAAGCCGGTGAGCACCTGCCAATGGGTGAGGGCCTCGGTGCGCGGGGCGAAGCGGAACACGGTGAGTGCGCGCTGGGCGAGGTGGTAGGTGGGCAGGACCGGAGCGATGCGCTGCCTCCACGGGGGCAGCTCGGCCAGCGGAATCCAGCACCCGGAGACCAGGCACAGCGGCAGATAGATCAGGTGGATCAGGCCCGCCCCGGCATTGCGCTTGCCGGCACCGTGCGGTCCGAGCAGCGCGCTGATCTGCCCGCCGTAGAGCGCCCGAAGCGCACCGACGCGCTTGCTCACCGCAGGCACGGCCGCGGGCGGCGCGGGTGCTGCGCGCGGGGTCGGACGGTCGGCTGGGCGCATCGCGTCGCTCCGAGGGGCGCTGAGCAGGTGCCGAGAGCGTGGCGCAGCGCGCCACGGCCCGGCAGTGCCGGCTGTCAGGGGGCGGGGGTGACAGATGTCATGCGCAGATCGGGCGCCGACGCCGGGGCTTCCCGTACGCGTGACGTTTCGATAAGATTGGAACTATGAAAGCAGAAGACGCGATTGCCGTATGCGGTGCGCTAGCCTCCGAGCCGCGGCTCGCGCTCTACCGGCTGCTGGTGCGGCGCGGACCGGAGGGCTTCACGCCCGGGGAGCTGGCGCGGCGTCTGCGCGTCCCGGCGCCGACGCTGTCATTTCATCTGAAGGCACTCATGGCCGCCGAGCTCGTCTCGAGCCGCCGTGCCGGTCGGCATCTTTACTACAGCCCGAACTTCACCCGCATGAATACCCTGATCGAATTCCTCACCGCCAAGTGCTGCACGCTGGGGGTGCCGGCGGCGCACGCGCCGTGTGGCCCGGCGTGCGCACCGGCCTGTGCACCGGCCCCGGTGAGGCGCTGAGATGTCCCGCTTCGACCGCTATCTGACCGTCTGGGTGGTGCTGTGCATGGTGGCCGGCATCCTCGCCGGGCGGATCGTCCCCGGCGTGTTCGAGCACGTGGCGGCGCTCGAGCTTGCCGAGGTCAACTTCCCGGTGGCGGCGCTCATCTGGCTGATGATCGTGCCGATGCTGATGAAGGTCGACTTCACGGCGCTCGCGGCGGTGCGCGAGCACTGGCGCGGCATGGGCGTGACGCTGTTCATCAACTGGGGGGTCAAGCCCTTCTCCATGGCGTTGCTCGGTTGGCTGTTCCTCGAGCACGTGCTGCGCGCGTGGCTGCCGGCCGGTCAGATCGACAGCACCATTGCCGGGTTGATCCTGCTCGCGGCCGCGCCGTGTACGGCCATGGTGTTCGTGTGGAGTCATCTTGCCGGCGGGGAGCCGAATTTCACCCTGACGCAGGTGGCACTGAACGACAGCATCATGGTGTTTGCGTTTGCGCCCATCGTCGGGGTGCTGCTGGGGATTGCGGCGATCACGGTGCCATGGCAGACGCTGCTGCTCTCGGTCGGCCTGTACATCGTCATCCCGGTGCTGCTCGCCCAGCTCGTGCGTCGGAGTGTGCTCGCGCGCGGCGGTGAGCCGGGCCTGCGGCGTCTTCTGGCGATCCTGCAGCCGCTCACTCTCGGGGCGCTGCTCGCCACGCTGGTTGTGCTGTTCGCGTTCCAGGGCACGCAGATCCTCGCTCAGCCGCTGGTGATCGTCCTCCTTGCCGTGCCCATCCTCATCCAGGTCTACTTCAACGCGAGTCTCGGTTACCTGCTGAATCGCGCCCTGGGCGAGGCGCATTGTGTCGCGGCGCCCTCGGCGCTCATCGGCGCCAGCAACTTCTTCGAGCTGGCGGTGGCTACCGCGATCAGCCTGTTCGGCATCGCATCGGGCGCCGCGCTGGCGACCGTCGTCGGCGTGCTCGTCGAGGTGCCGGTGATGCTCTCGGTCGTGCGCATCGTCAATCGGACCCGGGGTTGGTACGAGCGAGGCAGCGCGACGTCCTGCGGTGCCCGGGCCGACGCCCGCGTGACCACGCCTGATCGCTCCAGGGGGCCTGCATGAAGCGTCGAATTCTCTTTCTGTGCGTGGCGAACTCCGCCCGTAGCCAGATGGCCGAGGGATTGGCGCGTGCGTTGCTCGGGCGCGACACCGAAGTGCAGAGCGCCGGCTCACGGCCCTCAAAGGTCAATCCGTACGCCATCGAGGCGATGGCGGAGCTCGGAATCGATATGTCGGGGCATCGATCCAAGTCGGTGGAAGAGATCGATCCGCAGGCAGTGGATGTCGTGATCACGCTATGCGCGGAGGAGGTGTGTCCCGTCCTGCCGGGTCGCGTCCGCCGGCTGCACTGGCCGATACCGGACCCCGCTTCCAGTGATCCCGCCATTTCGGCGGAGGAAATGCGCGTCCGGTTCCGCCGCGCACGGGACCAGATCCGCGAGCGCCTCGCGGGTCTGGTGGAGCTTCTCGGTTAAGCGGTGCGGTGCGCGTTGATGCGCCCCGCGCGATCAGCCGCCGAAGGCTGCCGACACCCGCAACTGCAGCACCCGGGGTGAGGGAGTGGGTGCCGGCATCGCGCCGTTCTCGAGATCGAGCAGCCGTTCTGCGGTGTCGAGTTTCGCGCCGAGTTGCACCGGAGCGGAGTGATTGCCGTAGGAGGGCGGCGATGGGGTAGGCGGCGCCGTAAGAGACGCGGTCCGGGTAGGCGGGGCCGGCTCGACGCAGTCCGTTGCGATCATGCCGACGTTCGATGCGGGCCTGATGAGGCATCAGGCTATCGTCCGTGTCGGCACTCCGCGCGGCATGATGAAACTTGGACGGCAGGGCGTGGTCGAAGGCAATAGTTGGCCCCTTCGGGGCCGGTTATTTCAAGGAAGTGGCTATGCGAAAGAACGTCCTTGTCCTCGCCCTTGTGGCCACGGTGCTGCCGGCATTGGCGCTGGCGGCGCAACCGGTGCGGATCCGCATTGACCGGCATTACGCGCCCGTGCGCGAAGTCGTACAGGTCCTGTACACCGCAGGCGGGCCGGTGCGCGTACACACCTGGAGCTGGCGTGGGCCGGGTGGCGCCGCCACTGTGCAGGTGACCGAAAGCCACGGTGGGATTTCTGCCATGCCTGTGTGGGCCATGGCGCGGAGGCGTGCCTTGCAGGTACGGATGCAACTGATCCGGGCGATGCTGGAGCAGCCGATAGGGGGGGCCTCGTTCCCCGTTTCCGTTGTCTTCGGGCAGCCCGTGTGGCTTGCGCTCCCGGGAGAGGCACCGGTCGAGGTGCGCTACCTGAGGTCGATGCTGCCGCTGCGCGTAACGCCATTGCGGGCGAGGATCCTGGTTCTCTTGCCCACCTCACGTGCGCATACGGCGCATCCTGCCTCGGCGCGGCCTCGCGGGCACCTCATCTGACTCGGGCAAGCGCCGGGTGCCGTGCGCGGCGGCCCGGCGCAACCCCTTCGCGAGAGACAGGAGGCATGGGCGCGCGGGGTGGCGTCACGTTTCTGCCGTGACATCCTGGAAGGCGGGGATGATCAGTCGGCGGCACGCCCGCAGTGCCGGAGCGGGAGGCGCGTTCGCCGCCGGCCGTTTCGATCAGGAGACGGACGCCTGGGTGAGAGAGCTCGCCAGGGCCCGTTTGAAGGGCCGTACGCGATCCCCGATGCGCACCAGCACCTGGCGCGCGAGGCGGGCGGGCAGTCGCTCGTCGGTGTAGAGGCCCACTATGGCGTTGGTCGCCGCATAGAGTGGCCGCGTGGCGCGACGGTGGCCTCGCTCGTAAGGGGTGAGAACGGCGGGGGCGCCGATGTCCCGGCGGTCGAACGCGGCCCGGTCGATCTCGCGGGCGAGCCGCGCCGCGCCACGCAGTCCCAGGTTGAATCCATGGGCGGTGACCGGGTGCATCCCCACCGCCGCATCTCCCACGAGCGCAAATCGGGGTCCGGTGAAGCGATCCGCCAGCACGGCCACGAGCGGATAGGCAAACACCTCGCCCGTGCGCCGCATCCACCCCATCCGACTCCCGTAGCGACGCTCGACTTCGATGTTGAAGTCCATGGCGTCGAGCTCCTGCAGCCGTCTGGCCTCGCTCCCGGGGAGCGTGATCACGGTGGAGGACCGGTTGCCGTTCAAGGGCAGCAGCGCCAGCGTCTGTCCGTGATCGAACCACTCCGAGGCCACCTGGCCGTGCGGCCTTTCGTGCTCCATGCGGCACACCAGCATGGTCTTGCCGAAGTCCCGGGAGCGGGTCGGGATGCCCGCCATGCGCCGGACCTCGGAGAAACGGCTGTCCGCCGCCACCAGCAGGGGCGCCCGAAGGACTCGCTGGTCCGAGAGCGTCACACGGACCCCGGCAGGATCCCATCGCACCTCCGACACGGAGGTGTCGGCGAAGAGCGTGACGTGATCCCTTTGCCGGACCGCCTCGTAGGCGGCGCGGCGGATCAGGTGGTTCGGAACGAGATAGCCGAGCTCGTCCGCACCACCGTCGAGGTGATCGATGTGCATGCAGCGCGCGGATGCGCCGTTGAAAACCCGGACATCGGATATCCGAGAGACCTCATCCGCGGCGATCCCCGGCCAGATGCGCATGTCCTTGAGGGATTGCACGGAGGTGTGCGTGAGCGCGATCTCCCGGCCGTCGAAGACGGGATCGGAGAGGCTCTCGAGCGGCTGGCGATCGATGAGTGCGACGCGAAGGCGGCGGTTTTCGAGGGCCGCCGCCAGGCACAGGCCGGCCGGGCCGGCCCCTGCGATCACGATATCGAAGCTCTGCTCAGAGCCCTCTGGCCTCACGAGCTCGGACATGTCATCTCACGGAGTCCGACAGCGCGAGCTGGAAGGGCCAGGCGTTGAGCGAGATCAGTCCATGAAGCGCGCCGGCCTCGATCGAGACCTGATCCGCGAAATGGGTCAGCCGGCGCAGCAACCGCTGCAGCCGCGGCACGTCGGCGGCGTGGATTTCCTCGAAACGCAGCGTGATCCGGCCCGGAGTGTCGTTGAGGTAGGCGCGCAGATACCGCGCAGTGCGTCTTACGTGGGCCGGGACGGCCCGCAGCGAGAGCGCCGTTGCCGGTGTTCCGCGATCGCTCTCGCGATGGCCAACAGTGACTTTGCCCGCGCCACAGCGCCGCAGGGCCTGCGCGAGGCGTGCGAGGCGGGTGTTCCATAGCGCCGGAGCCTGTGGTACCCGCTCCGCGAGATGTCTTCGGGCGTAATCCTGCATCGACAACCCGACAATCCAGTCCCCTATGGTGGAGGGAATCTGCCAGGGCTTCGTGAAAGGGAAGCTGCGCAGGAAGTGCCAGGCTCGAAGCGGACCTCCCCGCAGCACGCCGCGCCAGAGCAGGCGTGCCAGGATACCTAGACTTGTCGCGGCCCCGTATTCGGTTCCCCCCGGGGCTCTGCCGAGGAAGCGGTTCTTGTGCCGGATGCGCCCGGCGATCGCTCCGTCGGCAAGCAACCGCTCGTGCAGGCGGCGATAGCCGCTGAGGAGTTCCTCGCGCGACATGCCGAGAGGCACGACGTTCGTATCCAGCTTGGTGTTGTCACCGTCGTTGTCTGTCACGTGCAGCCGGTTGGCGGCACGCAGCCGTTCGTAGAGCGGCGTGCGCGGCATGGCATTCAGCAGGCCGATCATCGCCGTCTGGATGCCCGAGCGCAGGATGAATTCGTACTGGCGCTCGAAGGTGGCGACCGTGTCGTTGTCGAAGCCGATGATGAAGCCGGCCAGTACTTCGATGCCATGCGCGTGGATCCGTCGCACGGCCGTGAGCGGGTCCTCGCGCATGTTCTGCAGCTTGTGCGTCTCGCGCAGACTCGCCTCGTCCGGGGACTCGATGCCGATGAAAGTCCAGGCGAAGTGCGCCTCCCGAAAGAGATCCATGAGCTCCTCGTCCTGGGCGAGGTTGAGCGAGGCCTCGGTGCCGAAACTGAAGGAATAGCGGTGTCGTTTCTGGTAGTCGATGAGGAATCTGAGCAGGTTCTTGGCGACCTTGAGGTTGCCGATCAGATTGTCATCGACGAAGAAGACCTTCCGCACCCCGTGCTCTCGCAGGATATCGAGCTCCCGGCCGACCTGCTCGAGGCTCTTGTGCCGGGGCTTGCGGCCGAACATCACGATGATGTCGCAGAACTCGCACAGGTAGGGGCAGCCGCGCGAGAACTGCAGGGTCGCGGTCGTGTAGAGTGAGAGCTTCAGCAGATCGAAACGGGGCGTCGGAGAGGTGCGCAAATCGATCGTATCCTGCTCGCGATAGAGCGCACGCGCCGATCCGGCTTCGAAATCGGCGCAGAATTGCGGCCAGATCCGCTCCGCCTCGCCGCAGATCACCGCATCGGCCAGGCTTTCGTATTGCTCCGGACAGAGCGATGCATAGCTGCCTCCAGCCACCACGAAGTGCCCCCGGCCGCGATAGTACTCGAGCAGCTCGCGCTGCCGCGGAAACTGTACGCCCATACCGCCGACGCCGATCAGATCCGCCTGCGGATCGAGGGGCAGGGGCTCGACGTTCTCATCGATGATGCGGACATCCCAGTGAGGAGGGCAGAGCGCGGCGAGCGTTGCGAGGCCGAGTGGTGGATTGACCGCGCGCCGACCCGGCAGAATCTCGCTCACCGCCCAGCGGAAGGTCCAGAAGCTCTCCGGGTACTTGGGATTGATCAACAGCAGGCGCATGAGACTCGGAGCTCGAGGTCGGATGGGTCAGCCTAGCCCTGCGGAGGGCGTGGGTTTTGATCCAGATCAAATATGCGGGGCGAGCAGCGCGAAAACTGCCACGATCGCCAGCTGCGCAAGAGGATAGAGGCTCGCGTGATCGAAGAGCCTCGCGGCTTCGCGATGCTCGTGGGAGCGCACGAGCTCAAAGCCCGGGCGCAGCAGCAGGACCACACCCGCCAGGGCGCTCGCCGCCAGATACGGCACGCCGAGCGCAAGGGGTGACATGCGGGGCAGGAACAGGCTGAGCACAACGGTGAGCGTAAGGGCGAGAGCGACCAGCCAGGCCGCAACGCGCGGTCCGAAGGCCAGTGGGATGGTCGCGGCCCCGACCCGCTTGTCTTCTTCGACGTCGTTCCAGTCCGCGGGGATGTTTTGCCCACCGATTTCCCAGCACATCAGCCACGCGAGCAACAACAGCAGCAGCGATGGCGAGGGGTGCGGCGTGACGACGAATACCGCGGCGATCGGGCCGGCGGACTTGACGAGCCCACTGACCAACGTGCGCCAGTAGGTGACCTTGAGCAGCAGGCAGTAGAGCACCTCGAGCGCGGCAGCGGCGAGCACGATGATCACGAGCGCTGGGTTCAACAGGTAGGCGCCGGCTAGCGTGATCGCGTACCAGAACGCGAACCAGGCGATGCCGCTGCGCACGGAGAGGAGGCCTTGCGCGAGCGGATAGCGCATGTCGGATGCCTCGAGCGAATAGCCCGCGTTGAGCCCCGCGCCGGAGAACTTCTCCCGGTCGACCCTGACACCGACGAGATCGTTCAGGGCATAGATGGCGGTGTAGCCGGCGCCGGCCGTGAGCAGCGAGAGCAGCAGCACCGGCCATGAGGGGAGATGCCCGAGCCAGAGCAGCGCGACGAAGCCGGGCATGGCGGCATCCACCATGCCGTGCTTCGATCGGGAAAGGGCCAGGAATCGCCGCATCGCAATCTCACCTTTTCTTGATGAAGCAGGCCATGTAGTTGACATCCGCCCTGCCTGGGGCGACCCGGAACCGTCCCGTCAGCGGGTTGTAGAGCAGGCTGGCGATCGCGGTGAATTCGAGGCCGCTCTCCTGTGCCCACTCGCGCAACTCCCGCGGGCGGATCAGTTTTCGGTATTGGTGCGTTCCGCGCGGCAGCAGTCTCAGTACGTACTCGCCGCCGAGGATGGCGAACAGAAACGCCTTCAGCGAGCGGTCGATGGTCGAGAAAATGGCCCGCCCGCCGGGTTTCAGGAGGCGCGCGCACTCGGCGATCACCTCGCGGGGCTCGGGCACGTGCTCCAGCATTTCCATGCACGTGACGGCATCGAAGCCGCCTCCGGCCTCCTGCACGATCTGCTCCACGCTCGAGTAGCGGTAGTCTATCTCGAGGCCGTGGGCGGCGGCATGCCGGCGGGCGGCTTCGAGCGTCGGTTGCGACAGATCGATCGCGGTCACTCTCGCGCCCGCGCGGGCGAGAGCCTCGGAGAGAATGCCGCCCCCGCATCCCACGTCCAGGATCTTCGGCCGGGGCGGCTCGATCTGCCCGAGGATGAATGCGCTGCGCAGCGGGTTGATGACATGCAACATGCGCATCGGACCCGCGGTGTCCCACCACATGCGTGACACCCGGTCGAATTTCGCGATCTCCTGCTGGTCAGCGTTCGAGAGCTGGTTCATGGTCTACGCATGTACGATCGTGAAGCGCCGTGATGGAGGACTCGATCTCCCGCCGGGCGATGTCATTCAGGAAGACGCAATGGCCGATCGAGTCCGGCATGGGCGAGCGCTGCAAACCGTTGCGGTGCTCGATGCGCTCGAGGAGGGACTGCCAGAGGAGCTCGGCGTCGAGAAGAGCGATGTCGAGCGGGAGTCCGAGCGCATCGATCAGGTGGAAAATCCGCCCGGTTTCGCGCTCGGACAGCAGGCGTCGGCCGCTGGCGATCAGCGTCGAGACGGCAATGTCGAGGAGCACGGCCTCACCGTGCAGCAGGCGCGCTTCGTGGCGGGATTCGAGCCCGTGGCTGAAGGTGTGCCCGAAATCCACCTTGCGGCACAGGTTGTCCTCGAAGAGGTCCGGCTCGAGCTCCTCCAGCATGCCCGAGATCGCGCGCTCGAGGATCATCCCGCCGGCGGGGTTCTGGAAGCGCTTGCCGATGCTCTCGGCCCCATGCTCCTCGAGCAGCTGGAACAGACCGGCATCCTTGATGATCGCGAGCTTGAGGATTTCACACACGCCATTGAGGATGTGACGATGAGGCAGAGTCCGCAGGAACTGCTTGTCGAGCAAGACCCGCAGCGGCGGCTCGAAGCTGCCCAGGCGATTCTTGTGGCCGTTGAAATTGATGCCGGTCTTGATTCCCACGGAGGCATCGACATAGCCCATCAGGGTCGTGGGGACCTTGATGTGCGGCACGCCGCGCCGGTAGCAGCTCGCGACGAACCCGACCACATCGGTGAGCACTCCGCCGCCGATGGCGATGATGGGCTCATCGCGGCGCCGGATCGGAAAGGCATCGAGCTCGCGCAGTATCTCGAGGTAACCGTCCATCCTTTTGCTGCGCTCACCGCCTGAAAAGAAGACGACCTTGGCCTCGATCCCGTGATGCGCGAAGTAGGCGCTCAGGTCATCGGCGTAGTGGCGCGCGACGTTGCGGTCGATGACCACGAACCGGCGCCCCTGCTCGAGCCTGCCGACCGAGAGCAGCGCATGGTTCCGCGGCTCGAAGAGCCCGGGAGCCTCGAGGATATCGTAGGCGATCGGGCGGTTCTGGCGGATACGCCACCGGGTGAGGCCCTCGCTCATACGGCGTCCATCCAGGTTGATCTTGATTCCAACACTTCGCGGGCGACCTCGCGGGCGAGCTCGAGGCTGTGGTTGCGGTAGTTGCCACACTGGTCGATGCGCGCGTACGGCACGGCGAGCGAGCTGCGGATGCCGGTGAGGATGTCCTGCAGCACCCGCAGGATCGTCCAGGCGCGGCCTTCGTTGAGGAGCGTGAGATAAAATCCGGTCTGGCAGCCCATGACGCCGACGGACACGAAATTCTCCGGCAGCTCGCGCTTGAGGCCCTCGAGGAGGAAGTGCTCTATGGAATGCAGCTCCGTCGCCGACAGCTCCTGGTTGGCGTTCGGCCGGCGGATGCGCAGGTCCACGCAATAGATCACGTCGCCGTTGCGACCGGGGATGGCGGAGCGTAACTTGACGCTCGGCGCCTTGAGCAGCCGGTGATCCAGCTCGCCGATGGTCTTGGGATCCCAGCCGAGGGCTGCGACATCGATCATGGTGGGTTCTGGAAGGTCGGTGGGCATCTGCGGCCGGCGCGCACGCGACCCCTAGCGGGGCGTGTCGATGAATTTCACGAGATGCCGGTGGCTGTCGCGCAGGGCTCTTTCCCACGATTCGACGTGGTGATAGAGCTCCACCGATGCGTACCCCGAGAATCCATTGCCGGTCAGCGCGTTGAAGCTCGCGGCGAAGTCGAGCGTCCCCTCACCGGGAATCTCGTGGAAATGCACGATGCCGGTCCGCGTGTTGGCGACCATCCGGTCGATGAGGGGTGGGCTTCGGACGCCACGCAGATGAGCGATCACCGGTCTGGCGCGCTCGAGTACCTCGTAGCTCAGCCCCGCAACGGAGATGAGATAGGTGAATATCTCATCGTCGAAGGGCGATGCGCCGGCGTACAGGCTCGGATAATCGACGTGACGCGGGGCCATGTCCACTCCCGCCCGGGCGAGCAGCGTGTCGATCCGCCGCCGCCGCGCAATCCCCGGCGCCGCATCGCAGAAATAAAGCGGATGGTGGCGGTCGACGAGCAGATAGTCCGCGGTATCGGGGAAGTAGATGAGCTTCGCCGCGACATCCAGGTCGAAGGTCAGGTCTTCGGTATCATTTTCGATTTTCAGGTTGTAGCCCCGCCGGGCGTCCGAGACGTGCAGGTAACGGGTGGCCGGCGCCGCCTCGACGAGTGCCGTGATGTAGTCCTTCTCGGAGCAATACGCGTGACAGAGGTCCACGTGCAGACGGAAGTGCGGCGAATCGATCTGCTCGATCAGCGCCAGGCCCTGTTCCAGCGTCTCGATGAGCATGCCCGGTTCGGGCTCGATCAGGAGCGTGATGTCTTCATCATCGCGGATCTCTCGCAGGCACTCCTCGATGCTCTCCAGCAGGAGCAGGTGTGGATCCACCGAGGGGTGATTCACGTGCTCCTCGCGCAGGAAGCCGCTGCCGAAGGTGACCAGCGGCGCGCCCAGCCGGCGGGCGAAGTGGATGCCGCGCTTGATGAGGTCGATGCGGCGCTTGCGGCCCGCGAGGTCGAGGGACATCAGCGACGGTTCGTGCGGCCGGGAGGGAGTGAAAAAATGGGAGGCGGTCGCGATGCACGCGGGCTTCAGGTGAGCGGCCTCGAGGCGTTTCCGGATGACCGCCAGGGCGTCATCGTCGATGTCGAAGGGGTTCAGCTGGCGGCGATGGAAGGAAATCTCGACTCCGGAGTAACCGGCGCGGCCCACCGCATCGAGGGCTTCCAGAATATCTAGATCGGTCAAACCGAAGGTGCAATAGCTCAGTTCGAGTGCGCCCATCGCATCAGGCCTGCACGGAAGAGGCGTTCAAGGGCGCACTGCCCGAGCTTTCGCTTCCCAGGGCTTGAGATGAGAGCAGGCGGGACCGTGCGGGCTCATCCGCCCGCTGGTGCGCGCCGCGGCTCTGCTTACGGTGCCATGCGGCCGTCAACACAGCCCTGGCGAGGCACAGCCGGCCCCGCAGCAGAACCTGTTCCGGCGTGCTCCTGCGATAGAGCGCGGCGAACTCGGTGAGTCCCGCCAGGAGTCCCCGCGCGTCCCGCACGATTCCGGCGTGCGTCCACATGAGATGACGCAGATCGCGCCAGACCTCCGCATCGAGCTGCAGCGCAGTCTCATCCGGCGCCATGTCGGGGTGGGCGGCCGGGTGTCTCGTCGAGGCTCGCTTGCGCGAGAGCGCGCCTCCCAGGCGCCGGCCGAACACGGCAGCCTCGAGCAGGGAGTTGCTCGCCAGGCGATTTGCACCGTGGACACCGCTGCAAGCCACCTCACCGCAGGCCCAGAGTCCGGGCAGACTCGTATGCCCGTCCACATCCACCGCGACGCCGCCCATGTGATAGTGCGCCGCGGGGATCACCGGGATGGGATCGCGCGCCGGCTCGATGCCGTGGGCCTGACACAGGGCTCTCACCTGCGGAAAGGCGTCGCTCCCGGCCGACATGATGCCGGTGGCATCGAGCCACACACCCTGTCCCTGTGACACTTCGGCCCATACGGCACGCGCGACGATGTCCCGCGGCGCGAGATCACCGGCCGGATGAGCGTCTTTCATGATGAGCCGGCCGCGTGCGTCGATGAGCGTGGCGCCGGCTCCCCGAAGCGCTTCGGTTACCAGGGGGAGAGGGTCTGCGGCGCAGGCGAGCGCGGTGGGATGAAACTGGACGAATTCGAGGGCCTGGAGCCGCGCGCCGGCTCTGAGGGCCATCGCGAGACCATCGCCGCACGCGGAGGTGGGATTGGTCGTGTGCAGGTAGAGCTGGCCCATGCCCCCGGTCGCAAGCACCGTATCGCTCGCACGCAAGGCGACGGCCCCGCCACCTGAGGAGACCGCGATGACCCCGGATACTCCGGCAGGGTCGCGCATCAGCGATACGGCGGTGAGCCCGGTCAGCACCTCGACGTTCGGTGCGGCACGCACTGCGCGATAGAGCGCATTCGTGAGCGCGGCGCCCGTCGCATCTCCCCCGACGTGCAGAACCCGTGCCCTTTCATGCGCCGCTTCGCGGTGCAAGGCCCAATGATCGCCGTCCCGGTCGAAGTGGACACCGTGCGTCTCGAGCCAGGCGATGGCAGCCGGGGCCTCGCGGCACAGCAGCATCACCGCCGGCGGCCAACTCTCGCCGGCTCCGGCCCGCAGGGTGTCCGCCGCGTGCAGCGCCGGGTCGTCATCCGCGGCGACCGCGGCGGCAATGCCTCCCTGCGCGAGCGAGCTGGCGGTCAGCGAAGGAGGTGTGCGCGGACACAACAGTGTGACCCGCCGGCGGGGGCTGGTGCCGAGCGCCGCAGCGAGCCCGGCCAGCCCGGCGCCCACGATGAGGACATCGGTATCGGTTTCCTGCATTTCACACACCGGGCGGACTGGCAGGTCCCGAAGCGAGGGGATCGGTGGACCGCACGCGAGGCGATGCGGTCAGCTCCATCATGCGCAGAACCGCTCTGCGGGCACCCGCGGCCACCTCGTCCGCCACTTCGATGCGCGGCTCGAGGCGCTCCAGGCAGTCGCGGATGTTCGTGAGCGTGATGCGCTTCATGTGCGGGCAGAGATTGCACGGGCGCAGGAAGCGAATCTCGGGATACAGTACGGCGACGTTGTCCGCCATCGAACACTCGGTGAGGAGCAACGCGGATGCGGGGCGGCGCGCTGCGAGGCGCGAGATCATGCCCGCCGTCGACCCCACATAGTCCGCCGCCTGCTGCACCTCTTGCGGACACTCCGGATGGGCGAGCACATAAGCGCCGGTGAGTGTGCGGAACTCCGTGACCTCGGCCGCCCGGAACCGCTCATGGACTTCGCAATGACCGTGCCACGATATGATCTCGACCTGAGTCTGCGCGGCGACGTAGCGGGCGAGATATTCATCCGGCACCAGAATGACACGCTCGCTGCCGAGCGCCTCGACGACCGCGACCGCGTTGGCCGAGGTGCAGCAGGCGTCGCACTCGGCCTTCACCGCCGCAGACGTATTCACATAACACACCACCGGCACTCCGGGGTGCCTGCGGCGCAGCTCACGCACCTCTTGCGGCTGGATCGCCTCCGCGAGCGAGCACCCGGCCTGGGTGTCGGGCAGGAGAACCGTGCGGCCCGGATTGAGGAGCTTCGCGGTCTCCGCCATGAAGCGCACGCCGCACATCACGATCACATCGGCATCGCCCTCGGCCGCCTCTCTCGCGAGCGCGAGCGAGTCACCCCTCAAATCCGCAACGCCGTGAAAAATCTCCGGGGTCTGATAGTTGTGGGCGAGGATGATCGCCCTGCGCTCGGCCTTCAGGCGCTCGATATCGCGGATGAGTGGCTCGAACAGCAGCCACTCCGGCTCGGAGAGCGCGCCACGCAGCCGCTCATAGGTATTTTCCGCAATATCGGGGCGGGCAGGCGCGCGGCCGCTCGCAGCTGAGACGTGCGAAAATGAGGGGGTCGGCACGGTCATGGGCGGCACTGTAGCGCCCATCGCCGGCCGGAATTTGATCCGGATC